>NZ_FYEW01000001.1:617528-926293 GCF_900187375.1 Hymenobacter gelipurpurascens | reverse complement strand
GTTCGATGAGGGTATGCTGGCGCTTTCTTCGCTGGATGTACAGGCGGTAGTGTTGCCAAAAAATGCTGTTACGGCAGCGCGGGTTACCCAGATTCACGCTCTTGGCCGGCAGGTAGTGGTGTTTGGAGGCCGCTCTACCAAAGCCCTGCGGCGAGTTGTCAGCTGCCAGCCTGATGCCTACGAGGTAGATAATGTCCGTCGGTTGCAAGCCGTCCTGCGCCGCGTGCAAACCAACCACCAGGAGACCTTGTCTAGTGTGCATGCCACAAGCCCCTGATGCTGGACTCGCGTTCCGGAAGCCAAGGGAATAGTCAATTTTTATAAGCACTGATTACATGGAACAAATCGGTACCCAGCCAAAGCGTGCTCAACTGTGGGGTAGAATAGGAGCGGTGGTGGTCGTGTGCATCACCAATTTCTTTATTCACGGTGGAGCTCCCGGGGTAAGCCTTATGGAGGCCCGTAATTTTGTGGCGGCCCGCGAAATGGTGGCGGGAGGCTCCTGGCTTATTCCTACCATGAACGGAGACCTTCGATTGGCCAAGCCGCCGCTACCTACCTGGGCAGTGGCAGGCCTCCAGAAAATATTAGGCCCAACCGAAGATTTAGGCCTCTTGCGCCTGCCTGCTGCCTTGGTCGCAACGCTACTCGTGTTTTTCCTATGGGGACTGGCGCGTGAGCTAACCCAGGAGCTCCCCGGCGATACGGAAGACCCGGGGCGCACGGCCTGGTATGCGGCGCTGGTAGTTGCCAGTTCCTTATTAGTGATTACCACGGGTCGGGAGGGGCAATGGGATATATTCGCCGTGAGCCTGATGGTAGGAGCGTTGTGGCTGTTGGTGAAAGGCTGGCGAAAATCAGGCCCGGCGCTAGGGTGGCTTGCCGGGGCCGGGCTACTGGGAGGGATGTCGTTGCTGAGTAAAGGGCCGGTGGCGCTTTACACGGTGCTTCTGCCTTTCCTTGTAGCTTATCTGACCAGCAATCCAGCGCATCGTAAGCAGCTGCGCGCACATATGGCAGGCACCGTCCTTGCAGTAGGCCTATTGTTGTTGGTTGGGCTCAGCTGGCCATGGTACATCTATCAGGAAGTAGCGCCCGCTGCTTTGGTAGTGGCCCGCACGGAAATATCGTCTTGGGGCGACCGTCATGTTAAGCCCTTTTGGTTTTATGCGCCTTTTGCTGTGTTTACTGGCATTTGGGCTCTTGTAACCCTGCTATCCTTGGTCTGGCCATATGCTCGTCCGCGGGTACAGCGCTATATCCCATATATGCTGGCACTGGGGTGGGCCCTGGGAGGGTTGGTATTGTTGAGCTTAGTGCCGGAGAAGAAAGAGCGCTACATGTTGCCCCTCATGCCGCCCCTGGCCTTATTGGTAGCCGGGCTGATTCGCTACTGGGAATTTGCCGGTGCTACCCATTCTAGCACCAACTCCGATAAATGGGCCCTGCGTAGCTGGGGTGTCATTCTGCTACTGGTGTGTCTGGCCGTGCCTGTTGCCATGGCAGTGGTTACACTCCCAGGAACGAAGGGGGCGCGTCTGGTGGCTGCGGTGGTTCTCTTTGGTGGCCTAGCAGTATTCGTTCTGCAGCAGGGGATACGGCCTCTTCGGCCTACTTCTCTGATGGGGGCCTCCCTGACGGGAATGGCGGGCCTGCTGGTTTTGCTATTGCCCTTTTACCCAACGTGGGAGCGTCGGCGAGATACGCCTGGCCTACGCCTGATGCGTGACGTTCGGTATAACCAGGCGCTGCAGGGGATGCCTTGGTATAGCCTGGATACGCTGCATGTGAAACAGGTATGGTCAGCTGGGCGCGCTATTCCAATCTGGCATTTGCCCGCTTCCTCCGCCGCCAGAAACCTGAAGTTGCCGGCTGTGGTCTTTTCAGCATCACCCATTGCGCCCCGAATTCCAGCTTCCTGGCTGGATCAGGGGGTAAGAGTAACTGTTCTTGATAGCTTTTACCTGGAAGCCAAAAAGGATGGAGGATACTGGATTATCGGCAAGTTGAGTAAAGATTAGATAGATTAACATAATGTTAAAACAGGTCAGGCAAGTCATAAGATTGCTTAGACTGGAATAGGAGGGGTGAAACCCTTAAAAGGCCCTAAGAATAGCTATTCTTAGGGCCTTTTAAGGTTAGCGTGTTAGTTGTCGCCTTATCTTATCCAACAAGGCACTTGCCAGCAGTAAGTCCTCAGGATCCTGAATTTCAAGCCGAGTGTCTAACCCTGGTCCGCTTATATGAATGCTATATGACAGATTAGGTGTTGTTGCTCCTCCTGTAATAGGCCTAGATGATGGCTTCTGCAGCATTTCGGGTGCAGATGCCTTAGTCACGGGAGTACTTACTGGCTGTTGGGTAGCCACAGGTTGTTGGCTAGCTACTGGAGCTTCTTCAGGTGCTGTAGGTGTAGCTGCGAATACCGGAGGTACAAACCTTGCATTAGAAGTTGGTCTTGTGCTCTGGAAGTCATTAGTATCTTCCTTATCATCCTCTAGATCATCAGTGTCTAGCCCAAAGAGGTTGGACACTGGATCTGAGGTACGATGAGGAGGCACAAAGTCCTGGCTTGTAGATATACCATTGGTACCTGAGTCAGCTTGTGCTAGTGGTAGGCGCTGCTCAGGAGGCGTAATAGCTGCAGATGCATTTGTTGGTGGCACACCCTTAAATAGATTAAGGGGCATCTCAGAATTACTAAGCTCTTTTCTAGGCCCCTGTTGTGCATCTAACTGATCTATGTCAGCTATGATGTTCTGCTCGTCGAGGATGGCTACCATTCGTGCTCCATCAATAAATGCTTTGGCAACTCCCTGAGCATTTATTTCTTCTACACCAAATTCCCGAAGCAGCATGACATCCAGCATGTGCACTGGGAGTTCACGGTTACGGAATTTCCGGCATATCTGGGTAAACAGAGGAGGATGCAGAAATGCTTCCCGATGATAGATGCGCTCTTCCTGTTTGTCATACGCATGCTTTATGCGTCGGAATAGGTTCGTTGTAGTCAGGAACTCTCGCTTACTGGTAAGTAGCCCGAACTTTACAGCAGATCCTATGATGGCTTTAAAGGAGCCACTGACTTTACGATTCAGCTTCCGTGCTGCCGTTTCAATAGCGCACTTGCCACCCGTATCATCTACGACTTCAGCCACTTCCCACGCACTGGTATAACTAGTGCGTGGATAGTCAATGGTTTTAGGCATATGTATGGTTGATGAAAATTGAGAGAGTAATAAAGGGGGATTCAGCACTAAAGATAATGAAGTAAATTAAAATTTTTTAGTATAAAGTAGTAGTGCAAAGCATAAAAAAGCCCTATTTTCTTACCTTTTTGTACTTTTTTTTACCTTAATATATTATCTCTATCATCTTAACTGACCTTACCATTAACAATATAATTTTAATACCCTCTTTATACATCTGGCCGCTGGCACGGTCAGCGGGAGAGGAGCGGTTCTGGCCCTATTTGGATCCCTTATTTGAACGATCTGTTTCTACAGACGTCAAGAGTTCAATAATTAACCTATTGGCTTACAAACAGGCTAGTGCGTTAATACAGCACCTAATTCATTTTACCTTATTTCTTATGAAATTCTACTAGTAGCTTCATTAAGTGAATAAGCTCAGTAGGAGTAGAGCTTGACTCTATTATAGTACAAGCTTTTAACTCACCCTAGTTATTTACAGCAGAGTTTAAGTACTATCATCGAGAAGTCGCCACCGGCATACTCAATCGACGTCCAACGTTTATCGCCGTAGCGGTCCTTGATTTCCTGGAGCTCGTCGCGGATGATCTGCCGCTGCAGTTCATCCGACGCCAGTACCGCCTTCAGATGGTCGATCAGCTTCATCAGCTCATCATACTCCGCCACAATTTTGTCGCGCTCTAGGCCAGTCAGACGCTTGCTACATCGTTCAACTCGCTACAGCTGTGACTAATGAAAACTACCTATGAATTCTCTGAAGCACTTTGCTATATGTTGCAACTTCAGAAGCTCATCATTATAACACGTGCTGGCGGGCTAGGCCTAGTATGATAGACAGCTACCGCCAACTAAATTAAGGCAACGGCAAAAAAAAAATATTCAACATGCCATAGGTACTTAATCACGCACCAAAACTGCTTGATGCAGCTAAAAACACTCGCTGCACCGAATGGCGTTGTACGGGGGCAACGTAGTAAGCGCGTAGATACCCTCGGCGCCAGAGCGCAACCACACTGATGCCGCGGGCCACGAGTTATTTCTAACACGGCGTGTGCAGGCTACCTGTAGTGGATTCAGAGTATGCGATTAACGGGTGATGCAGAGCCCAGCAAACCTCTTTAAACATCCATTACTGCGAGTCCTTTAATCGTATTGTGAACTACTGATGCCAAAGGATAATTACGGCATTGATACATTACCTATAAAGGCTAGATCTATACCTATATTAACCCAATTCCATTTGTCTTATAATTTATATTATGTTAAGTAATGTTTTGAAAATATAGCCCAGACCTGGCTATATGCAGATCTGGGCTATTTCTTTCTCCCCTGCTACCAGAGCAGGTTATATCGTTTACTTTTTATTGAGGGCATCCATTTTGGCCGCCATCTTCTCTGAATCAGCAGTACGACCTACACGTAGATACGCTTTCTGCAGAGACGATATGGTAGAACGGTCGTTGGGCTGAACAGCTAAAGCCTTCTCAAAATACGGCAGCGAATCCTGGAAGTACTTCTTGCCATCGGCTTCAAACTTCTTACCTGACTTCTGATATTCTGCCAAGCTCATCTTACTGGCTTTGGTATACAAATCAGCTGCTTTGTTATAGTTGTATACGCCCAGGTTGAAATTGGCATCGAAGTTCTCGGGCTCAATTTCAACGGCTTTCTTGTATGCTTCCAGGGCTTGGGCCGGCTGCTTGGCCTGGTCCAGCAGGGATCCTTTTACAGCATACAGGTTGGCATTCTTTGGATCAGCAGCAATAGCCTTATCAATCTTGGCCAATGCTTCCTTGCTGCGTCCTGCGCTCAGATCGGTATTCAGATCCTCGAGCATAAACGTTTTGTTATTGGGGAATGCCTGAAGAGCCTGCTGCAGTACTTTGGAAGCTTCTGCCTCATTCTTCTCCTGACGAGCCATCTGCAGCAACGCCGTATACATCTGGGGCGATTTGTAGCCAATGCCCTGTAGCTTAGTGTACTGCTCCTTGGCAGCTAAGAAGTCTTCTTTGGCAGCTGCTGCGTAGGCGGCATACAGATACGCCGTCGTATCCTGCGGACGAATTTGCTGGGCCATCGAGTACGCTTTCAGCGCGTCGTCGTACTTCTTGCCGTTGTAGTTTTCTACGCCGGCGTTCAGAGCCAAGCCATATAGGCCATCGAGCTTCTGCGTGGCTTGTTTGCCAAATTCGCCGTCTTTACCGTCCAGCTGTATAGCCTTCTGATAAGATTCGAACGCTATTTTCGCGCCTTCACCAGCGGCGAGCCCTTTACCATAAATCGGGCTCGATACCATTGCGTCGTAGATCTCGCCGCGCGTGTACCAGGTCTTGGCTTTGTTCGAGGTCTTCTCGTTAGTTATTGCTTTGTCAATTTCAGTGCGGGCTTTGTCCAGAGTGCCTTGGCGCTGAAACAGAACGGCATTGGTTACGGCCGAGTTTTGGGCAGATGCAGTATGCAGAGCCGCTGCTGCTACGAGCGTTAAAATAGTCTTCTTCATGGGAGTTTGTCGAAGAATTATCGGGATGTATGAAAGGAATTGCAAAGCAAACGGCAGAACCCAGGGTTGAGTTCTGCCGTTGCAAGTTAATTAGCGCTGAGCGAATCAGGATCAGTGAGCGACGTTAGGTCAGCGTCTGGCGTAGGCACACCGCCTTCTCCGTTCGGGTCCCCGCCCAGAGTCAGACCGTTTTCCTCTACCAGTTCAGCCTCTTTCTCTTCTTCCGCCGCCACTTTTGCTACGGAGGAAATTTCATCACCCTGGCTGATTTTCAGCAGGCGCACACCTTGCGTGGCGCGGCCAATGCTGCGGAGGTCAGCCATCCGGAGGCGAATCGTGATACCAGACTTGTTGATGATCATCAGATCGTCGGAGTCAGTAACCGCCTTGATGGTTACCAGCTGCCCCGTCTTATCGGTGATCTTCATGGCCCGAACCCCTTTACCGCCGCGGTTGGTGATGCGGTACTCATCCAGCGGGCTGCGCTTGCCGTAACCATTCTCGGATACCACAAGCAGTTCCTGCTGGCTGTCGTTATCAATGCACACCATACCAACCACACGGTCGGTTTCGTCGGTGAGCGTGATGCCACGAACACCAGCGGCCGTGCGGCCCATGGAGCGAACCTTCTCCTCGGGGAAGCGAACTGCCCGACCCGAACGCAAGGCTACTACCACTTCCGAAGAACCAGTAGTCAACTGCACATCGAGCAGACGGTCGCCTTCGTTGATGGTAATGGCGTTGATGCCAGCCGTGCGTGGGCGTGAGTAAGCCTCCAGCGGAGTCTTCTTCACGGTGCCTTGCTCGGTGCAGAACATCAGGAAGGTATTCTCCAGGTAATCGGGGTCGCGTAGGCCACGTACGTTGAGCACGGAGCGTACATTATCCTCGCGAGGAATCTCAATCAGGTTCTGAATGGGGCGGCCTTTGGTAGCCTTCCCTCCTTCTGGCACTTCGTATACTTTCAGCCAGAACACGCGGCCGGCTTCGGTGAAGAACAGCAGGTATTCGTGGGTAGTGGCCACAAACAGGTGCTCCGTGAAGTCATCCTGCTTTGAGGTAGCCCCCCGGGCCCCCACACCACCGCGGCCTTGGGCCCGGTACTCGTCCAGGGCAGTGCGCTTGATATAGCCTTCGCTGGAGATGGTAATTACCATGCTCTCATCGGCAATCATATCCTCCATCGAGAAGTCGCCACCGGCGTACTCAATAGACGTCCGACGTTCATCGCCGTAGCGGTCCTTGATTTCTTGTAGCTCGTCGCGGATAATCTGCCGCTGCAACTCATCCGACGCCAGTACCGCCTTCAGGTGGTCGATCAGCTTCATCAGCTCATCATACTCCGCCACAATTTTGTCGCGCTCTAGGCCAGTCAGACGCTGCAGACGCATGTCCAGGATAGCCCGGGCCTGCACTTCGCTCAGGGAGAATCGCTCGATCAGCTGGCCGCGCGCCACCTCGGGGTCACGGGAACCACGGATCAGAGCAATTACCTCATCCAGGTGGTCGAGGGCAATCAGAAGGCCTTCCAGGATGTGGGCACGCTTCTGGGCTTCGGCTAATTCGTAGCGGGTCCGACGCACGATAACATCGGCGCGGTGCTCCACGAAGTAGACAATCAGCTCCTTCAAGTTCAGCGTCATCGGGCGGCCTTTCACCAGGCACACATTGTTGACACCGAAAGAGGATTGCAGTTGGGTGTACTTATACAGGTTGTTGAGTACCACCGTCGGCATGGCATCACGCTTCAGGTCATAGACCACGCGCATACCGTCGCGGTCCGACTCGTCGCGCAAGTCCGCAATGCCTTCAATCTTCTTCTCGTTGATGAGGGCAGCCGTCTTCTCGATCATGGAGGCCTTGTTCACCATGTAGGGAATCTCGGTCACGATGATCTGCTCTTTACCGGAAGGCAACGTTTCGAAGTGGGCTTTCGCCCTCATCACCACGCGGCCACGGCCGGTTTCGAAGGCCTGCTTTACACCATCGTAACCGTAGATGATACCGCCCGTTGGGAAGTCGGGAGCTGTTACGTGCTCCATCAACTCCGCCACGGTAATGTCCTCGTTGCCGAGGTAGGCAATGATGCCGTTTACCACTTCCGTTAGGTTGTGGGGCGCCATGTTGGTGGCCATACCCACGGCAATACCGGTGGTGCCGTTTACCAACAGGTTCGGAAACTTGGCCGGCATAACAGATGGCTCCTCCAGGGAGTCGTCGAAGTTAGGCTGGAAGTCAACCGTGTCTTTGTCCAGGTCGCCGAGCATTTCGTCGGCGAGGCGCTTGAGGCGGGCTTCGGTGTAGCGCATAGCAGCCGGCGAGTCGCCGTCGATGCTACCGAAGTTACCTTGGCCGTCTACGAGCGGGTAGCGTAGGCTCCAGTCCTGGGCCATGCGCACCATCGTGTCGTACACGGAGGAGTCGCCGTGGGGGTGATATTTACCGAGCACCTCCCCCACAATACGGGCGCTCTTTTTATAGGATTTGTTGTAGGAAACGCCTAGCTCGCTCATGCCATACAGCACGCGCCGGTGCACGGGTTTCAGACCGTCGCGCACATCCGGCAGAGCCCGGGAGATGATGACCGACATCGAGTAGTCGATGTAGGCTCCGCGCATCTCATCTTCAATGTTTATCGGAATGATCTTTTCGCCTTCCGCCATAGGGAGAACTAAGTGGCCTAGAGCCCCGTGTAAAACGGAGATTTTCAGCCCGTGAGAGTGTACTTCTTTAAGCCAGCAAGATAGGCAAAAAAGCCCGTTTTACCTAATTGAGCGCCATCTTTCCACCCTTTACAGGGTCTTCCGGCGGTCGTTATTATGCTTGCTCTGATTCTGGTTATGAATCTTGATTTTTTCGCCAATGGCGGGGTTCTGTTTTTTAAACCAGGGTTGCCCATGGTACTTGGTACCGTTGTGTAAATGCACCTTGCGGGTGTGGCAGGCTTCCATGGGGCACGTGCGGCAGGAAGCCACCAGCAATAGGCCTACTACCGGTAGCAGCAGACGAGTTGTGAGTACGCGAAAATTCATGCGGCTAAGATATTGAGTTCTGCGAAGCTGACCCACCATTGAACAGCCTCAGGTTGAAGTCTGGGAAGTGGCCTACAGGAGTTGGGGAATACTCGAAGTGGCCTAGGCCACATCCTGGCTGTCCCACTCCCGCAGGAACTGTTCCAGAAACTGCTCCATAAACTGGTGACGCTCCTCGGCCACCCGGCGGGCGGCGGGCGTATTCAGCCGCTCCCGCAGATGCAGCAGCTTCTCGTAGAAGTGGTTGATGGTGGGCGCCGTGTTTTGCTTATAGCTCTCAAAGGATGCGTGCTCGATGGGCGCTACTTCAGGGTCGTGCAAGGGGCGCCCTTTGTGGCCACCGTAGGCAAAGGCCCGCGCTACGCCAATGGCGCCAATGGCATCGAGGCGGTCGGCGTCCTGCACCAGTTCTCCTTCTACAGTGCTCATGGGCGTGGCTACCCCTAGCCCTTTAAAACTGATTTCGCGAATGATGGCTTCTACACGCTGAATCACGGCTTCATTGGCCCCTTGGCTTTCCAGCCAGGTGCGCGCCGCCCGAGGGCCGGCCTCTTCGTCTCCGTCGTGAAACTTCCAGTCGGCTACATCGTGCAGCAAAGCACCGAGCTCCGTCACGAGCACATCGGCATGGGGCGTTTGCTGGGCCAGCGCTCGGGCTACGTGCCACACCCGCCGGATGTGGGCCCAGTCGTGGCCGGAGCCTTCATGTAGAAATTTATCCCGAACAAAGTCGGCCGTTTGGGTAATCAGTTGGGATGCGTCAGACATACATTATAAAGCAGTGGCCTAGGCCAGGTACTGGAAGCGGGCAAAGGTATCAACTGTAGCCGGGCTCAGCTATTGAAAC
This sequence comes from Hymenobacter gelipurpurascens, assembly GCF_900187375.1. Lineage (NCBI taxonomy): Bacteria > Pseudomonadati > Bacteroidota > Cytophagia > Cytophagales > Hymenobacteraceae > Hymenobacter > Hymenobacter gelipurpurascens. The sequence continues at coordinate 916,702 of NZ_FYEW01000001.1, read as the reverse complement.
ACCCTGATGGAATCTTTTAGCAGATGTTTTCCGTTCCTGCGTATATTGCCATCAAATGACGGTTTAAAAACACGCAAATGACAGTCGTTCGTAAAACTTCCGTGGCCAGCATGGTGGACCTGATGGGCGGGCCGGCCGTAATTCCGCAGCTCGTGCGCAATGAGCTGGACTTGCTGGGTGTGGCTATTAAAGGCATTTCGGTGCAGGCGGTGCGGGCCCTGCAACAGCGGCTACAGTTCTCCAACAAGGAAATCAGTGCGGTGCTGGGCATTTCAGAAAGCACGCTGGCGCGCCGGGAGCAAAGCCACAAGGCCCTCACGCTGGATGAAGGGGAGAAAACGATTCAGCTTTCCGGCGTACTGGCCAAAGGCCTGGAGGTGTTCGAGGACCAGGACGATTTTCAGCACTGGCTGGCTACGCCTAATCCGGCGCTGGGCGGCATCCGGCCGAAGGAACTGCTGTCATCGGCTATTGGGCGCGAGCAGATCTGCGACATTCTGGGCCGGATTCAGTACGGGCACTACTCCTAGGCCACTTTATGCTGCTCTACCGCCTGGGTAAGGCCCCGTACATTTCCGATACCTCGGGCCAGGGCGGCCTCTACTACGGAGGGCGCTGGCACGAAATCGGGACCCTGATTATATATACGTCCGAGCATTTATCCTTGGCAAAGCTGGAAGTGCTGGCCAACTCTCCCTCCCTACCCCGCAACTATTTCGCGCTTACGCTGGAGGTTCCAGACACGGCATCCGTGCGACACGTAACGCTGGAAGAGCTACCCGCCAACTGGCAGCAGATGCCGTACCCATTAGAGCTAGCCCAGCTCGCACGCGTCTGGATTGACGAAGGCAAGGAGTGGCTGATGCGGGTGCCCTCGGCCCATGCCCCGCACGAGTGGAACTATCTGCTCAACCCGCTTCACCCCGACCACCAGCAGCTGCGCACCGTGGCCCTGGAGCCCCACCCCTTCGACCCACGCCTCAAGCCCTAGGCCACCCGCTTTATAGCACAAGCCCCAATTGGGGCTTTGCACGTAAAAACTTACAGGATTCGGGCTTTTTGTAGGATACCCCGGAGAAATTCCGGAAATTATATCTACTACCCTTGCTCCTACCTGGCCTACACTCCTCACCTGTTGCATCAGCGCCTATAGTTCCACGTTTCCTCTGCCCAGCATTTCCCGTCACTTCTTACCCCTGTACCTATGGACTGGTTAAGAAGCACCGTGCGGTCTGCCATTTTTCTACTGACCCTCGCTGGCTGCGCATTTTCCGTGGAGGCTTCCTCCCCGGACAAAAGCGAAGGTCTACCTACTCGTCCGGCAGCTTCGCCGATGACGGCCGTGCGCTCTTCTCTAGAGCGCCTGCTCGATACCAGGCCCCTGGGGCCAACGGCTACGTATGAGCGCCTGGGCCTGCAGATGGGCCCGGCGGTCCGAAGCTTCTACAGCACCAATGCGTATGCGGCCCGCTGGACCCAGGACTCCGGCTGGAACCCGCAGGCCAAAGAAGCCCTGCAGCTTTTGGGCAGAGCGGCTGAGTTCGGGCTGGTACGAGAGGCCTACGCCTGGCAACGCCTGTTGGCCATGCCGGACTCCATGCAGCGGCCCGCTGCCCGGGGGCAACAACTGGCCACCTGTGAGCTACACCTGACCGATGCACTGGTGCGCTACCTATACCACCTGCGGCAGGGCCGTCTCCAACCGGGCACCCTGGAGCCTGCCCAGCCCGATAGTCTGCGAAGCCTCCAAACGGCCGATTTGCTCCACCAGGCGCTCAATAATTCTGACCTGACTGCTGCCTTTTTGCAACAACAGCCCAAGCATCTGGCCTACCGCTTACTGCAAACCAGCTGGAGCCGGGCCTTACGCGCTTCCGCCGAAGACTCCTTGTGCCTGATGCAGGATACCGTGGCCGGCTTCCAGCGGGTGGCTATCAACTTGGAGCGTATGCGCTGGGAAGCCGCCACCGACTCGGAATACGCCGTGGTAAATATTCCCGCCTACCGGCTCCAAATAATTAAGAAAGGAAAAGTACTGCAAACCCACCGCGTAGTGGTAGGCAAGCCCGATTTACCGACGCCCATACTCAGCAGCAAGATTATCGTGTTCGTGACGGCCCCGGAGTGGCGGGTACCTTATAGCATTGCGGTGCGCGAGTTTCTGCCCGAGCTCCAAAAAGACCCGGGCTACCTATACGACAACCGCTACCGCCTCTACGATGGCCGGGGGCGCCTGATCAATCCCTGGCACGTAAACTGGGCGCGCGTCACGCCAGAAACCTTCTCGTATGCCATCCGGCAACGGGCCGGCGCTACCAATGCCCTGGGGAACGTGGTCTTCTATTTCCCCAATCAGGAGAAAGTGTTCCTGCATGATACCCCGGCCCGAACCGCCTTCACGCGCACCGAGCGGGCCATCAGCCACGGGTGTGTGCGGGTGGAGAAACCGCTGAAGCTGGCCGAGTATCTGCTCCGCCGCGAAGGAAAGGCTAAGGTGATCAGGGAAATGTATGACAGTGTGGAAGCCCGCGACAAGCACCGCTTCGACCTTACCGTAGGCCTGCCCATCTATCTACGGTACTACACCTGCGAGACGGATAACGGCCAGCTACGCTTTCTACCAGATATATATCAGCAAGATGCTGCTTTGCTAAGCGCTTTTTTTGGCAGATAGCTAAAAGCATCTTGACTATTTTTCCAGCAAACTAAAATTCATTATTCACCGCACAGACATTTTATCTGCAATAATAAGCACAGCAATAGCATTACTATACAAGTCCTTACAACGCAACTTATATAATTAATTAAAAATATTTACAGGAAACGAAATCCGGTTGTGAGCAAGGTGGCGTAGATGCCCTCAAATAAACCAATCTACTTTCCCCTTACTCACAAACCCACATGAAAAAGCATCTGCTTTCTTTCGCCTTTGTAGCCCTGATGGGCGCTGCTTCAGTTACTTCAGTATCGGCTCAAGCCAAGATGGTAGCCGGCACCGTTTCAGTAGGCGGTGAGGCTATGTACCCCAACAAGAACATCGTAGAAAACGCGGTCAACTCAAAAGACCACACCACGCTGGTAGCTGCTGTAAAAGCAGCCGGTCTGGTAGAAACCCTGCAGAGCAAAGGCCCATTCACGGTATTTGCACCTACTAATGCGGCTTTCAATGCCCTGCCCGCTGGCACGGTAGAAACCCTGGTGAAGCCGGAGAGCAAGGCCACCCTTACCAAAATCCTGACCTACCACGTGGTAGCCGGCAACATGACGTCGGATAAAATCATGGCGGCCATCAAGGCTGGCAAAGGCACCGCTTCGCTGAAGACGGTAAGCGGCGGCACCCTGAAAGCCATGATGAACGGCCCGAAGAACATTGTATTGGTAGATGAAAAAGGAGGTGTATCCACTATTTCAACCTACGACGTAACGCAAAGCAACGGCGTGATTCACGTAATCGACAAAGTGCTGATGCCCTAATCGGGGTCTGGCATTTAAACAAAAAAATAAATACACCTGGCGCACCGGTAAATATTTATCGGTGCACCAGGTGTATTTATTTTTTTGTTTAAATAACTTCGAATAAATAACAGATTATTTATTCGATAAATTATGGAATTATTTTTCTACCTCGGCCCCTAACCCCCTTTGCCCTTGGCCGTTGAATGGGGCAACGGCCTGCTACCTGGCCGTTTTCAACCATCGGTCATGAAAGAGAATGAAATTGAGCCCCGGCAAAACCGGGCCATCTATACCTTGATGGTAGTGGTGGCCATTGTGGCCCTGGGGTTTGCCATTTGGTACCACACCCGCGCTTAAAGCGTTACCGCTTCTGCCAGCGGCGCAAGAGGCCTAGTATTTCGGGGGAGTCGTATTCGGCCATCCCTTCCTGCGACCCGATAATTTGTCCGGCGGGCGAGAGGATAAACGTGGCCGGAATACCACTGGTTTGGTAGGCCGCCGGCAAGGGAGAGCCCGGCGAATAGGCCGGCACCGTGATGCCGCGGCGGGCTAGGAAGCGGCGGGCCTTTTCCGGGTTTTGGTCGAGAGAAAGCAGAACAAAGGCCACACTGTCGGGGTTGGTTCGGCGGGCAAGTCGGGCAATATCCGGCAGCTCCGCCACACAGGGCGGGCACCAGCTGGCCCAGATATTCAGAAACACCACCTTGCCCCGCAACTCAGAAAACGGCACCGCCGGCCCAGGCTGGTTCAGGGGCAGCAAGACCAGCGAATAATCGGCAGTAGGATACTGAGCGCCCGGCTGCGCCGCCTGCGTAGTTAGCTTAGGCTGCCACAAACCCGTGCTGAGCAAGCCCTGCTGCAGGCGGCCCAATACCTCGGTGTGCCAGCCGCTCAGGTACAGACCTAGGCCTATCAGTAGATATACAACCGGCTCCAACCAGGCACGCTTGCTGAACAAAAAACGAAACATCTGGTAAAGGTCGGGACTTGCCTTCTATCTCCGACTTCTTTTGCTTGCCTTTATGCCTCACTTTACCGCCGCTGACCTTGCTGGCCTGGAAAAAGTATTCCGCCTGAATCTGATCAACTCTGTGACGGGCTACAAACCCGCCAACCTGGTGGGGACGGCCGCCCCCGACGGCGCCACCAATGTTGCCGTCATCAGTTCCGTGGTGCATCTGGGGTCTAACCCGGCCCTGATTGGCTTTGTGATGCGCCCGGCCAGTGTGCCGCGCCATACCTACGAGAATATTCAGGCCACCGGGCGCTACACCATCAATCATGTGCACAGCGGCATTATGCGAGAGGCGCATGCTACCTCCGCCAACTTTTCGCGCGAGGAATCGGAGTTTGATGCCTGCGGCCTGACGCCGGAATACCGCGACAATTTTGCGGCTCCCTATGTGCAGGGCAGTCGGGTGCAGATGGGCCTAGAGCTGGTGCAGGAAGTGCCCATTGAGGTAAACGGCACCATTCTCCTGATCGGCCGGGTAGAGCAACTGTACCTGGGGGAGGAAATTCTGCGTCCCGATGGCTCTCTGGATTTACCTGCCGCCGATAGCGTCTGCCTTTCGGGCCTGGATACCTACCACACAGCCACGGCCCAAGCGCGCTATGGCTACGCCCGCCCCCACCAACCGCTGCCGGAATTACCGCTGGCCTAGGCCGCTTCGCAGGCTCTTCTATCTTTGCGGCTTCACTTACCTGACTTGTTCTTATGGGCGCTTTTGGCTTTCGGAATTTTGACAACGACGACGCAGCAGACTTCCTGGCCGATTTTGCCGATGACCCAAGTGAGCTGGTACTGCTCGAAACTCTGGTAACGGCTGCCGAAGACGAAGGCTACCTCGAAGCCGACGTAGCCGCCCACGCGCTGGCCGCCGCCGAAATTGTAGCCGCCTGGCAGGGCCAGCCAGCCCCCGACTTTCCCGAAGACCTGCGCGAGCTGGCCGATGAGCTCGACGTCAGCGACGAAGACGAGTTGACGGAGCTGGCACGCCGCGCAGTACAAGCCGTTCTCCGCAACTCCGAGCTGCTGGATTTGTGGCAGGACTCCAAGGAACTCCCGCAGTGGCAAGCCGCCCAACAGGACTTGCTGAAGCGGCTGGAGTAGCCAATCTAGCTCCGAAGAAGTAAAAAGGGCGTCAGGCAGAACCGCATTCTGCCTGACGCCCTTTTTTTATCAAATTGAAACTGTTTTGGAAGTTAGAAGAACGACCTCAACAGCTTCAAAACATCAGATGCTTACGGCACCCAGCTTTTCCAGCTCTTCCCACACGCGGTGAACGGGTAGGCCCATTACGTTGAAGTAGGAGCCTTCCAGGTGCGTCACGGCCACCATCCCAATCCAGTCCTGAGCACCATAAGCCCCGGCCTTATCGAAGGGTTTGTAGTGCGCCACATAATGCTCAATTTCAGAGAGCGTAAGCGCACGAAAATGCACCCGCGTCTGGTCCGAGAACACCACTTTGCGCCCGTCGCCAGCCAGCAGGCACACACCCGTGTACACATCATGGAAACGCCCCTGCAGGCGCTGCAGCATCTGCACGGCTTCGGCCGCACCAGCAGGCTTATTCAGCACGTCATCATCTAGGCACACAATGGTATCAGCGGTGAGCACCAGCTCATCAGGCGCTAGGTCTGAGGCATAAGCCGAGGCCTTGTGGGCGGCCAGGTACTCAGCTACTTCGGCCCGCACCAGATGCGGCGGAAACGACTCGTCTACCTCGCGCAAACGCACCTCGTAGGCCACTCCCAACTCCGTAAGCAGCTGCCGGCGCCGGGGAGAATTGGACGCCAATACCAGGCGCGGACGAACAGGAGCGGAATCAGGAACGGAAAGCGGCATAAAATGGGTGGTCGGTTTCGGCATCGCGGATACTGGTAAACAGGAAGCCGCCGATGGTTTTTGGGAAAAAAAACGTGGACTTGGGCGGCATCACGGCGCCGGAATGGCACACGCGCTCCACTTCCTCCATGGTCACTTCGTTGGTGATGAAAGCGGCGCGGGCCTCGCCGCGGTCTACGCGGGTGAGGCACTCCGGGAAATTGCGCACGTAGGCCACTCCCGTCCATTGGCGCTGGGCCTCGGGCCCCACAATGCCGAGCACTTTCTCCAATACAAAGAAATGTAGCACCGTCAGGTCCAGCGCTTTCACTTCGGGCGTCGTAGGCCAGTCGAGCTGGGCATGCACTTCGGGGCGCAGCCGAAGCTTATACACCTGTCCTTCCCCCAGATACAGCCCAAACGCCCACTGCTTGCCCGCAATACGCTCCGGCAAATCATAGGGGTCATCTAGAGTGAGAAGCGTAAAGTAGGGCGCCAGCCGCGCGAGCATTTCCTCCCCCGATAGGCCTACGGGCAGCTCCAGTACCAGGCGGTGCGTGGGCAGAATGCGCAGGTCGTCGGCGGCGGCGTTGGTGAGGTACATGAGGTGGAAGTTCCAGGCTTCCTGGCCCGTGTAGGCCTCTCCGGCGGCCAGGCGCCGGGCCTGCCGGTAGGCCAGGGAGCCTTCGTAGCGGTGGTGGCCATCAGCCAGAATCACCTCCCGGGCCGCCAGCACCCGCTGAAACCGGTGGATAATGGCCGCATCCTGAATCACGGCCAGCACGTCGCGGGCGCCTTGGTAGTCCTCCTCCGTTTGATAGAGCGGGTTGCGCATGGCCTCATCCATGTAGCGTTCCAGTTCGAACTCCTCGTCGCGGTACAGCCCGTGGGTAGCACTGGTCTGAAACTCGGTGCGGCTCAGCAGCTCGGCCCGGTCGTTGACGGCGGTGGGCAGTGTGTTTTCGTGGCGCAGCACCACATTCTCGGCCCAGTCGTAAGCCCTGATGTGGCACATAAACCCCTTGCGGCAGTACTCCCGCGAGCTGCCCGGCAGCCGGAAATACTGGTAATACACATAGATGCCGGGCAGCTGATCCTGCAGCAGCACGCCCTGCTGCTGCCATTCCTGCAGCCGCTTCCGCGCCAAACCAGCAGCATCTTCGCCCCGCGGCACCGAAAGATGAATGCTGTTCAATGGATTACGGTACAGCGCCTCCCGCTGCTTCGCCGATACTACATCAAAGAGCGGCGACACATAATCATCAATTTGTTGGCTTAGCTCCGAATTATAGCGCCAGCCGCGTACGGGTTGAATTTCGGCCACTCAGAAAAATTGCGTTGTGGAAAAGTAAAGTCATAATAAAGAAGGGACGACCGCCAGAATCTGCCGCCGCCGAGTGGCCTAGGGAGCCAGCCTGGTCAGCCTCCACCCCTCGCCGTGGAATTCGTACACAATCCGGTCGTGCAGGCGGCTGGGCCGCCCCTGCCAGAATTCCACCCGCTGAGGCCGTAGAATATAGCCTCCCCAATGCTCCGGACGCGGCAACGGCTCCTGGCCGGCAAAGCGCGCTTCCACTTCCCGCTCGCGCTGCTCCAGCTCCTCCCGGCTCTGAATGGGCTGGCTCTGCGGCGAGGCCCAGGCACCGATCTGGCTGCTGCGCGGCCGGCTCTGGAAATATTCCGTCGATAAAGTTTCGGGTGCTTTCTCTACCCGGCCCTCCACGCGCACCTGCCGTTCCAGGGCGGGCCAGAAGAAGGTAAGGGCCGCCAGTGGCCCAGTAGCCAGTTCCTGCCCCTTGCGCGAATCGTAATTGGTGAAAAACAAAAAGCCCGCGTCGTCGGGCAAGCCTTTGAGCAGAACAATACGGGCGGAGGGCTGCCCGGCTTCATTCACGGTGGCCAGCGTCATGGCAGTGGGCTCTTCTACCTGAGCGCTGATGGCCTCATCCAGCCAGGCCCGGAACTGGCGCACGGCATCGGGTTGCACATCGGCTTCAGTGAGCGTACGCTGGGCATACGTCTTGCGCAGGTCGGCAAGGTGCGGATCAATCATGGGAGAAGAAAGGGAATAGTAAACCACGAAAAAAGATAGCCTAAGGCCAGCTACCCCGCTATCAAATGCTAAATTAGGGACTAGCGGGAAAGCCCGTTCGACCCCTGTGCTTTGTAGGCCACTCCAGCCTTTGTAGAAAGGCCTACGAAAACTAGTAACCACCGAAAGCCAGTAAATGCTCGAAAGGTAGCACAATGCAGCAGCTAACGGAACCCACGCCCCCCTGCCCAACGTACTTCTCTCAGGGCTTCGGCCCGCTCGGCGCCGACAAATCACGGCCGTTTTTGTTGGTACTTCCACGTACATCCTGCTCTGTTACTCCCTTGCTCACTTCCAACCACTTCCTCCCATGCCGCGCCTACGCCCTGGTAGTTTGCTGATTTCACAGCCGTTTCTCGGTGACCCTAACTTTGAGCGGACGGTGGTACTCTTGTGCAGCCACTCCGAGGAAGAAGGCTCTTTTGGACTGGTCCTGAACCGGCCGGCATCGCTGCAGCTCGGCGACGTGCTCGAGTTTCCGGGCGGCGACGCGCTGCCCGCTGCCCGCCTGCCGCTGGGTATGGGAGGCCCCGTACAACCGGATACCCTTCATTATCTTCACCGGCGCGCAGAGCTGCCTAATGCCGTAGCGCTAGGCCAGGAAGTGTATTGGGGCGGCGATTTTCGCGAACTTCTGCAAGAGCTGCAAACCGATGCGCAACCCGCCGATGATGTGCGCCTCTACGTAGGCTATTCCGGCTGGACGGCCGGGCAATTAGCCGAGGAAGTGCGTGAAAATGTTTGGATTGTGCACCCCAATGCTGCCGGGAAAGTATTTACTTTGGATAACGATGCCTTTTGGCGGTCGATTTTGCGCGAAAAAGGAGGCCGCTACCGCATGCTATCCAATTATCCTACAGACCCCCGTCTGAATTAACCGCGCCCCCACCGCCCATTTGGGCCTTTCTCCTCTGAACCTTATGCTACCCGACAACGATACCACCGCCCCCACTCCCTCCGACGATGCATCGGAGTCGCCGATGAGCATTCTGGAGCGCCGCTTGGCTGAAATCAAGTCGCAACAGGATCCTGCTAATACCCCCACGGATCCACCAACGGAAGTCCCCGTGCCGGCCGATACCCCTGTTCCGACCCCAGTGGCGCCGGAGGATATCACGGAGCGCCCCGCGCAGGGTCCCGCTTCCACATCATCTCAGCCTGCCGGAGCGGGCACTGCGGAGCCATTGCAGCCCGAGGAAGGCTCTCCGGAAGAAACCGCCGCCTTGGAATCTGCCACCCATCTGCCTTCGAGCGTGAACGAGGCCCCGCACTCTGCCGGCGAGGCCCGCTCACTGGCGCACTATGGCACCACAGAGCCTGAAAATTCTGCTGAGGCGCCTCAGCATCCTCAAGTGGCCGAAGCAGCTCACACTGAAAGCGCTGCTCCTTCCGATGCCATGGAGCAGGAAGACCCGCATGTGAAACCCGTAGTAGATCTAGAGCCCGGCGAAAGCCTGGAAGAGGCCCTGGAAGAAGCGCCTTCTGTTGCGTCGCTGCATACTTCCTCCGATGCCGCCGCGACTTCCGAAGAGGAGGACTATGTAGCGGAAACGCACGGTCCCGACTTCAACACGCTGGACCTTACGGCGCAAACAGTTCATCTGCAAGCCCTGCTGCAGAAACCCGATGCCCGGCAGAACCGCAAGCAGATATTCGACTTCTACCGGCATTACGACACCCAAATTCAGGCCGACCGCACAGCCACCCGGCAGCAGTTCGTGGATGCTGGCAACGAGGCCAACGATTTCAACTACACCGGCCCCGAAGGATATCAGGATCTGACGAAAGCATTCCAGGAGTTTCGCGACAGCCGCGTGCGCGATACCAAAGCCGAAGACGAGCAACGGGCCAAAAACCTGGCGCACAAACAGTACTTGCTGTCGCAGTTGCGGCAACTGGTAGAATCGGCAGAAACCAAAGACAGTTCCGCCCGTATCAAAGCGCTCCAAAACGATTGGAAGGCCACCGGTCCGGTGCCGCAAAAAGAAACGCAGGAGCTCTGGAACAACTACCACGCGCTACTGGATATCTACTACAACAACCGCGGTCTGTTCTTCGAAATGAAGGAACTGGACCGTCGCCGCAACCAGGAAGCCAAAGAAGCACTTGTAGTGCGGGCAGAAGCCTTGCAGCAGCAATCCAGTATCAACAAAGCGCTGCAGGACTTGCGCCAGCTCCACGAAGAATGGAAGCACATTGGCCCGGTGCCCAATGAGCAGCGCGAAACTCTATGGCAACGCTTCCTGCAAGCCTCCGAGAAGGTCCATGACCGCAAGAAGGAGTTTCTCACCTCGCGCTCCACTCAGGAGAATGCCAACCTAGAGCGTAAAACAGCACTTCTGGCGCAGTTGCAGCCTTTCGGTGAATTCCAGACGGAGCGTGTAAACGAGTGGCGCTCCAAAACCGATGAGCTGCAAAAGCTCAAGGAAGAGTGGGACGCCGCTGGCCTAGTACCCCGCGAAAAGGCCGAGCAGATGAACAAGCAGTTCTGGGGAGCCTATAAAGGGTTCTTCCAGCGCAAAAACCAGTTCTTCAAGGCACTCGACGAAGAGAAAAACACCAACCTGAAGCGCAAGCTTGAGTTGTGTGAGCAGGCCGAAGCAGCCCTCCAAAACACCGATTGGGAAGAAGCCCGCGAAACCATTATCCGGCTTCAGAAGGAATGGAAACTCATTGGCCGTGTTCCAGAGAAGCAGTCGGACAAAGTTTGGAACCGCTTCCGCACCGCCTGCGACTCCTTTTTTGATCGGAAGAAAGAAGAAGTACGCCAGCGTGAGCACCACGCCCAACAACTAAGTCGCGAACAGGTTCAGCACCTAGACCAGCTTGGTGAAACAATAGGCGCCCTCACTCCTGATACTCCGGGAAGTATAGAAGGATTCCAGCAGCACGTGAGTGCCTGGCGGGCCTTTGACACCGGTGCTGCTCGGGGAAATGAACGAGCCGAAGAGAAGTTTCAAACCCTGATGAGCAAATACCTGGATACAGTGCCAGGGCTTTCCTACGCGGAGCGCACAGATCTACTGTTTAGCCTGCAAATAGAGCGACTAAAGTCCTCGCCCGATGCCCAGCAGCAGCTTTACAAAAAGGAACAGCTGTTGCGGCGGGAAATTAACGAGCTGGAAAACGACATCTCCACCCTGCGAACCAATCTGGAGTTTTTCGCACGCTCCAAGAACGCTGGCCAGCTGCGGGAGGAGTATCAAGGCCGCATAGACGAAGCCCAGGCTCGGATTGACGCGCTGAAAAAGCAGCTGAAAGTGGTCCGCAGTTAGGTGCAGACCGCACACAAAACGCAAAAAGGCGAGACATCTGTCTCGCCTTTTTGCGTTTTGTGTGCGGTCTGCACCTTGGTCTTTATGAAATTCACTAAATAATGCCTAGGCGACCTTGCAATGCAGTTACCAGTATATCAAGCGATTGACGTGAACAAGGAATTTATTCCGAAAATTGACGTGAAAAAAATCAAGTTATTTCGCTCCGGGTGTTTGGGAATACCGATCCTATACTTAGTTTTGCACCCAGTTAACGCCTCCTTAGCTCAGCTGGTAGAGCAACTGACTTGTAATCAGTAGGTCGCTGGTTCGATCCCGGCAGGAGGCTCTTAGCCTGCAAAAGCCCTTGTAAATCCATGATTTGCAAGGGCTTTTTTGCGTCCAGGCCTGTCTGTTCTTAAAAAATCCACTACAGGGTGAAGTCGAGAATGTCACAAAAGTGGCTCACCTAATCGCGCAAAGTGTAGCCTAGGCCAGTATAACGGCGGGATTTTACTTTTAATTTAGCTTTATCCTATATTATATACTTTTGTTTACAGTCACAATCAACCTGTTTTTAGCCTTTCCACTAACCAGTTGATGGTTGAGCTTTGTGAAATATCACTTGCACTAGCGCCTCAATGCCTGTAACCCAAACCTCCTCTCAGCTCCCTATGCTTTCGGTGTTGGCTGTACTGCTCTTGGCGGGAGAAACACTTCCTGCAGCACCTCGGCTGGCATAGCCTTTTCATCATCCGCTCTCCCTGCAAGTGTACTGCGGGTGCGCACATGTACTTTTCCTGCCGACTCGTTTAGCAAACTAGGTTACAAGCTGCTTAGACTGTTGGCCCTTGCTGCAGCGTGCAGTTAATTTTATATTTTATATATTTTTTATGACGATTTGTGGAAAGCGTGTAAATATCGGCGAAGAGGTTATCTATCTTCGCATCCATGATCCGACGCGAACTTAAGAGCCTGCTTCTACTGGCCCTGCTTTGGGTAAGTAGCAGTACTGTCTGGGCTCAAAGTCCTCAAACCAAATACCTACGACAAGCACTGGCTGCCGCTACCTCCGACACAGCTCGGGTACTGCTACTAGCCGATTTAAGTGCCACTTATCGCTACTCCCACTTCGATTCTGTGCAGCAGTATGCCCGAAAAGGGTTATTGCTGGCTCAACAACTGGGGTACACAAAAGGCCAGGGCCGCTGCCTCTCGCGCATTGGCATCCTGCTGAGTGAGCGGGGCAATCTTCCGCAGGCGTTGCGCATAGATCTGCAGGCGCTTCGATTGAATGAGGCCAGCCACGATACTGAGGGAACAGCCCGGACGCTCAACCAAACAGGGCTGCTGTATTATGCATTGGAAGACTTCGTCCCTTCTTTACGGTACTACTTCCGGGCCCGCAGGCTGTACGAGCAGGCCCAGGTAAAGGACACCTCTCAGTTAATCAGCGTTCTGACCAATATTGGCGCGAGCTATGAAGGGCAGGGCCAGCTGGATTCGGCGTCGCTGTTTCTAAATCAGGCCTGGCAGCTTACCCGCCGCTCGACTTCCGTGCATCAGAGCTGCTGGGGGAACCCGGCCCCGTATGTATTGCGCGAACTAGGCTTGCTTCAGGTGGCGCTAGGCCACCCCGATGCGGCATTGGCCTACTACCGGCGGAGCGCCCAGGCAGCTGGGCCGGAAAACGACCTACGGAGTGCCTGCCGGGCTTATCAATACATGGCTGATCTTTATCAGACCCGTCAGGAGCCCGATTCCTGCACCTATTATGCCCGCAAAGCCTTGCAGCTAGGCCAGTCATTGCCGTTCATTATCGGGGTGGTTAGGACCAGCTCACTGCTTACTGATATTTTCCGTAGCCGCAACCAGCCCGATAGCACCCTGAAATACATGAGCATTATGCTCATGGCCCAGGACAGCCTCTACAACCCTCATCGTATAAAGCAGTTGGATGCTATTGGATTTGCGGAACAGCAACGCCTGCGCCAATTGGAGGATGAGCAAATACAGTACCGGGCCAGCGCGCGCACGGTAGGCCTGCTGGTGGGTGTGAGCGTACTGCTGATTCTGCTGACGCTGATGTTGCGGCACAACCGGCAACAGCAGCGCACCAACCAACGGCTGCTGACGCTGAACGGGCGCGTGACTCAGCAGGCCGACGAGCTGAAGGTGCAGCGCGACAGTTTAGTGCGCACCCTCAAGGAGCTCAAAATAACGCAGGGACAGCTGATGCTCCGCGAAAAGATGGCCTCCTTAGGCGAATTGATGGCCGGAGTGGCCTACGAGATACAGCATCCGGTAAATAATGTGCGCAAGTTCGCCGCTATCAGTGTGGAGCTTTGTAAGGAAGTCCGGGGGGAGCTGGGGAAAGGCAAAATCTCCACCTATGACCAGGAGGTGATGGATGAGATGCTGCAGAACCTGGGCCAGAACCAGGAGAAAATCATGCACTACAGCCAACGGGCCGAGTCCATTGTGCGGGGGATGCAGGAATACTCCCAGGACGGCAACAGCCCGCGCCAGCCCACCAACCTCAACATGCTGGCCGAAGAATATCTGCGTCTCACCTACCATGATTTGCGGGCCAAGCATCATATGTTCAACTGTGCTTTGCTACTCTACCCCGATCCGGCCGTTGGTTGGGTAGAGGTCACCCGTCAGGAAGTCGGCCGGGCGCTGGTGGGCGTGTTCACGACCGCGCTCTACGCCGTGCAGCAACGGCAGACGATGGGCGAGGAAGACTATGTGCCACAGGTCTCGCTTACCACTACCCGCACCCGGCAGGGAGTTGAAATCCGCTTTCGGGATAATGGTGTTGGCTTCTCCGAAGCAGCGCTGAAGAATCTTTTCCAGCGCTTTCCGACTGGAGAAACCCCCAACGATAACAGCCTTGGCCTGGCCCTGAGCTATGATCTAATTACCAAGCGGCTGATGGGCACCCTAAAGGTGTTGCCTCAGAAAGATGAATACACTGAATATCAGATTTTTCTCCCTCTACAGGCGCTCTAATCACAGAGCACTCAGGTGTGGGAAGCCATTTGGAAGTCAGGCCTGTCCCGTAATAGTTGTGGCTTTCCGACTTCGTGTGAGGAACCATAAAAAGCGAATAAGCCGACCAGCAGGCCGTGTCACAATTTCACCAGTAGTTAACGCTTATTTCACAGCGAAACTGCGCTACAACTGGCGTATAACCCGTTTTTCATTTATCCGGTGTGCGGCAGGGTGCGCATTATGAGTCACAAATAACGCGGTATTTGCCTTGGTTACGGGACAGAATGACGGCACCTTTGTGTCACCCTCTCGCTAGTCGGCAGCTACTGCCCGCTAGCCTCGACCGTCCCCTTTCCACAACCAAATGCGTCAGCCGGAGAATTATTTCTCCGGCTGACGCATGTTGAAAGCTGTCGTAAGCATACGCAGGGGTATGCGCTTGTCAATGCCCCCGGGCCAGCAGGGCAATGCCTATTACAATGCTGAGCAAGCCGGCAGCCTGAGACCAGGAAAGCGTTTCGCGCAGCACCACTAGGCCTAGCACAGCCGTCAGCAGAACGGAGCCTCCCACAATTACGGGCGTGCCTACTGAAGAGGGTAAGCCTCGGCCAAATACCACAAACGTGAGGATTTCGGCCAGGCCTACGCCCGCCCCGGCCAGCATGGCCAACCCTACCCCTTTGCTGCTGATATCAAGTGGCTGGCCTTTCAGCCTCAGCCAGACCAGCCAGATACCGCCTAGGCCAGCGGCTACCAGCTGCAAAATAACGGCGCCGGCTGCCGCTGAAATGTGCCCGGAAGCCAGCTTAATAAAGAAATTATACAGAGCCAGGCAAAGAGCTGTGAGTAAGGCAAGTAAGAGCCAATGCATACCGCGAGTACTGACTTATTGCAGCCGGTGCAGAAGGTCCTGCTGGCGCTGCTGCCACTCTTTTTTGTTGTCGCCTTTGGTCCAGTGCGCCTGCAGATCGGAGCGTTTAGAAACTGCTTGCACGGCTTCACGGGCCAGGCCCTGCAAGGTGGTGCTTTCCGCGGGGTTGAGCTGCACGGTAATGGGCAGCAAATCAGCCGGAAGGTCTTCACCGGGCTTACCAAGGAGAGCGGCAACCAGTTCAGCCGCGGCCAGCGCTTCCTGCGCCGCATCGTTCCCGATAGTTTCAGCCGATGGAATGTCGGCCAGCGCCTCCGAAAGCAGGCCTAGGCTGTGCGTATCCCGGAACTTAGCCGCCAAATCTGCTGCCAAGTCATTATCGAAGTTGTAGTAGCCCCAGGTGCTCATGCAGTAGCGGTTAAGTGAGTGGAAATATTACTTAACAGACGAGAAACCCGCTGATTTGTTCGGCCTAGGCCAGTCGGAATGAAGGTTACTTCTCCTTGTCCAGCACATCTTCCTGAGAATTTATATGAGCCGAACCGTTAGAAGACTCTTGCTCGGGGCGCTCAGAAAACTCCTGCAGCATATGCATCTCCATAACGCGCTTCAATTTGATACTATACAATGTACCTCCTACAGAAACACTTACTGGCGCTAGTAGTAACAGGGAAAGCCAAAACCACCGACTGGGCCTTTTACTCCCTCTAGGCCACTGCTTCAGAGCCAGAAACCAAGTCACAAATAATATCAATCCGGCAATGGTAGCGCTGAGCAAAACGGCGTTGTACGTCTGAACGCCCGGTATAGCCTGCGGAAGCGCCATCAAAGGGGGATAGACAGTCCAGCCCTTACTGCCATCAAGTATGCCCAACCACTCCGGTTTTCCCAGCATCCAGTAGTCCACGACTAAGATCAGCACTGATACCCAGCCAGTTCCTAATGCAAAAAACCAGGCCAGGCGCCACCGCCCTTCGGTGGAGTCAGCAGGCATCACTTGAATTTCTCCTTTAGCAGTTCAATTTCTACAGCCGGCGAAATCTTCTCGTACAGAATGTGGTAAGCTGCCGACGTGATGGGCATTGACACTTGCAGCTTCTTGTTCAGCTCGTAAATGCTCTTCACGGCATAGTAGCCCTCGGCTACCATATTCATTTCCATCTGCGCGGATTTTACGCTATAGCCGCGGCCCACCATGTTGCCGAAGGTGCGGTTGCGGGAAAACTGCGAGTAGGCCGTCACCAGCAAGTCGCCGAGGTAGGCAGAGGCGGATAGGTCGCGGGGCTGCGGGTTGAGCGCGTGCACAAAGCGCCGCATTTCCTGCACCGCGTTTGCCACCATTACTGCCTGAAAGTTGTCGCCGTAGCCCAGGCCGTGCGCAATACCGCAGGTCAGGGCGATGATGTTCTTCATGACGGCGCAATACTCAATGCCGTCCAGATCCTGAGCCGGGTTGGCTTTCACGAAGCGGTTGCGCAGCAGGATGCTGAACTCCTCAGCCAGCTCCATATCGGGCGAGCCAATGGTCAGGTAGCTTTGCTTTTCCAGGGCCACTTCCTCGGCGTGGCACGGGCCGGCTACTACCCCAATGCGCGTGTGCGGCAGCCGGAAACGCTCGGCCACGTAATCCGTCACGAGCACGTTTTTGCCGGGTATCATACCTTTAATGGCCGAAATAACCCGCTTATGCTTGAGCGAGTCACGGTCCAGCTTATCTAGGGTGCTTTGCACGAAGGCGGCAGGCACGGCCAGCACCAGCCAGTCGGCGTCGCGCACGGCATCTTCCAAATCCGTGGTCGGGTGCACACGGTTCAGGTCCAGGGCAACGGAGGACAAGTAGCGCGGATTATGGCGCGTGCGCAACAGGTGCTGCACGTCGTCTTTACTGCGCATCCACCAGGCTACGCGGGCCCCGTTTTCTGATAGAATTTTGGTGAGAGCAGTGGCCCAGGAGCCACCGCCGAGCATGGCAATTTTTTCCAAGCTGGATGAGGATGAGGTGGTGAAATGGTGATTTAGTGAAGTGGTAATTTAGGGAGTTTAACATCCGACTGGCCTAGACTGCACCAGTAGCGCAATCCGCGCCTACCGCACGAAAAACTCCCTATTTCATCAGTTCACGAAATCACCGTCCGTCAATCTTAGCCAAAAAAAATGAGAGGCCGCCGTTGCCAAGTGCAACGGCGGCCTCCCTGAGTGGCCTAGGCCACAAGCGCTCAGGCAGATGTGCTAGGCCAGATGGCTATTCACTTTCTTTGTCGTCTTCTTTCAGCGCCGACTTATCCAGGGATTTAGGATCCTTGATGACGACCGTAGCGCCATCCTTCAGGGTTTTGGAAACTACCCGGTACGGACCGCTCACCAGTTCGTCGCCGGCCTGAATACCGCTCAGAATCTCCATGTTGTTTCGGTCGCTGATGCCGGTTTTCACGGGCGTCATTACGGCTTTGCCGTTTCTAATTAGGAATACCACCTGCTCTACTTCGGGCTTGCTGGTAGCCTTAGCCGTTTCTGGGGTTGCAGCAGCGCCACGGCTCACGCGCACCGCTGGCGTGCCTTTCTGATTGGCATCTTCCGTATTCGTGCTGTCGGCGCGCGTGGTTACGGCCATCAGCGGGACGCTCAGTACATTGGCTTTACGCTCCGTGATGATATCCACCGACGCCGTCATACCGGGACGGAACGGTACTACGGCGCGGCCTTTTTCCGTGCGCAGCAACTGCTGGTACGACTCGGGCAGCAGCCGGATGCGCACTTCAAATTCCGTCACGGCCTCGGCCGTAAGGGCGTCCTTGGCCGTGTTGGCGATGCTGGTTACAATGCCCCGGAACTTCTGGTTCTTGCTGGCATAGCTGTCCACTTCCACGTTGGCTGAGTCGCCGAGGGTCACGTTGATGATGTCGTTTTCATTTACGCTCACCCGCACCTCCATATTGTTGAGGTTGGCCACCCGCATAATCTCCGTACCGGCCATCTGCGAAGTACCCACTACCCGCTCGCCCTTTTTTACATTGAGCTTGCTCACGGTGCCATTTACTGGCGCGTAGATGGTCGTTTTGTCCAGGTTCTTGCGGGCTTCGTCCAGAGAGGCCTGGGCGCTGCGCACATTGCTTTGCGCACCCCGGATGCTTTGGCGGGCCGAGTTAATTTCTTCCTGCGACGCATCATAGGCCGCTTTGCTGGCTTCGTAATCCGACTGCGAAATCACCTTCTGTTTGAAGAGCGACGCATTGCGCCGGTACGTCAGCTCGGTTTGGCGGGCGCTGGCAATCAGCTGCTGCAGGCGCGCCTGGGTCTGGGCCACATTGGCGCGCTGCGTACCTACCGAAGCCGACTGCATGTTTACCATGGCCTGGTAGTTATCTGGCCGGATGCGCAACAGGAGCTGGCCTTTCTTCACGGAGTCGCCTTCTTCCACGTACAGCTCAATGATTTCGCCGGATACGTCGGGCGAAATTTTCACTTCCGTTTCCGGCTGCACCTTACCCGAGGCACTCACCGTTTCCACAATCGTGTTCATGCCGGCTTTCACGGCCAGCACCTCGGTGCCAGCGGGTTTGCCGACCCAACCCTTCTTCTTCGCCACCCAGAAGCCACCTAGTAGCAGCACTACTACAGCCAGCAGAATATACAGTACGCGGTTGTTTTTCATCTTAGCAACTTAGGGTCTTGGTATTTGGGGTCTTGGGAAGCAGATACAGAATAGTCCTCAGGCACAGTACAAACCGTGTGGAGGCAGGCAGCCGCTGCACTGGCCTACAGCGCAATGGGGCGGCCCTGGTAGAAGTCGAGGACTTTGCGGCGGAAGATAAACTCGTACTTGGCCTGAATCATGGTGGACTCTGCCGCCGTGAGGTTGTTTTTGGCAATGTTGAACTCAGTGCCGTTGAGCAGCCCGTTGTTGAAGCGAATTTCGGCGTTGCGGTAAGCCGTAGTCAGGGCTTCTACCTGGCGGCGCGCCGATAGGTAGCGGCGCTGGGCCGCAATGGCGTCGGCGTAGGCCTGCTGGATGTTCTGGCGAACCGTGAGGCGAGCCTGCTCGGCGCGCAATTCCTGCTGCTGGATATTGATCTGGGCCCGCTGCACGCTGGTGCGGGTTTGCAGACCATTCAGAATCGGGATTTGCAGCGAGAATTGCAGGTTTTTACCCAAGTTATCTTTGATCTGGCTGGAGAAGCCGGAAGGCAGGAATTCGGCCACAGCCTGCTTGGGCTGCAACAGAAAATACTGCGACGGAATGGGCTGCCCACCCAAGCCGGGCTGAAACACCGGCAGCTGCACTGCATCGGTCGAGTCGCCATTGAACACCCGAGCCAACCGCGACGAGGAGAAACCCGTGAACACACCGGCGCCAAACGCCAACCTCGGATAATATCCACCGCGGGCAATATCGAGGCTGCGCTGGGCGGAGCGCACGCGCAAATCGGCCGCTTTTATTTCGGGTAGCAGGCTTTGCGCCGTCTGGAACGTCCCATCGGGGTCGGCTTCCAGCAGTGGCTGGTCGTCGGGGTCAGCCAGGGCCGGAACTTCAATCTGTAGGCCTGTCGGCGTAGGCAAGTTCAGCAGCTGGGCAAGCGTGAGGCGAGCCAGGTCGCGCTGGTTCTGGGCCGTGATGACGTTCAGCTCATCGGAAGCCTGCTGGGCCTGAATATCGAGCAGGTTGCTTTCCGGAATGGCGCCGGCCTTCAGGAGCTTTTGCGTACGCTCTACCTGCTGCCGGGTGCTGTTCACGCGTACCTCGTTGGTGCGCACCAGCTCTTCGGCCAGCACCAGCTGGAGGAAGGCGGAGGCCACGTTCAAAGACAAATCGTTGCGGGACTTTTCAATATCCAGGTTGCTAGCCTCCGTGTCGAGGGCATTACGCTTCACTGTGTTGCGCAGCTGAAAACCTGCGAACAGCGTAACCTGGGTATTAGCCGAGAAGTTGTTTGAGCGGATGGTCTGGCTTACGAAGTCGTTGGTCAGTGGGTCGAGGCTGGTACCGTAGTTCCAGGCCTGCGTACCCGAAAGGTTGGCCGTGGGCAGCAGGGCGGCCCGGCTTTGGCGCAGCGTAGCGTTCTGAAGCTCCGAAGTTAGCTGCTGCTGACGTACCCCCAGGTTATTTTTCAGGGCGTAATCAATGGCCTGCTGCAGAGAGAAAGGTCCGCTGGGTGTAGTGCCCGCCAACGACCCGGCCGGCGGCTGAGTGGGCTGCGTGGTCTGGGCCACAGCCGGGGCCGCCAGCAGCCCGGCCGACATACTCAACAACCAGTAAAAACGCTTCATAAGAGGATACTTACTTGCCTGAAAGAAAAGAAGAAGTTAGCCGGGAGCGAAAGCCAAGTGGCCTAGGCCACTAAAGGTATCGGAACGGTAGGCCACTCCCCTGTCAAAATCAACCAATCGGGGAAAATCAGCCGTGAAAAAGCCGTTTTACACCGTTAGTCTAGTAATTTACTCGATAGTAGGAATGTAGGTAACGCGGTGAACCCAGCGCAATTGGCGCAGATATTCCAGCGTGATTTCACGAAGCCCCGAGTCTATTTCGATGAACTGCCGGGCCGCATCGTTCTTGCCCTTGCGCGACACGAACATGGTAGCAATGTTGCAATCGTCGTGGGCTATAACGGAGGCGATGAAGGCAATGGAGCCGGGCACGTCGTCGGCATCAATGATGAGCGTGTGCAGCGAGGCGGAGAAGTCCGAGGGAAACCCATCCACCTCCACAATGCGAATGACGCCGCCGCCCCGGCTCTGCCCGATCACTTCCACTGAGTTGCCGGTGCGCTCATCGCGCAGCTGCAGCTTAATGGTATTGGGATGCATGGTCGAGGCATTGCCCACGCTCTGGAACGTGTACTGCAGCCCGGCATGCTTAGCGTGGTCGAAGGCTTCGCGGATACGCACGTCGTCGGTGGCCATGCCCAGCAGACCGGCCACAATAGCTCGGTCGGAGCCGTGGCCCTCGTAGGTGCGGGCGAAAGAGTTGTAGAACGTGATAGTCGCGTGGGTCGGAATCGAGCCCAAAATGCGGATAGCGGCCCCGGCAATGCGGACTACGCCCGCTGTGTGCGAGGAACTCGGCCCAATCATCACGGGTCCGATCATATCGAAAATACTGCTTTTCTCGGCCATAAACAGGGTAAAGGTATCGGATTCATTGGGGAAAGCAACAGGCCTAGGCCACTCCCGCAATCCATGTCCCGACATATTCAGCCAGTAAGATGTCTGGGGCAGCCTGGCCGTTGCCTGCGTGGTGGTTTCGAGGGCTTTTTCGTTCTTTGTAGGCCACCCACTCCTTTCTTTTCCTTTCTCCCGCCGTTTACCTCCACCCTACGCATGAGCTCTCCCGAGGAAGAATTCTCGCCGGCCGTCTGGCAACAGCTGCGCCTACTCCAAACCAAATACGCTGCCGATGGCCAGGATCTGGCCGGCTACCTGGAAGGCCTGTACTACGCCGACTACGTCAATTACTGGGACTACATCAAGCTAGACACGCTTCTCTCCCTGCAGCAGCCGCTCACGAAGATTCCCGATGAGCGCATTTTCATCATGTACCACCAGATTACGGAGCTGTACTTCAAGCTCTGCCTCTGCGAGTACGAGCAGCTCGGCGACTTGCAGACGCCCACGCTCCAGGAAGTGGTGCTGCGCGTAGGCCGCGTAAACCGCTACTTCGAGAACCTGATCGACTCGTTTGATGTGATGGTGGACGGTATGGATAAGCAGCAGTTTCTGCAGTTCCGCATGAGCCTGATGCCCGCCTCGGGGTTCCAGAGCGTGCAGTACCGCATGATTGAGTTGGCCAGCACCAGCCTCACCAACCTCGTGCCTGAAGAGCAGCGCCGCCTACTCGGCGAAGCCGCCGCCCACGACGAGCTGCTGGGCTGCATCTATTGGAAAGCCGGCGCCACCGTGGAAGACACCGGCGCCAAGGCCCTCACGCTTGTGCAGTTTGAGGAAAAATATACGGCTCAGCTCATCGAGCACGCCCGCCATTTCCAGGAGCGCAACCTGTGGGCCGTGGTGCAGCGCCTGCCCGAAGAGGACCGCCAGCACCCGCGCCTGCTCCGCCAGCTGCGCCAGCTGGACGTGAACGTGAATGTGAACTGGCCCCTGATGCACTACAAATCGGCGGTGCGCTACCTGGAGCGCCACCCCGACGCCATTGCCGCTACCGGCGGCACTAACTGGCGCAAGTACCTGCCTCCCAAGTTCCAGCGCCGTATTTTCTATCCGCAAATCTGGAGCCCCCAGGAGCTGGAAGACTGGGGCAAAGCCTGGGTAGAAAGCGTTCTGGGCGAGGAAATGGCCAAGCAAGGGTAGAGTTCCGAATCCGCTTTCTACCTGGCCTAGTGCTGCCAGAAATCAGATCGGCCACCGCTCCTACTCATCTGAGTAAGAACGGTGGCCGATCTGATAAAAAAAGGCTTCTAGGCCAATTACTTGCTTACCGTGAAGCTGGCTTGCGTATTTTCCCAGGCCATTTTTACTACACCAGCGTTATCAGAGGTGATGGTGAACTGCTCTACCAGAGCAGGCAGTTTGGTGGGCTTCACCTTCACGCGGAGAGCATCCTGGTCGGCTTTATACTCGTAGGCGCCCCACTGATCAGCGGTCTTGTTGAAGATGATGGTCCATTCCTGCTCGCCGGGAATGGTAAACAGCCCGTACTTACCGGCGGGCAAGGCCTGGCCGTTGATTTTCACGGGCTGCTTCACCTCGAAGGTGGTAGCCTCATTGGCGCCGGTGCGCCATACTTTACCGTACTGCTCTAGTCCGCCGAATATTTTGCGGCCTTTGACGGAGGGCCGGCTGTAGTCGATGGTGTAGGCCACTCCGCCGGGCGCGGTGCCCATTACGGTAGCGGGCGGGCTGGGCCGCTTCGATTTGTCTTCGGGCGCTTTGGTTGTAGTGGTCTTGGTGGTAGTTGTAGTGGTGCCCTGGGCGAAGGCCGCACCGGTTAGCAGGGAGGCCCCAATGAATAGGGTCAGGAATTTGAAAGTGCGCATGGCGTTGATGGGGTTAAGGAGAGTGAGATAGAACAGTAAGCACAACGTACGAACTTTGTTTTCGGGGCAAAAGCACGTCCTCAAAAAAAGCTCTTCCAGTTTCTCATGGACATATCTAGAAGTCAACTAGTTGCTTCTGTTTCCTGCTGAGCTACGCTAGGCCACTTGCCGGTTACTGGTCATCGCGCATGCGGGAGGTGTCGCGGGTGTCGCCCATGCGCAGGTACACCAGCAGGGAGATGGCGGCGCAGGCCGTTACGTACCAGTAAAACCAGGTTTCCACGCCGTTGTCTTTGGCCAGCAAGGCCACGTATTCGGCGGTTCCTCCGAAGATGGCCACCGTGAGAGCATACGGCAGGCCTACGCCCAGCGCCCTGATTTCCGTCGGGAACAGCTCGGCCTTCACCACGGCATTAATGGAGGTGTAGCCACTCACGATACACAAGGCCAGCACCAGCAGCCAGAAGGCCGCGCCAGGCCCGCTGGAGTGGCCTAGCGCCGTGAGCAGCGGGTAGGTGCCCAGCGTAGAGCCCACCCCAAAAAAAAGCAGCACCGGCCGCCGGCCCACCCGGTCGGAAATGGCGCCCAGCACGGGCTGAAGCAGCATGGCCACGCCCAGCGCCCCAAAGGAAACCAACGTGGCATCGGCCTTGCTGAAACCGGCTGTGTTCACCAGAAACTTCTGCACATAGGTAGTAAACGTGTAGAATACCACCGTACCGCCCAGCGTAAGGCCCACCACCGTCAAGACCTCGCGCGGGTAGCGCAGCAGCACCTTCAGCTTACTGGGTTGCGCGGCGGCTTCCGGGTCAGTGGCCGTGGTGGTCTGGTGGGTGAAAGCGTCGGTTTCTTCCATGGTGCGGCGCAGGTACAGCGCCACCAGCGCCGCCACGGCCCCGAGGGCAAACGGTACGCGCCAGCCCCAGGCATACAGCTCTCCCGGGCTAAGCACTTTCTGGAGACCAAGCTGCACCAGCAGCGCCAGCAGCTGCCCGGCAATAAGCGTGACGTACTGAAAACTGGAGAAGAAGCCGCGGTTGCGCTGGTCGGCCATTTCGCTCAGGTACGTGGCCGAGGTGCCGTACTCGCCGCCTACGCTCAGGCCCTGCAGCAGCCGCGCCAGCACCAGCAGTATGGGGGCCGCCACCCCAATCTGGCTATAACCGGGCGTAAGGGCGATGAGCAGAGAGCCACCGCACATCAGCAGCACCGAGAGCAGCAGCGCGGCTTTGCGGCCGTGGCGGTCGGCGTAAATACCCATCAGCCAGCCGCCCAGAGGCCGCATCAGAAAGCCCACCGCAAAGATGGCGGCCGAGTTGAGCAGCTGAGCCGTCAGGTCGCCTTTGGGGAAGAACGCTGGCGCGAAATACAGCGCAAATGCCGAGTACACGTACCAATCGTACCACTCTACCAGGTTGCCCACCGAGCCGCTGAAGATGGAGCGGATGCGGGAGGCCATTGTTCGCGGCGCAAGAGAAGCAGCAGGAAGAGCCATAGGCCAGTAGCGGAAGAAAAAGGAACGGCCGCAAAATAGCGGAAGCCATCGGAAACTTGCCCTAGGTCATCCGGCCCGCGTCCAATTGGCGGGTTCTGCTACCTTTGGGCCAGTTCTTTGTCTGTTTTTCCAGTCAGACGAGCGGCAGGTTTATGGCTTCGGCCGGAATGAAAAGGGAACCGGGTGCAACTCCCGGACAGACGCGCTACTGTAAGTAACCAATCGTCAGTGCTTTCCAGCCACAGCCCATTGCCTGCCAACGCGGGTGAGAAGGGCGGAAAGCATGTTACAAGTCAGGAGACCTGCCCGCCGCTCTTTATGATGAGGCTCCTGCGCGAATCGGGTCCTTGTTGGGTGCTGCTGCGGGCTTCTGCCCTCCTCCACTGTTCTGGCCTACGGGCAAGCGCGGGCAGGTGAGCGCGTACGGCTGCGGGCATTCCGGCAATGATTAGGAGGCGTTGGGAGCCGCGGAAACCGCCGGCAAAGGGTATTCCCCCTATATATTTCCCAACTTCATGTCAGCTCTCGACGAAAAAATCAGCCGCGCGGAAACCCGCATTTTCAAAGCCGTTTTCCCAAATACCACCAACCACTACGATACGCTGTTTGGCGGCACCACGCTCCATATGATGGATGAGGTAGCCTTTATTACGGCTACCCGGTTCAGCCGCCTCAAAATGGTGACGGTATCCTCCGATAAAGTCGATTTTACGCATCCCATTCCGGGCGGCACTCTGGTGGAACTGATTGGGCGTGTGGCCCGCGTAGGTAACACCAGCCTGCAAGTCCGCGTAGAGCTATTTGTGGAGCAGATGTACTCTGAAGAGCGAATCAAGGCCGTTTCGGGCCTGTTCACCTTCGTGGCCATTGATGATCAGAAACGTCCGGTTTCCATCCTGGGCCAGAGTTGATGCTTCATTTTTGGGAAGATGGTATCTTCTGAGTAGTCAGGAGCTTATGGCGCGGCGCCAGCTTTCTTATCCAAAACTATATTGGAATCTTAAGATAAACTGAACCTTTCTGGACTACAGACGGGTTAGAGCCACTATTAATCACCTGATTTCTCCTCTCAGTTGAAAATGGAGCAGCCCATTGCTAATCAGAAAGCCCGTTTGGAACAATCCTTTCAAGAGGCCGACAAAGCTCGTGAAGAGCTTACCGACTCCATATCCAACTCTGTCGCCGCCAACTGCGACCTGCTACATCACGGATTGGTCAGCGCCAAGGGCCTGGAAGTCACCACCGAAATGTACCGTCACTTGCTAGGACGGCTGCTGCGCAACCCTTCCGGCGAAGTACGCAGCCAAGTGTTGGAGCATTTCAATCAGTCGATGGAGAAGTTCTGGCCCCGGAAAACCACTACCAGTCAAGACTGAATCGGCCGCTAGGCCAGTTTGGTTAGGCTCCTGCCCTGCCGCCCGCCCCCTGTGTTGCCTATCTGGCAATGCTTCTGGCGAGTGGCAGGGCAGTTTGCTGATTATGAACAAAGTGGTCTGGCACCACTACCATCAGCGCGTCCTGCGAAGCTTGCCGAAGCATCTGGCGTGCTAATGTTGTAGCGCTTATCGATGATTCGAGCGTGATGCCCCGACCAACTCAGCAGGACGACGCCCCGGAGCATTCTAATTACTGGCCTTGTTTCCGGCATAAACCCCGGCCGATCACACACTCTAGGCCACCTTTTTCGTATTTTTGCAGCTGCTTTTTTCCTTTGGTTCAAAGGCTAACTCCCTTTCACCTTTCTTATGCCTACTCCTCAAGAAATCGAGGTCCTGCTTCCGCCGGAAGTGGCCTACGATGAAATGGCGCGCTACCGCGCCCTACTCGACGCCGCTGGGTTGGTGCCCGGCCAGGCCGATTTTGTGCACCTGCGCAAGCGTTCCATTGATGCGCGCGGCCGGCAGCCCCTGGTTCGCCTGCGCGCCGATATTTATGAAACGGCGCCGCCAACTGACCTGTTTGGGCCGTGGTTCAAGTACCCCGGCGTAGGCCAGTCGAAGCGCTCCGTCATCATTGTAGGAGCCGGTTCGGCGGGCCTGTTTGCAGCTCTGCGTGCCATTGAGCTGGGCATAAAACCCATTGTGCTGGAGCGCGGCAAAGATGTGCGCACCCGCCGCCGCGACCTGGCCGCGCTCAACAAGGACCACGTAGTGGATTCTGACTCGAATTACTGCTTTGGCGAAGGCGGCGCCGGCACCTACTCCGACGGCAAGCTCTACACCCGCGCCACCAAGCGCGGCGACGTGGGCCGCATTCTGCGGATTCTGGTGCAGCACGGCGCTACCCCAGATATTCTCGTCGATGCCCACCCCCACATCGGCACCAACAAGTTGCCCTCCGTGGTGCAGGCCCTGCGCGAAACCATCCGGGAGGCGGGCGGCGAAGTGCGGTTTGAAACCCGCGTCACGGACCTCATTCTGGAGCAAAACCACCTGCGTGGCGTAGTTACGGCCAGCGGTGAAGCCCTAGAGGCCGATGCCGTGATTCTGGCCACTGGCCACTCCGCCCGCGATATATATGAGCTGCTGCACCGCCGCGGCGTACTGATTGAGGCCAAACCCTTTGCCTTGGGTGTGCGCGTTGAGCATCAGCAGCAGCTTATTGACCAAGCCCAGTACCGCCGCCAGGAACGCGGGGCGCTGCCCGCGGCGTCGTATGCGCTGGTGCACCAAACCCAGTGGCAGAACAAGCAGCGGGGCGTGTTTTCGTTCTGCATGTGCCCCGGTGGCTTCATTGTGCCCTCGGCCACGGCGCCCGGCGAAGTAGTAGTGAACGGCATGAGCCCCAGCCGCCGCGACTCCCGTTTCGCCAACTCCGGTATCGTGACGGCCATTGAGCTGGAGGACATGGACGTGCGCCAGCACGGCGCCCTGGCGGGCCTGCGGCTGCAGCAGGAAATTGAGCAGCGCGCCTGCCAGCTGGCCGGCAATACCCAGCTTGCGCCCGCCCAGCGCCTCGGCGACTTCCTGAAAGGCAAAGTCTCCTCGGAGCTGCTGGAAACCAGCTATCAGCCGGGCCTGGTATCGGTGCAGATGGAAGACGTGCTTGGCAGTGGCCTAGCGGAGCGGCTGCGACAAGGATTCAAGAATTTCGGGCAGAAGATTCCGGGCTACGCCACCAATGCCGCCCAGATTGTGGGCGTGGAAAGCCGCACCTCCTCTCCCGTCCGTATTCCGCGCGACCGGGATACGCTGCAGCACCCCGAGGTGCGTGGGCTGTTTCCCTGCGGTGAAGGGGCGGGCTATGCCGGCGGCATTGTTTCGGCGGCCATGGATGGGGAACGGTGCGCTGAGGCAGTATTGGCAGCCATCAGCTCGAAATAATCGTTAAAGGAGTACACCACCCGTTGTCTGAACATTGACGACAGATGACGGCTACTTTCCTTAGTTATGAAAAAGACTCTCGTTCTCGGCGCCAGCGACAATCCTAACCGGTACGCCTACCGCGCTGTCCATCAGCTTAAAAGAAACGGCCACGAAGTAGTGCCCGTGGGCATCAGGAAGGGCCAAGTGGCCGGCCTGGATATCCATACCGACCGCCCGCAATCAGAGGGCGTGGATACCGTGACGCTGTACGTAGGCCCGCAAAACCAACCGGGCTGGTACGACTACATTCTAGACTTAAACCCCAAGCGCATCATCTTCAACCCCGGCACCGAAAACCCGGAACTGGAGGAATTGGCCCAGCAACGCGGCATTCAAACGGAAGAAGCCTGCACCCTGGTGATGCTGAGCGTAGGCCAGTACTAAGAACGGCCGCCAATTACAGCCGCCAGAGGTTAGAAACGCACCACTGTTTCTAGTCTTTGGCGGCTTTTTTATGCATATCCTTTTCGCTATAATTACAGCTCTATCAAGGCATACTCGCGGGCGCTCAGCCCACCACTCAGCCTCCTATTAATCTACAACTACTCCGTGTACTCATGAAAAATCTTCTACTGCTATTGGTGGGGTTATTAGCGCTGGCCGGCTGCGAAAAGAAAACCGGAGAGGTAGTGCCCAAGCATAAAGTATCTGTCTCGATTCAGACTAAAAATGCTTCTAGCGACTACGAAGCCCATATGCTGGTGCAAAAGCAAACCAACCAGAGTCTCACCACCGTCTATTCAAAGAGTATCCGGACGGGTTCCGATTCCTTTGTCCATGATGAAAGGCCAGTACCCGCCGGCACCACCTTTACGGCTCAGGTACAGTTCTATCCGGTAGTTGCCCGGCCCGGCACTACCCTATCTGGCTCTATCGAGGCCACTATTAAGGTAGACGGCGTGGTGAAAAACAACGTGGTCATTTCCGGCATCACGGCTCCCAACAGCGCCGGTTTGCGCACGGCTACCATCTCTACCACACTGTAGCCCGCCGCGCTTCCGCTTTTCAGGATGGTTACAACCTACTGGTCAGCCATCAGTCCAACTATGTTGAGCTGGTGGCTGACCATTTTTTATTGATTGATTCAGAAAGCTATCTGTTAGATTTTCAGCTACTTTCTTTCATTGCACCAGGAAATGTTTGAATAGCGAATACTTTTTTCCTGGACCGAGGCAACCACACCCCAACAGGTTGCATCTAGCCCACCAAACGACTTGCTCCTGACGCGAACTTTACTCCTGCTTCCGTGACTGATGCTGACCTCATAGCCGCCTGCCGTCAAGGCAGCAGCCGCGCCCAGAAGCTGCTCTATGAGCGGTTCGCGGGCCTGATGCTGTCGGTGTGCATGCGCTACCTGCGGCGCCGAGAAGACGCTGAGGAAGCCCTGATTGTGGGCTTCACCAAAGTATTCCGGGCCCTGGACCAGTACCGCCACGAAGGCTCGTTTGAAGGCTGGATCCGGCGGATTATGGTGAACGAGGCGCTAGGCCTGTTGCGCCGCAAAGAGCCGCTGCACATGGCCATCGACGATTTGACCTACGATGTGCCGGCTACCGCCGCCACCGCCGAAAGCCAGCTCAACGCCGATGACATGCTGGCCGTATTGGCCGAATTGCCCGCCGGTTACCGCACGGTTTTCAACCTGTACGCGCTGGAAGGCTTTACCCACCCCGAAATCGGCGAACTGCTCGGTATTTCGGAAGGCACCAGCAAGTCGCAGCTTAGTAAGGCCCGGGCCATGCTCCAACGCCGCCTCTTGGTGGCCGCCGCCGAAGCCCGCCCTTCCTCCACCTCCTCAACGAAAGAAGTATATGCAACCGGAAGATATTGATAAGCTGTTTCGGGACCGGTTGGAGGGCCACGCGCCCACACCGCCCGCTTACCTCTGGAACCAGCTAGAGGCCGAGATTCAGCCCAAGCGCAAGCGCCCCGTCATGTGGCTGGCCGCCGCAGCCGTGGCCCTGCTCACGCTGCTTGGTGGCGCCTGGATGCTGCTGGTGCAGCAAGGCCCTACCAGTGGCCTAGGAGCCGGTGCGGTAGCTTCGGTAACGAAGAAAAGCCCCGCAAAAAAATCTGCTGCAACCCAGGCAACCCCCGCTTCACCTTCTCCATCTACCACCTCAGAAGCCCAGAATGAAGCGGCGCCCACTGAGGTGGCCATCTCAGAAGCTTCTGCCGCCCGGCCCGAGGGTGTACAACCGGCCCCCGCTGCAGAAACCCGCCGCACTGGCCTAGGCCACTCCCAGGCCCCTCGCTCTACGCCTGCTCAACCTCAAAAAGCTATGCTGGCCGCCGCCCCTTCTCGCCAGGCTGTAGCGCCTGCCACGCCCGCCCCAACTGCTCCGGAGCAGCGTGCGGTGGCAGTAGCTCTGCCCGCAGAAGTGGATCCCGCCACCAACACCTTAGCCCTGGCAACTGCGGCTAAGTCAGTACCCATGGGCCCGATTGAAGTAGAAGTACGCCCCTCCACGGTTGCTACCGCGTTGGCTACTTCTGATGCTTCAGACTATGGCCGCCGCCCACGACTGGGAGCCTTGCTGCAGCAGGCCCGCAACGCGGTGCGCGGCGACAAAGTGAGCCTGACGGATGCCGGCCTGCCGGAAGTGGTAACGGTGGAGGCCCGCCTAGGCAACCGCACGCTTACCAAAGTTATCCAACTCTAACGCTGCCTTTTTTCTCCCTTACGTCATGAAACGTATATCCTCTCTCCTCGCTCTGCTGGCCCTGGTACTTCTCTTGCCCGGCCGCCTGCAGGCCTCCGCTAGGCCTGCCACTCACCTCGACGACACCATCATCGTGAAACTGCCCAACCAGTCCACCATGACGCTGTTCGTGAAAAACAAAGCCCAGCTGCGCGAGATGCGCAACTACAAGCTCGACTCGCTGATCCTGCTGCTCGATGGCTACATCACGCAGGCCGAAGCCGCCGGCAAAACCTCCAAGTCCGATCAGGTGACGATGGAGTTCTACCCCGCCAAAGACCAGCCTGGCAAGAACGTGCCCGAGCAAATCCGCATCACGGTGCGCTCCGAAGACGGCAAAACCAACACCAAAACCATGAGCCGCACCGATGTGGTAATGGGCCGCGTGTTTGGCGTGACAGTATATGACAAGGCGGATGGCAAGGACGACGACCACGTATCGGTGCGCATCAGCTCCACGCCAGACTCCGTGAAGCAGGCGCAGCGCAAAGCCAAGCAGGAAGAGCGCGCCAACCGCGCCGTACACACCAGCTTCGATGTGGATTTGGGCCTGAATACGCTGGTGAACAAATCAGTGGGAGTGGGTGAAAACGCCCCCGACCTGCGCCCCGTTGGCTCCCGCTACCTGAGCCTGAACTACCACTACAACATTCGGGTAGGCAGCAAAGAGTCGCCCTTCCATATCATCACGGGTCCGGAACTGGCCTTCAACAACTTCATGCTCGACAAAAACTACCGGTTCGTGGACGATAATGACGTCACCACCATAGTAGCCGACGCTCGCAATCTGGAGAAGAGCAAGCTGACCATGACGACTCTAAATATCCCCCTGATGGCCTCGCTGCAATTCAAAGGTAAAAACGACCACGATGGGTTTCATATCGGCGCTGGTGGGTTTGCTGGCTACCGCCTCGGTTCTCACACCAAGCTGAAATATGAGGAAGAAGGCCGCACCCGGAAAGACAAAGACCGCGGCAGCTACAACCTCTCCGACTTCCAGTATGGCCTGCAGGGCAACATCGGCATCCGGGGTCTGGATCTGTTCATGAAGTATAACCTCAACGATGTCTTCAAGGACAACCGCGGCCCTCAGGCCCAGGCCCTGAGCTTTGGCATCACGCTGCTACACTAAATTTCCCAGCGCGTTCGAATAAAAGAAACAGGCCTAGCACGATTGCTAGGCCTGTTTCTTTTCCGGCGGTTGTGTTACTGGCAGCCTGTACCATCTCTAGGCCACTGCTTTACTCATGGCGGTAGAAATTATCCAGCAGAATAGCGGCCGAGACGGCCACATTCAGGCTCTCCGCCTGGCCGCGGCCGGGGATGTGCAGACGCTGCGTGAGGCAAGCCTCCACTTCCGGCGTGAGTCCGTGCGATTCGCTACCCATGATGAGTACGCCGGTGGGGCGTAGCGTGAGGCGGTGTACGTTGTCGCCGTGCAAGTCCGCGCCGTAGATGGGCAGCTCTGCTGGAAGGCTTTGGAGCCAGGTAGGCAGTTCGCGTTGCCAGATGGATACTCTAGTAAAGGAGCCCATGGTAGCCGCTACGGTTTTGGGCGCCCAGGGGTCAGCGCAGGTGTCGGAGCAGATGACGCCGGCCAGGCCGTACCAGTCGGCCAGCCGAATGAGGGTGCCTACGTTGCCGGGGTCGCGCACCTGGTCCAGGGCCAGCAGTAAGCTTCCGGGCTCGGGTTGCAGGGGCGTTTCCTGGGGCAAACGGGCAATGGCTAGCGCCGTATTATTATTGGCTAGCGTACCGAGTTTCGTAAGTTCGTCTTCCGAGACAATATCCACGGGCACTCCTTGGGGAAGCTCCTCCCGGATTTTCTCGGCAAATTCAGACGTAACAATCAACCGTTCCGTTAGAAGTCCGGAACTTAGCAACTCTCGTACGCTTTTGCCGCCTTCCACCAGGAAAGCGTCGTGCCGAAGTCGATACTTCTTCAGGTGCAGCGCGTGCACGTATTTCGCTACTGCTTTTGAAACCATATTCACTGCTTAACGAGGCCCCCACTACGGGGCTTTTTTCGGGAAAGAAAACGCGGTCTGCCTTGGGTGGACTGCTGCTGCTGAGTGGCCTAGCGGGCTGTTCGCCGCTGCGCCTGCTTCAGCCAGGCCAGCGCCTGCTCAGCCGCGTGAAGGTGGAAGGCCTTGATAAAGCCGACCCGGAACGCCTGCAGGCTCTCACGCAGCAAAAGCCCAACAGCACGTTTCCGCTGCCAAAGCTAGCAATCTATCAGCTAGGCCGTAAATTCTATAACCCAGAAAAGCTGCAGCGCAAACTCGAGGAAGACCGCACCCACTACACCCAGCTCATTCAGGCCGCCGGCACCGACTCCGTTAAAGTGGGCAAGCTGCTGACCAAGCGCGACCGGCACGTGCGGCGGCACCAGCTGGCGCTGGACAAGGGCAACGCCATTATGCGCCTCGGGGAGGCGCCCGTCATCTACGACTCGGCTCTTACCAGGGCCAGTGTAGGCCAGATGGAGACCTTTCTCAAGTCGAAGGGGTTTTTCCGTAGTGGCGTTTCCGCTACGGATATAGTACCTACCAAGCTGTTTTCGCCCTTCCGGATATTCACGCTGCGCAGTCCTTTCCACACGGAGCCGCGCCGCGTCACGGTGGTGTACCGCGTACAGGAAAACGAGCCCTTCCACTACAGCCAGCTCGACTACGATATTCAGGACACCGCCGTGGCCCGGCGGGTGCTGCTGAGCTTGCCCCAAAGCCTGCTGCACGTCGGCGACCAATATGATGAGGAAACCATCGGCAATGAGCGCGGTCGGATTGAAGACCTGCTCAAAAACCAAGGTTTCTATGATTTCAGGTCACAGTATATCACCCTGGAGGCCGATACCAGCTTTGCCCCTACCACGGTGCGGCTGCGCACCATCGTCAGCAAACCAACGCGCGGCGAGCACCACCGCCTCTACACCGTTCGGCGGGTAAATTTCCTGACCGACGCGGGCCTGGTGCGCTTCGGGCAGCAGCGCGATACGCTGGTGCGCAATGGGGTAAACTACCTGGCCTACCAGCACAAGTTCAGTACCCGCACCCTCGATAATAAGCTGGCCGTGCGGCCCGGTGAGCCCTATAGCCTCCAGAACACCCAGCTCACCCAGCGCCAGCTCTCCAACCTGGATATGTTCCGCTTCAGCACCGTCACGTACCGGCGGGTGCGCGGCGAAGAGGCCCCTACCGACTCCACCAGTGGCCTACTGGATGCTACCATCAATGCATCACCAGCCAAGAAATACCAGGAGACAGTCGAATTTGGGGGAACGGTGGTAGCGCAGCAAGTGGGGCCTTTTGGTAATGTAAGGCTCAAAGTGCGCAATGTGTTTGGCGGCGCAGAGGTGCTGGAATTTGGTGTACGGGCTGGTATTGAGGGGCAGTTTAGCGCCGTAGGCCAGGTAGATGGTGTACCGAAAAGCGTTCTTACCACGCAGTTGGGTGGCAACGTCAACCTCGTGCTACCTCAGTTTTTAGTGCCATGGCGCCCCAATCGGTTCTTATCCCAATACAACCCGCGCACCCGCTTCAACGCCACCTACACCTATGTAAATCGGCCCGAATATTCACGCACAAACGCGGAGGGCACTTTCGACTACATCTGGCAGCGCACCCCCTACCATCAATACGTTCTTACGCCTATTGACATCAGTATTATCCGGACGGCTACGATTGACACGGCCTTCTCCAACTATTTGCAGCGGCTGCTGATCAACCAGGGCTCTCCGCTCTATCGGAGTTTCGATAATCTCTATGTCCCGAGCTTCAACGCCACATCCCTATATAACTCCAATGATTTCAACGAAACGCGTGACGCCAAATATCTGCGCCTTTTTGCAGAAGTTGGGGGAATAACGCGCGGGTTATTTCAGAAAGAACCATTAACCAACTACCGCGACGAACCCAAGGCTAACCGCCTCAAAATCTATGATTTTGCAAAGTTCACGGTCGATTACCGGCGGTATCATAAGCTGACTTCAGATTCCTACTTCGTGTACCGCCTTTCGGGCGGGGCAGCAACAGCCCTCAGCACTACACGCATTGTAACAAAGGATAATCGCGAAGGCGGGAACGTCATCAGTGACGCAACTTCTTCCCTGATTCCGTACGATAAATACTTGTTTGCAGGCGGCAGTTCCAGTGTCCGGGCCTGGAAGCCACGCCGCCTGGGCACGGGCTCTTACACGCAGTACAAGCTCAACCGTGATGGTTCGCGGCGGTTGGATGAGAAAACCGGCCAGCCTATCCGCGACTATGACCTGGAACAGCCGGGCGAGCTGATTCTGGAAGGCAACGTGGAGTATCGCTTTCCTGTTTACAGCTTCATCAAAGGAGCTATTTTCACTGATTTTGGCAACGTTTGGAGCATCCGAAATGATCCTAGGCCAGGAGCGCAGTTCCAATTCAATCAGTTTTACAAGCAGTTCGCGGTGGGTTCTGGCATTGGTTTCCGATTCGATTTTACCTTCCTGATTCTGCGCCTCGATGTCGCCACGAAAGTCTATGATCCCACCGCTCCGGGTAACAAGTGGGCCATCCGAAAAATCAGCTTAAATGAAAACCAGACGGCTTTCAATCTAGGCATCGGGTACCCGTTTTAATGAAAAAGAGCAATGCATAAAAAAGTCCCCGACATGTAACATGTCGGGGACTTTTTTATGCATTGCTCTTTCCTCTAGTAGGCCAGTAGCTCGGCCAGGACCACGCCTACCTTCTCGGCGCTGGGAAGCATTTGCTTTTCCAGCTCCACATTCAGTGCAATAGCGGGTAGGTTAGCGGCGCCGAGTGTGAACACAGGCGCATCAAGCTGGCGGAAGCAGGTGCGCTGAATGCGGCCGGCCAGGCTTTCGGCGAAGGAGTTCATCAGCGGCTCTTCGGTGAGCACTAAGGCCTTGCCGTGGCGGCGCACGGCAGCTTCTACCGAGTCGTAGTCTAGGGGGTTGAGGGTGCGCAGGTCAAGCACTTCTACCTGGCCTAGGAACTGCTTGCTGGCGGTTTTGGCCCAGTGCACCCCCATGCCGTAGGTGATGACCACGCACGTTTCGCCGTTGCGCAGCTTTTCGGGGTCGGCTTCTTGCGCAATAGCCGCTTTACCGAGCGGAATGACGTAGCCCGCCGCCGGTTCGGTGGTTTTAGCGTCTTCGGTGCCGGGTACTTTGCTCCAGTATAGGCCTTTGTGCTCCAGGAGCACCACCGGGTTGGGGTCGAGGAAGGCGGCGCGCAGCAGGCCTTTCATGTCGGCGGCATTGCTGGGGTATACCACCTTAATGCCCCGAATGGTCAGCAGCGTGCTTTCAATGGAGCCCGAATGATACGGCCCACCGCCCCCGTAGGCCCCTACCGGCACCCGAATCAGGCTTTGCACCGGAAACTTGCCGTTGGAGAGGTAGCAGGATTTGCTCAGTTCCTCCACCAGCTGGTTGAGGCCGGGCCAGATGTAATCGGCAAACTGAATCTCCACGATGGCCTTGGCACCCACGGCACTCATTCCGGCCGTGCTGCCCACAATGTAGGCCTCCTGAATGGGGGTATTGAACACGCGGGCGTCGCCGTACTTTTTGGCCAGCAGCGCCGCCTCGCGGAACACGCCGCCCAGCTCGCCGCCCACATCCTGGCCATAGAACAGAGCCTCCGGAAACTCTCGCAGAATATCGTCTACGGCGTGCAGAGCGGCATCCACCATCAGGGCCTTGTCGGCACCGGCGGGGCTACGCTCTCCGGCTTCAGCTGTAACTGCAGGCGGAGCAAACTCATGGTCGGCGAAAGTCGCCGGGTCGGGTGCGGGGGCAGCCAGGGCACGCTGGTAGTCGGCCTCCACGGTAGCGCGGGCTTCCTGGCCTAGCTGTTCCAGTTCCTCTTCGGAGTAGCCCAGCTCCAGCAGTTGCTGATGAAAGCGCGGCAGCGGGTCGTTGAGGGTATGTTCGGCGAGGTTGTCGCCGCGGTACCACTCGCGGCGCACCCCGCTGGTATGGTGGCCTAGCAGCGGGCATTTGGCATGCACCAGCACCGGGCCGCGCGTGCGGCGGGCGTAGTCGAAAGCTTCTTCCATGCCGGCGTGGCTGGCCAGAAAATCGGCCCCATCAAACTGGAGCCGGTGCAGGCCTTTAAAGCCGGCGGCAAACTCGTAGGCATCCATGGCGCGCATTTCGCGGCCCGTAGCCGAGATACCCCAGTCGTTGTCCTGCACCAGATAGATAATAGGCAGCTGATGCAGCACAGCCATTTGCAGGGCCTCGGCCACTTCGCCCTCCGTCATGGCGCCGTCGCCGATAGAGCACAACACCACCGGCTGTTCATCCGCCGATGGCAATATTCCCTGGCCTTCCAGATACTTGATGCCGTGGGCCATACCGGTAGCCGGAATGGCCTGCATGCCGGTGGCGGAGCTTTGGTGCGGAATGACGGGGAAGCCAGCCCGCCGCAACGACGGATGGCTGTAGTACGTGCGGCCACCCGAAAATGGGTCGTCGCGCTTGGCCATGAGCTGGAGCATCAGCTCATAGGGCTCCAGGCCGAAGCCCAGCAGCATGGCATCGTCGCGGTAGTAAGGCGCGGCGTAGTCCGTGGGGCGCAGGTGGAAGGCGGCGGCCAGCTGAATGGCTTCGTGGCCGCGGGCCGTGGCGTGCACGTATTTGGCCGTTACGGCCTTGTTTTCTTCGTATAAGCGAGCCAGCTCGGCGGCCGTGCGCATGAGGCGGTAAGCACGTTGCAGCATGGCGCGGGCGGGCAGCGGGGCAGTAAACTCAGTTTCCAGCGTCGTCGGGGTGGTTTGGGTTGACATGCGGGGTGGATGGGTGATGGGGCGAAATTACGGGTTCCGCAGGGAATGTGGGCGCGACAAAGAACAAGAGTTGCCATCAGCCCGGCATCTGCAGCAGCCCAACCGTTCTGCCCACGTCAGCAGGAGGCGCTAGGCCACTTGTTCTCGCGCTGCAAGGCCCTATGCGCTACGGCAGCGGATTAGCCGGAAGCACATAATTTTTCTGCCGCATCGGTGCGCCGCTTACCTTCGCGCCATGCTTTCTTCGCTCACTATAACTGCTGCCACCGAAGCCGATATTCCGGAAATGGTGGCCCTCATCAATAGCGCCTACCGCGGCGACTCGTCCCGCCAGGGCTGGACCACCGAAGCCCACCTGCTCGACGGCCAGCGCACCGATGCCGACGACCTCCATGACCTGCTCACGGCCTCCGGAGCCACGTTTCTGCTCGCCCGCACTACGGAAGGCCAGCTGCTGGGCAGCGCGTATCTGAAAGCCCAAGCGCCGGATTTATACTTGGGCATGCTCTCAGTTTCGCCGGCCCACCAAGCCTACGGCATCGGTAAGCAGCTGATGGCCGCTGCCGAATCCCATGCCAGAGGCCTAGGCCACTCCGGTTTACTTATTACCGTCATTTCCGTCCGCCACGAACTACTGGCCTGGTATGAGCGCCACGGCTTCCGGCGCACTGGCGAAACTGTGGAGTTTCCGCGGGATACACGCTTTGGTATTCCGAAGCAGGAGTTGGAGCTACTGCTGTTGCGGAAGGAGCTGGTGGTTTAATCAGTATTGAGTGGCCTATCAGTTTAGGTTCTGTAGTTTCGCAGCATGCGTTATCCTTTTACTCTAGCTATTGCCTGGGCAGCATGTGGCTTGGCTCACGCTCAAACTACTCTCAAATTTGGTCCTCGCATAGGAGGCATGGCTACCACCTCGGCATACACTTCTTACGACACACATAAATTTGTGCCCGGCTACGTTTTCGGTGCTGAGCTGGGTGGCCTAATGCAGGCCCAACGTGCGCATTGGGCCCTGCAGATTTCTGCACTATACGCGCAAAAAGGCTTTCAGCTGCAGGAAATCTACCAGCCAGCGGGCCGACCCACCGGTACTTCCTACCAGATCAAGGAAACCTACCGGCTCAACTACCTTACCCTGCCGGTAAACGTGGTCTACACGCAACACGCCACCGGCCAGGGATTTCAGGTGTTTGCCGGAGGCTATATGTGCCTATTGCTGAACGGTAAATGGGAATATGATGACAGATTATTAGAACCGCAACCTAATGGAGATGTATATGGCGCCGTATCTCTAAGCCATGAGAAAGAGGTGCGGCCAAGCCAGAAGCAACCTCCGGTCGTGGCAACTGGGCTCGACAACTACATCTACTCTCGTCGGGTTGATGCAGGAGTGCAAGCAGGCCTAGGCTACTGCTATTCCCATATTCTTCTCCAGGGGACTTACAGTTTGGGGTTTGTCAATCTGGCTCCTACCTCATTTACCGGAACCCTGGTTTATGGCCCCAGTAGTCCCAAGTCTTATGCTAACCGTGGCATGCAACTATCTGTTTCTTATCTATTGGGTAAAAACGAATAATTGAGTTTAGCGGTTAAAAGCAACTACCCCACTCTAGGCCACTCTCTCCCAAACCTCACCAAACCCTTACCTTTGCAAGATTAAAAACAGCGTCGGAACTGATTTTCGTCAGGTTATAGGTGGATTTCCCGGCGGAAGTTTGCCCCGAAACTTACCTCCTGCTGTTATGCTCACTATGTCCGCTCCCAACCTTACCACATTCCCTACAGCTGCTCCGGCCGCGCCTACGTTCCGCGCCAGCGTAGAGGCCTGGATGCGCCAATTTCAGGATTGGCTCTGCCAGCAGATTGAGGCGGCCGATGGCCTAGGCCAGTTCCAGGAAGATGCCTGGCAGCACCACGGTGGCGGCGGGGGCCGCAGCCGCGTACTTACGGGCGGTACTGTTATTGAGAAAGGCGGCGTGAATTTCTCCGCCGTAGAAGGCACCATGAGCGAGCAGGCGGCCCGCGTGCTGCTCATGCCCAACCCTACGTATTTCGCTACCGGCGTATCGGTGGTGCAGCACCCGCGTAGCCCGCGCGTCCCCATTTCGCATATGAACGTGCGCTACTTCGAAGCCGGCAACGGCGAAGCATGGTTCGGAGGTGGCCTAGACCTTACCCCGATTTATGTGGACGAAGAGCAGGCCCGTTGGTTTCATGAGCAAATTGCCGAAGTCTGCGCCCAGTTCGACGACGCCTACTATCCGCGCTTTAAGCAGTGGGCCGATGAGTACTTCTACATTCCTCACCGCCAAGAAACCCGTGGTGTGGGCGGCATTTTCTTCGACCGCCTTACGGTTGGTAAAGATGGCGACGCCGACAGCCTGTTTGCCTTTGTGCGCGCCGTGGGAGAAGTATATGGCCGCACCTACACGCACCTGATGCGCCTGAACGCCGAACAGGCCTACACCGAGCGCGAGAAGCAGTGGCAACTGGTGCGCCGAGGCCGGTACGCCGAGTTCAATCTGGCCATCGACCGGGGCACGCGCTTCGGGCTGGAAACCGGAGGCCGCACCGAAAGCATTCTGATGAGCCTGCCGCCGCAGTGCGAGTGGCACTATAACCTACAACCCGAGCCCGGCTCGCCCGAAGCCAGCACCCAACAGTGGCTGCGCAAGGGCGTCGACTGGGTTGTTGCTCCGCCTGTTTCCTCTTGATCGAACACCTCCAATCTCTCGACCGCAGCCTACTCGTTGCCGCCAATTCCTTCCACACCCGCTCCCTCGACACCTGGATGGTGTTTTTCTCGGAGCGGTTTGTGTGGTTTCCGGCGTACTTCGTCATCATTGTGGCGCTGGGCTACCTGTACCGGCGCCGCACTTTCCTGCTGCTGCCTTTGTTGGGCCTCAGCGTAGCGCTGGCCGACAGCGTATCGAGCCGTTTCTTCAAGCCGTACTTTGCCCGCCTCCGCCCCTGCCACGACCCCGACCTCTCCGCGACGCTTAACTTAGTGCATGGCTGCGGCGGGCAGTTTGGGTTTATTTCATCTCATGCGGCCAATGCGTTTGCCCTGGCCGTATTTCTAGGCCTGATCTTGCCGCGCCGATATCGTGTAGCGAAGGTCCTGCTGTTCATTTGGGCCGCTATAGTAAGCTACAGCCGCATGTACCTGGCCGCCCATTTCCCGTCTGATGTATTGGCCGGGGCCTTGCTAGGAAGCACCCTTGCCTGGGGCTGCGCCGCGCTATATCGGCGTGGGGCGGAACATTGGTGGCCTACGCTACCTGCAGCAGTTGAGCCAATTGTCTAACGCTTTTCGGTAGGCCTACCCGGCTCACTGTTCATACCCGAAAAAGGCCCTGGCAAATGCCAGGGCCTTTTTTTATCTCGTCCAACGAGTACTCGTTATTTCTTGGCTGCTGTGGACCGGCTTCCGGTATGGCCGTCGCCCCGGTCACCTTGGCCGGGCTTGCTGGTTACCTTGGAGTTTTTCCGATCATCACGAGACAGTGACAGGTGCAAATCATCAGACTTGGTGAACTGGCCGGCAGCATTGCGGCGCACGTAGCGCTTATCCCCTTCGGTAGGCTCTATCAATTCGCGTTTCGACATGGCGTGGGAGAATTGGTTACTCCCCCTGCTACGCAGCTACCAGTCAGCATGTTGCCATTGCAACATGGCTTAATTCTTCTGCTATTATTTACCGAGGAGCTTCGCTACGTACTTCCCCACGATGTCAAACTCCAGGTTTACCCGGTCGCCGGGGCGCAGGTCCTGGAAGGTAGTATGTTCGTAGGTATAGGGAATGATGGCCACCGAAAAACCATCATCCGTACTATTGAAGCAGGTCAGGCTGGTGCCATTGATGCAGATGGAGCCCTTCTCCACCGTGACGCGGCCGGGGCCAGCTTCGTGGCGGAAGCGGTACAGCCAGGAGCCGTTCTGGTCCTCCACTGACTCGCAAATGGCCGTCAGGTCTACGTGGCCCTGCACAATGTGCCCATCGAAGCGGCCGTTGGCAGCCAGGCACCGCTCTAAGTTCACGCGCCGGCCCGGCACCCACTGGCTTAGGTTGGTCTTTTGCAGCGTCTCATCAATGGCCGTCACTACGTGCGTATTGGCTAGGCCATCCACGGCTACTACTGTTAGACACACGCCATCATGGGCTACGCTCTGGTCAATCTTCAGCTCCTGCGCGAAGCCTGATTCCACTGTAAAATGGATATTAGTGCCCTCGCGGCGCACATCCTGAATAGTGCCGAGGGTTTCTATGATTCCGGTAAACATGCGGTTGATTTTTTGAGGTGCTGAGGCCGAGCGTGAAGAGATGCTTAGCCGCTTTAAACAACTCAGGAAAGAAAATGATTGAGGAGTGGCCTAGAACCTGGCTGCCTTACTTGCCACGTCCTTCAATAATGATTTTGAGCGTGTAGAGCAGCACCCGAAAGTCCATGGCCAGGCTCATGTTTTCAATGTAGAGGATGTCGAATTTCAGGCGCTCTACCATTTGCGCAACCGTTTCGGCGTAGCCATACTTTACCTGGCCTAGGCTCGTGAGGCCGGGCCGCACACGGTGCAAGTGGCGGTAATGGGGCGCCACGCGCATAATCTGGTCGATGAAGAACTGCCGCTCCGGCCGCGGGCCCACTATGCTCATATCGCCCTTGATGACGTTCCAGAACTGCGGCAGCTCATCCAACCGG
Source organism: Hymenobacter gelipurpurascens (assembly GCF_900187375.1). Classification (NCBI taxonomy): domain Bacteria; kingdom Pseudomonadati; phylum Bacteroidota; class Cytophagia; order Cytophagales; family Hymenobacteraceae; genus Hymenobacter; species Hymenobacter gelipurpurascens. The sequence continues at coordinate 874,160 of NZ_FYEW01000001.1, read as the reverse complement.
ACCTTGCGCATGAAGCGGCCCCACGGTGTAATACGCGGGTCGTGGTCGGAGCTGAGGGCCGGTCCCTGCTTCTCAGCGTCTACATACATAGAGCGAAACTTATAGATGCGGAAGGGGTGCCCGTGCCGCCCAATGCGCTCCTGCGAGTAAAACACCGGCCCCGGCGAGGAGAGCTTCACCATTACGGCCGTAAAGGCATACCCGGGCCAGGCCAGCAGCAGAAACAGCACCGAGGCCACTACATCTACGGTACGCTTCAGCACGAGCTGCCACACGGGCAGCAGATCCTGCTTGATTTCAATAAGCGGCGTCCCGAACACGTGGCTTACCTTCACGGAGCCCAGCAGCATCTGGTACAAATCGGGCAGAATACTAATCCGGGCTGGAGAGCCTTCCAACAGCGCCAGAATTTCCTCCGTAAGCCGATGCTCAGCGGGCTCGATGGCAATAATGACCTGTTCGATATGCATAGCCCGAATCAGGGCGGGCAGGCGCCGGTAGGTGCCGCGGGCCGGTAGCTCGGCCGCCAGCTCAGCATCCACGGTGTCGTTCGTGGGTACAAAGCCCACAATCTTTAATCCCAGGTGCCGCCCGGTGCGGCGCAGTTCCTGATAGGTATCGCGGGCCAGGGCGTTGGAGCCTACCAGCAGCGTATCGAAGGTAATGACGCCACCGCGCACGAGGTGTTGGATACTGGAAACGGCCCAAGTGCGCAGAACCGCCGTAATGGTAAAGTGAATCAGGAAATAGGCCGGAAACGTTTTGTAGTAGGCCTGGTAGTTCTGCACGCCTTCATCATCGAGCAGCAGCGCAAAGAAAATAACGACGGCTCCCAGGAAGGATACTCGCCCCAGCCGGATGATTTCTCCCAAACGCGACTTGCGAAAGATGTCCCGATACTCGCCAATCAGCGTATACAGCATCGTCCAAAAGGTTGCAATCATCAGGGCCGAGCCGGAGAGGAAAAACAAGGCGCCTTCGGTGAAGTGGTAGCCTTCCGTGATTTCGCGCAGCAGAAACTTCCGCACCAGAAAAAAACAAACCCATGCCAGTAAGGCCGCTATAAAGTCGGCGGCTATCAGCTTCAGTTTTTGGTAGGTGCGAATCAAGGGGGTACGAGCAGACCGGCCAGACCGGTAAAAAGGGTGGTTTTGTGGAAGCGAAACAGTAGTTTCGTGCTTTATTCTGGCTTTGAAAGCCCACAAGGGCCGGTTTCAAAGCCTGGCAAAGGTAGGGATTAGCCGCATTTCGCGGACAGGTCTAGTTTGCGCAGAAGGCCCCTACCACCTTTCGTACGCTCATGCACTCTGATACCTATCGGCACCGTGGCCTCCGCCGCACTCTTGTAGAAGAGCTTCGGCGCAAAGGCATCCGCGACGAGCGGGTGCTGACGGCTATTGGCACCGTGCCGCGCCATCTGTTTTTCGACCCTGCTTTCCAGGCGCACGCCTACCAGGATAAAGCCTTCCCGATTGGAGAAGGCCAGACCATTTCGCAGCCGTACACCGTGGCCTACCAGACTGAGCTGCTGAAGCTGACGCCTCAGGAAAAGGTTTTGGAAATCGGGACGGGCTCTGGCTACCAATGCTGCGTGCTGCTGGAGCTCACGCCCCACGTATATAGCATTGAGTACCAGCCGGTATTATTTGAGCGAACCCGCAAGCGGCTTGCGGCAATGCACCGTTCAGCGCACCTGTTCTGCGGCGACGGCTCGCTAGGCCTGCCCCAGCACGCTCCCTTTGATAAAATTCTGGTGACGGCCGGCTCTCCTTCCCTGCCCCGCCCCTTGCTGCGCCAGCTCCGTATTGGCGGCGCCCTGGTCATTCCCGTCGGCGACGCAAACACCCAACGCATGATGCGCGTGGTGCGGGAGAGCGAAGAGGAGTTTTCCCGCGAAGTATTCGAGGAATTCCGTTTTGTGCCTCTGCTAGGCCAGGCTGGCTGGAGGGAATAACTGCTCTGGGCCGAGAATACCAAGAATGCAGCTTCAGAGGTAAGCCCAATTGAAGAAAAGCTCAAAAGCTTGATTAAAACCCAGTAATAGCCATTGTGCGGAAAACCTGCGGCACACGGCGACTCGTCTGTATCTTTGCGGCTTCAACTGTTACTCCCTACTCCGCCGCCCAATGCGCAAACAAAAGCCCGTTAGAGAATCCTTCGTGAGCATGACCGAGCTGGTGCTGCCCAACGATACCAATACGCTCAACAACCTGATGGGCGGCCGCATGATGCACCTGATGGATATTGCGGCCGCCGTATCGGCGCAGCGCCACAGCAACCGCATCGTGGTCACGGCCTCTGTCGATAACGTATCGTTCCGGGAAGGCATCAAGCTGGGCAGTGTCGTGACGCTGGAAGCGCAGGTAACGCGGGCCTTTAGCTCCTCCATGGAAGTGCACATCAACGTGTGGGCCGAGGATATTCCTAGCGGCACGAAGGTGAAATCCAACGAAGCCTTCTTCACTTTTGTGGCCGTCGATCAGTCGGGCCGCCCGATTGATGTGCCGGATGCCTTAGCGGAGACGCCCGTTGAGCAGGAGCTTTACGATGGTGCTCTTCGCCGCCGGCAGCTGCGCCTGGTGCTGGCTGGCCGTTTGAAGCCCGACGAAGCTACCGAGCTGAAAGCCCTCTTCGATCTGGCCTAGAGGCCTAGGCCACTACGGTGGCTTATTTCCTCCTGTATTGCTTAGCTGTTTTGTGCCTGCGCTATGAATCCTGCCGCTGACCTCGCCTTTTTTCAGAACCTCTACGATGGAGTCTCGCTCTATGTAGTGCCCGAGCCGGCCAATGCGGGCGCTACGCCGGCCATGCAGCCAGAGGCAGCCGCAGAACCAAATCAAGCAGCGGTGCCGGCTCCTGTTGTGCCAGCACCGCCCGTGCAGCCGGCTCCCATTGCAGCTTCAGTCCCTGCAAGTGCAAGTGCGCCGACGCCCAAACCGGAGCCAATACCTCAGCCCCCCGTAGCGCCTGCCAAACTGCCTTCGTTGGCAAATATGCCTCTCCAACCAACTGCGCCACCTCCTGCGGCGGCAGTGCCCGAGCGGCAACCTGTGGTGCTGACGCTGGCGGAACTACCCGCCGCGGCAACTGCGCCGGCCGGACGCGTGCAGCCCACCCCAACCCAGTCGCCGGTAGCACATATCCCCTTTTCCACGCTCGGCAGCAACCCCAACGGCCTAATTATTCTGGTGCGTCTGCCCGAAAACGACTTCCGGAAGCTGCCGCGCAACGTCTTTCTGAATAACATCCTGAAAGCCATTCGGCTGATTGTGGAAGATGTAGTGTTGGTGAATATAGAGCACGCCTCTTATCCGGTGGCCCTTTGCACGCTCCGCCAGACGCTGGCGGCCAAGCAGTTTCTGGCTTTTGGTAAAAACCTGCTCGATGTTGCCGTGTACACCACCCAGCCCTACGAGCCTGTGCTACTCTTCGGCGACACAGCCTTCCTGGGGGCCGGAGAAATCAGTATGCTGGAATACGATGCCGGACGAAAGAAACAGCTTTGGCAAGCAATGCAGCGCATGTTTATGTAAAGCTCAGTTTCGATTAAAAAAGGAAAGAGCGGCCCGTCATGATGACGGGCCGCTCTTTCCTTTTTACTTAGGTAGCCACCTAGGCCACTACTTCATCAAAGACGCCAGCTTTTCTTCCAGTGCGTCACCACGCAGGTTCTTACCAATAATGCGGCCCTGGGGGTCCAGCAGAATGGAAGCCGGAATGGACTTGATGCCGTAGGTCTGTCCGGCGGCGCTTTCCCAGCCCTTCAGGTCCGATACCTGCGTCCAGGCCAGGCCATCAGACTTGATGGCTTTCAACCATTTGTCGCGGTCCTGGTCGAAGCTTACGCCGTAAATCTCGAAGCCCTTGCCTTTGTACTTGTTATAGGCCTTCACCACGTTCGGGTTTTCACGCCGGCATGGGCCGCACCACGAGGCCCAGAAATCAATCATGACGTATTTGCCCCGTAGGCTGGTCAGGGTTACGGGCTTACCATCCGGGGCAGAAAGGTTGATTTCGGGCGCTACCGTACCGATGGCCGTAGCGCGAAGCGGCTCCAGCCGGGCCACCAACGACTTGGTGTAGCGGGACTCCGGCTGTGTTTTCTTGAATTGCGTCGTCATCGAGTCAGCAAAGGCAAAATCCGCATCCGGATCAATCATGCTGGCCACCACAAACGACGACACAACCGAGCCGGGATTCTGCCGAACAGCCACTTTTAGCTGAGCCGTATTGGCGGCCTGCACGGCGTAAAACTGCTTTTCAATCAGCTTCATAGAGTCGGCGCGCCCACTTTGGCCAGCTTGGTTGTAGCGCTGTTCCAGGCGCGAGGTCTGGATTTTGGTTTGCTGCATCCGGCGGCTGATCTGCTGCAGTAGCTCCGAGTCAGGCGAGCCTTTCACCGCGTAAGTGTCGCTGAGCTTCTGCGCGTCGCCGGTCAGCGCTACGCGGGCACCGTTCTTCAGGGCAATCAGTACCTGGTTTTGGTCGGTGGTTTTCACCTGGTAGAGGCCATCTTCGGGCACAGTGCCCACAAACGTAAACTGGCCTTTGTCATCTACCGTAGCCGTATCGCGCGATACAAACTGGGTTTCGCCTAGTTCGGCCAGGTACACTTTGGTACCAGCGGGTGCGTTCTGCAACTGGCCATTTATCTGGTAGCTGCTGGCGGTAGCACCTGCGGCACTGGTGGTAGGAGTCGTGTTCTTATTGCAGGCGTTAGCCATGCCCAGCAGGGCGCCCATAAACAGGAAACTCTTCATTTTTAGCATCTTCGGAGTGCGCGTCGGCTGCGGGCCGACGTACCGTTTGGCAATAGACAGAGGTTGAGGTTGCAAGTTGCCATTTTCCCGCGTATTCAGCGGAAACTGACCAGATTCTGTACCTGACCGCCTGCTTTGTGTACACTTACTACAACTTCATTACACGCTTGGGTTCCTGCCCTGGCCCAGGGTTAGTCCAAGGGAATATATTCCGAGATTTTCTGCCCCAGTGCGCGCCCATACAGATTGCGGGCCAGGATGCGGCCCTCAGGATCCAGCAACATAGTATAGGGCACTGATGGTATGCCGTAGGCCTCTAAGCTGGTGTTTTTCAGGGAGTTCAGGGCCGCTACCTGGGGCCAAACCAGCGCATCGGCCCGTATTGCCCGCACCCACTCCCGACGGTCAGTATCCAACGATACTCCATAGATTTCGAGGCCACGGCTACCAAACTGCTGATATATTTTCCGCAGGTTGGGGCTTTCCTGCCGGCTGGCCTCATTCCAGGAAGCCCAGAACACTACCACTACATATTTTCCACGCAGGCTACTCAGCGGCAAGTGCTTTCCTGCCGGCGTTCGAAGGCCAGCATTGACGGTGGTAACAGAATCAGCGGGCGCACCCGGAGCTGCCGTTACGGAAGTGGTTGGGCGCTGGCAGCCGGCCACTAGCAAAGGCAAGAGATAAAGTAACAGATAGCCCATGGCAGAAAGTGAGCTGGGTGTAGGCCAGTTTGCGGTAAAACAGAAATAGATAACAAACACGTGGAGTTGCAGAACTGCCTCAACCCGACTGGCCTACAACAACAAAACCACCGGCCGTGGGCCAGTGGTTTCAGGTAAACTATCCTACGCTAGTGGCCTAGGCCTCTAATTTTTGCCGCAGCAGCTGATTGGCCATCTTGGGGTCAGCTTTGCCACCGGTGAGCTTCATCAGCTCACCCATAAACATTCCAGTCAGCGACTTTTTGCCGGCGCGGTATTCGGCTACTTTGGCGGGGTTGGCATCCAGCACTTGCTGAATCATGGCTTCCAGCGCGCCGGCATCCTGGGGCTGCTGCAACAGGCCCTGCGCTTCGGCCGCGGCGGCGGCAGTTTGCGTGGGGTTTTCCAGAAGATGCGGGAACAGCTGCTTGCTGGCTACCGAGTGGCCTACCTTGTTCTCGTCGATGAGCCCAATAATGTCGGCTAGGTGCTGGGGCGTGAGCGGGAACTGGTCCAGCGTGAGGGCGCGCTCATTCAGAAACGCTTTCACCGGGCCCGTTACCCAGTTGGCGGCGGCCTTGGCGTTTGGCGTGAGGCGGGTCAACTCATCAAAGTAGAGCGCTACATCCTTCTCGGCCGTCAGCACGGTGGCATCGTAGTCGGATAGGCCTAGCTCGCCGGTGAAACGCGCGTACAGCTGCTGTGGCAGGGCTGGCAGCTCGGCCTGCACGCGGTGCAGCCACTCATCATCAATAACCACCGGCGGCAGGTCCGGCTCCGGGAAATACCGGTAGTCGTTCATGGTCTCCTTGGAGCGCTGGCCGTTGGTGGTGCCGGTGGTGGCATCGAAGCCGCGGGTTTCGCTGTCGATAACCTCACCGGCTTCTACCATCTGAATCTGCCGCTCAATCTCGTACTCAATGGCACGCTGCACGTTGCGGAAGGAGTTCATGTTCTTCACCTCCACCTTCACCCCGAACTTATCGGCGCCCTTCAGCATCACCGAGATGTTGGCGTCGCAACGCAGAGAGCCTTCCTCCATGTTGCCGTCGCAGATGCCCAGGTACTCCACCAGCTTCTTGATTTCAGCCAGGTAGGCGTAGGCCTCTTCCGCGTTGCGGATGTCGGGCTCCGATACAATTTCAATAAGGGGCACGCCGGCGCGGTTCAGATCTACCAGCGTTTCCACTTCGCCCGCCAGGTGCATCGACTTGCCCGCGTCCTCTTCCATATGGATGCGGGTGATGCCGATTTTCTTCGTTGAGCCATCCGAAAGGCGGATATCTACGTGGCCGGCAGTGCAGATCGGGGTTTTATCCTGGGTAATCTGGTAGCCCTTGGGAAGGTCGGGATAGAAGTAGTTTTTGCGCGCAAACAGGTTGTCGCGCCGAATCTGGCAGTTGGTGGCCAGGCCCATTTTCATGGCAAACTCTACCGCCGAGTAGTTCACGCGCGGTAGCGTGCCGGGGTGGCCTAGCGTGATAACGCTCAGGTTGTTATTAGGAAGCGCGCCGTACTCATTCTCATCAGAGGAGTACATTTTGCTGCGCGTGAGCAGCTGAGCGTGTACTTCGAGGCCAATTACGGGCTGGTATTTCGATTTGATGCTGTCGTCCATAGAAATGTAGGCGGGTTGGCCGCCGGGGCTGCAAGATAAAACTATCTACCCGAGAAAAAGTCTGCTGCCATGCATAGCAACGGACCTTTTCACAGCCACGCGCACCAAGTACGCCGGAATGAAAAGGTCCGCTCCTGCCCTACACTAGACCAGGCGGCCTGAGCATAGTTGTTAAACCCCATAATACTAGGCCACAACCGCCTTCCGGTCAGGTTAGCTCAACCGGGGCCCTGCTGATTGCGCCCACTGCCGGTTATAGCCCCACATAAGCTTAGCCAGACCGATAAAGGCCATCCAGCGCATCACTACACCCAAGGTATGGCCAAGGTTATAGGCCGTAAAGTGTCCGTTGAAGATGGAGGTAGGCCCGGTCAATTCACCCAAGACAATGGGAGCATAAGCCAAAAACCTCAGCAGCGTAGCTGCGACAATAATTGGCATAAAGTAGCGGAGAAGCTTTTTCACAGATGGGGCGCTAAGGTGTTGTTAGAAGTCAAATTATAGACTAATCGTTGAAAACCGGAATGTAGGTGGCCTGGAAGGTATTGCCGGCTTGGTTGTAGGCCGCAATCAGCTTCTGGTTCTGCGAGTTATAGGTATTGATGAAGCCGTTGAATTTATCGGCATCGGCCTTGGTGAGGCGGTCTTTACGCTCCATCAGGTCCTTCATCTGGGGAGCCTGATTGGCAGAGAAAGCGGCGTGGAACTTCACCAGATTCCGGGCTGCATCCCGGTACTGGGCATCTTTGCCCCGGAAGGGCGCAATGGCGCTTAACTCGGTGGTGGCGGTTTGGGCATCCTGCACCAGCTGTAAACGGGCCTGCTCAAACGCGGCGGCGTCCTGGGCATTTAGCGCATCCGTAAGTCGGGCATTGGCTTTCTCAATGCGAAATTGTGCCAGATATACCTTGTGCTGATAAGTATTCACTTCCGATACCTGGCGCATGTAGTTGGCCAAGCGTTTGCCCTCCGGATCCTCCGAAATAGTCATGTTGTGGCGCTTGGCAAATCGCTTCTGCGCTGCATCCACGGAGTCATTAACGACCTGCATCTTGGCTTCAGCAATTTCCTGCAGCTTGAAGTACTGCTCCATGTTCTCGATGGTAGCCGTGCGGGTAGCCGCCAGCATATCCACGGCCTTGTAGTCTTCGGAGTACACTTTCAGCAGCCGGTAAAACGCTTCTGTCGTCTGCTCCTTGAAGCCTTTGTCGTCCTGGAAAGCCGGCATTTTGGCCACTTTGTTCAGAGAAGCTTCCGTTTGCTTGATCAGGTCCTGGCGCTTGGCATCAATCTTCTTCTCATTATCTGAGTGCGCCGATTTGCTGATGTAGCGCAGGTTTTTCTTGAGCATAGCCCGCTGCTCACTCACGATAAAGTTATTGTAGGCGCCGGGGTCCGTGAAAGTTTGTGCCGAAGCGGTGGTGGCTAGGCCAGTGAGCAGGCCAGCGGTAATCAGGAAAGTAGAAATGCGCATTAAATATGGGGATGGGTGAAGAAAATTAACGAATGGCAAACGTGACGGGCACCGTGAAAAAAACCGGAACCGCCTCGCCGTTCTGCTGGCCCGGCTCGAAACGGGCTAGCCCACTTATCACACGCAAAGCTTCAGCGTCAAGCTCCGGAGAAACACCTTTTTTAACACGGGCATAGCTCACATGGCCAGTTTCATCTACCACGAAAGTTAGATGGACAACCCCATAATTCCTTTTTTTCAACGCTTCTTTTGGGTACCGAACCGAGCTCCCAATGTATGCTAACAAAGCTTGATGGCCACCCGGGTAAACGGGCATCTTCTCCACATATTGATACTCCGCACACGGCACCGACGCACCCGTTTCGGAGTAGCACTCGGCACTTATTTCCTTTCCTCTCTCCGACACTGTTTTTCTTCTGGTCCTTCCTTCGGTATCGAAGGCCAGATGCTCTTGGTGCTTTTTGACGCCTGAACTGATATTTAGGCCCGATCTTTTGCCGTTGGCGCGCCAGTCAGTAGTTGTAATTAGGGTATCGCCAGCGGGTTGCCAGGTAGTTGCCCGCACTCTCATTAGGCGCTTAGAGGCCACATAGAAAATGCTATCAAGCTGCGACTGGCCTGGCATTTCCGTCCGTTTCACTTGATAAACTGCTTCTTCTGCAACAATTGCAGAATCTGGGAATACTGTATAGAAACTGGTCTTAACCGGCAGAACTTGCGCGTGACTAGAATATGCACCCAAGCAGAGGCCTAGCGCAATAATGGAATACTTCACGGAAAATTGGTGAATAGTAAAGAACAAAAAAACGGGCGTTGCGCAGTAGTGGAGTCACTACCGCACAACGCCCGTTGACATTGGTCGGATGAACGGCCAAAAATACCGTCTTCCGCTTAAAATACAAATCTAGGCCATATCCTTGCTGATCAGCTCCTCAGCTTTACCAATGGCCGCCGCTAGGCCACTTACGTTCTTGCCGCCGGCCGTAGCGAAGAACGGCTGACCGCCGCCACCGCCCTGGATTTCCTTGGCCAGCTCGCGTACCAGCGTGCTGGCGTTCAGTTTGCCGCTTTTGGCCAGCTCGTCATCCAGCATCACGGCCAGTTGGGGCTTGCCATCAATTTCAGCACCCAGCACGGCCACCAAATTCGGAACCGACTGGCGCAGGTTGAAGGCCAGGGTTTTAAGACCATCAGCTGAGGAAGCTTGCACCTGAGCGGCGAGGAAGTTTACGCCGTTGAGAGGCTTCACCTGGCCTACAAGCTGGTCTTTCTGCTGATTGATGCTCTGTTGGGCGAACTGCTCAATCTGCTTGCGCAGGTTGGCAATTTCCTCGTTTTGCTTCTCGATGCTCGGGATGAGATGCTGGGGGTTGCCCAGGGCCTCGCGCACCTGGCCTAGCAGGTCCAGTTGCTGATTCACGAAGGCTTCGGCGGCCTCAGCGGTTACGGCCTCGATACGACGCACACCGGCGCCTACGGCACTTTCCGAGGTGATTTTGAAGAAGCCAATGTCGCCGGTGGTGCGCACGTGGGTGCCGCCGCACAGCTCCACGGAGAAGTCGCGGTCGAAGGTAATGACGCGCACAAACTCGCCATACTTCTCGCCGAACAAGGCTGTAGCGCCCAGGTTTTTGGCGTCATCAATGGGCACGTTGCGGCGCTCGTCCAGCGGGATTTGCTGGCGGATGCGGGCATTCACCAGGGTTTCCACCTGGCGTAGCTGGTCGTCGGTTACTTTGGTGAAGTGGCTGAAGTCGAAGCGCAGCAGCTTCTCATTCACCAACGAGCCTTTCTGAGCTACGTGCGAACCCACTACTTCGCGCAAAGCGGCCTGCAGCAAGTGCGTAGCGGTGTGGTTGCGCTGAATCTGGGCACGGCGGGCGTGGTCGTAGCGAGCCAGGAACTCGCCATTTACATCTTCCGGTAGTTCCAGAACCGTGTGCACAATGAGGTCGTTTTCCTTCTTGGTGTCCAGCACGCGCACTTTGCTCAGCGGTGACTCCAGGTAGCCCGTGTCCCCTATCTGTCCGCCCGATTCGGCGTAGAAAGGCGTCTGATCAAGCACCACCTGGTACTCAGTTTTGCCTTTGCGATCGGTGCGGCGGTAGCGCAGGATGCGGGCCGGGGCCTCCTCCTGGTCGTAGCCCACGAACGCGGGCTGCTCTTCCGACTCGCGCACAATGGTCCAGTCGCTCTGCTCGGCCTCCTGGGCATTGCGGGAGCGGTTTTTCTGGGCATCCAGCTCTTTCTTGAAGCCTTCCTCGTCCACCGTCAGGCCTTTTTCGCGGGCGATAAGGGCGGTGAGGTCAAGCGGGAAGCCGAACGTATCCGATAGCTCGAAGGCGGTTTTGCCATCGATGCGGTTGCCATTCTGGCGGAAGCCTTCTTCCAGCGTTTCGAGGCGGCGCAGGCCGTTTTCCAGGGTTTTCAGGAAGGCAATTTCTTCCTCCTCAATCACGCGCTGCACAAACTGCTGCTGGGCCTTCAACTCGGGGAATATGTTACGCATCTGATCAGCCAGAATCGGCACAATCTTATACAGGAAGGGCTGCTTCTGGCCTAGCGACGAAAATGCGTAGCGCACGGCACGGCGCAGAATCCGGCGAATCACGTACCCGGCTTTCACGTTGCTGGGCAGCTGACCATCGGCAATGGTGAAGCTGATGGTGCGGATGTGGTCGGCAATGACGCGGATGGCAATATCCGTCTTCTCGTTCTCCGTGGCGGGCTGGTCGTTCACGGTGGCCGGGGCCGTGCCGTGGTACTCCAGGCCTACCTCCTTGGCAATGAACTGAATGAGCGGCTGGAATACATCGGTGTCGTAGTTTGACTTCACACCCGACACGGCCATCATCAGGCGCTCGAAGCCCATGCCGGTGTCTACGTGCTGAGCGGGCAGCTTCACGAGGCTCTTGTCGGCCAGGCGCTGGAACTCCATGAACACGTTGTTCCATACTTCCACCACCTGCGGATGGTCGGCGTTGACTAGCTCGCGGCCCGATTTCTGGGCTACTTCCGCCTCGTCGCGCAGATCGATGTGGATTTCGGTGCAGGGGCCGCAGGGGCCGGTGTCGCCCATTTCCCAGAAGTTGTCCTTCTTGTTGCCGGGCAGAATCCGGTCGTCGGTGGTGTACTGACGCCACAGGTCCTGGGTCTCGGTATCAGCGGCTAGTTTGTCGCCGGCGTCTCCCTCAAAATAGGTAACGTAGAGACGGTCTTTCGGCAGCTTATATACTTCCGTGAGCAGCTCCCAGGCCCAGGCAATGGCGTCTTTCTTGAAATAATCACCAAACGACCAGTTGCCGAGCATCTCGAACATGGTGTGGTGGTAGGTATCGTAGCCTACCTCTTCCAGGTCGTTGTGCTTGCCCGATACGCGCAGGCACTTCTGTGTGTCGGCAATGCGCTTAAACGGGGCGGGCTTGTTGCCAAGGAAGTAGTCCTTGAACGGGGCCATGCCTGAGTTGATGAACAGCAGCGTGGGGTCGTCCTTCACCACAATGGGAGCTGAGGGCACGATGTGGTGGCCTTTAGAAGCGAAGAAATCCAGGAATTGCTGGCGGACGTGGCTGGCGGTGGGGAGTGACATAGGAGTAACGCGAATTTTCCTTCGCGACGCGTAGGGTTCGATGAAATTGGCAGCGGCCGGTATTTTGGCTACTTTTCGCAATTAAAGATAATTGGGCCGGCAGCAAAGGTAGCCGGCCTAACTTGGAAAGCGAAACGTGGGCTCCGCCGCGAAGCTTCTGCTTCTCATCAGAGCCCACCGCCCCGGTTCCCTTCTACACCATGCGAAGCGGAAGCCTCGTGTTACAGCTCACCTCCATGCCTTATAAAGAGCGCGATATCGAAAAGCAGTACTTCACCATTGGCGAAGTGGCGGCGCAGTTTAATGTAGCCCCTTCGCTGATACGGTTCTGGGAAACGGAGTTTGAGGAGCTGCGTCCGCGCAAAAGCAAGAAGGGCAACCGCCTCTACACGCCCCAGGATATCGACACGTTCCGCACCATTTACCACCTGGTAAAGGAACGCGGCTACACTATTCCCGGCGCCCGCGACATGCTCAAGCAGAAAGGCCCGCAGCTCAAGGAGAAAATCGACGTGATTCAGAGCCTGGAGAAAGTGCGCGGCTTCCTCGTGACCATGAAAAAGGAGCTGGACGCCATTGGGAAGGCGCAGGGCTAGATACCCCTGGACCATACTTCCTGACATGATCCGTCATACTGGTGCAGGAAGGGTGACGTGCTAAATTGATTATTCGCTATGTCTATTTTTACTCCCGACGATACCCTCCTTCACGAAGTCGCGCTAACCTTATTTCCCAATATTGGGCCGCAACTGACGCGGCAGCTGATGAGCTACGGCGGCTCGGCCAAGAATGTGCTGCACCTGCCGCCGGGCAAGCTGCGCAAGATTCCGGGCATCGGGCCGGCCACGGTGGCTATCCTGACTGGCCTAGAGCGCACCACAGCGCTGAAGCGGGCGGAAGATGGCCTACGGAAAGCCGAAAAGGAAGGCGTGCAGATTCTGTTCTATACTAGCAAGCAGTTTCCCGCGCGGCTCAAGCAGCTTCCGGATGCGCCTACCATACTGTATTACCAAGGTACCGCCGACCTCAACCACCCGAAAACGGTGGCCATCGTGGGCACGCGCCAGGCTACCGACTACGGCCGTGAGCAAACGGAGAAGCTGGTGAAAGGCTTCGTGTCGCACCTCCCTTTGGTAGTGAGCGGACTGGCCTACGGCATTGATATTGCCGCGCACCGCGCCGCGCTGCAGGAAGGACTGGAAACTGTGGGCGTCATGGCGACTGGCCTAGACGTCCTCTACCCGGCGGCCCACCGCAAAACCGCCGAGAAAATGCTCAGCCAGGGTGGCCTACTGACGGAATTCCCCTTCGGCACCCAGCCCGACAAGTACAACTTTCCCTCCCGTAACCGCATCATTGCGGGCCTTTCCGACGGCACGGTGGTAGTGGAAGCTGCCCGCAAAGGCGGCGCCCTCATCACCGCCGACCTGGCCCATGGCTACGACCGCGACGTGCTGGCCATACCTGGCCCGCTGGGCTCAGCGGCTTCCGAAGGCTGCCACGAGCTTATCAAAGCCAACAAAGCGGCGCTGTACTCCGAGCCCAAGGACTTAGAGCAGCTTCTTAATTGGGATGCGGCGCTGCACCTCAACGGCAAGTTCAAAGGCCCTACGGCCTACGACCCAGCCGACTTCAGCCCTGAGGAGTTCCAGATTCTGGAAGTGCTGCAGGCCGTGAAGGAGGAGCACATGGATACGGTAGCCTGGAAAACGCAACTGCCCGTGCATCAGGTGGCTTCCCTCCTGCTGGGCCTGGAGTTTCGGGGCGTAGTGAAGGTGTTGCCGGGCAAACGGTTTCAGCTGAACTAGGCCAAGTCCAACGCTACACTTTACCTGGAAAACGTCACCGAAAAACCGTCCTATGGCCACAAGCTTCCTGCTTCTGCACAATAGCCAGCTTCTGCCAGCCGATAACTTCGCGCTGCCGCTGCCCAACCGCGGGTTGTTTTTCAACGATGGATTCTTTGAGACGATGGTGTGGGCTGAGACAGGCCTACGCTACCTTCCTCAGCATCTCCACCGCCTGCAACGAGCTGCTGCAACTATTAACCTGCACCTTCCGGCTGAGCTAGCTACGGGCTCCACTCTGAGCGCAACTCTAGGCCAGTTGGCTTCGGCCAATAATATTCCGGTAGCGCGGGTGCGCCTACATCTGTGGCGGAGCGGAGGCGGCCTTTACACCCCTACTACCACCCACTGCGACTGGCTGGCAACCTGTCAGGACTTTCTTCCGCTTAACACTACTATTCACTCCTCTGACTTTGCCCAAACGGTGCAAACGCAGTTTTCGGCGGTTTCCTTTTGCAAAGGCCCTAATGCGCTTAGCTACGTGCTAGCGGCGCAGGAACGGGAGCAACGCCACCTCGATGAACTGATTCTGCTGTCTGGGCTGGGTCACGTAGCCGAGGCCGTTTCCTCTGCAGTGGCTTGGATCCGTGAGGGCACCATCTACACCCCCGATCTGGAGGCCGGAGGCGTGGCAGGTGTTCGGCTGGCCCATTTACAGGCGAAGGCCCAGGCGCTAGGCCTCCCCTGGCGCCCTGGCCTCTATGAGCCTACGGAATTGCTGGCGGCGGAAGCAGTCTTTACGGCCAATATTGCGGGCATACGTCCGGTACGGCAGGTAGCTGACAGCACATTCTCCTCGGCAGAACATCCACTTTTCCTACAGCTTCGCCAGGCCGATATCACAACATAAAAAAGCGTCAATCAGCAAATGATTGACGCTTTTTTGAATTTACAAGGTTCATGAGGTGGTTTAGCCGGGCGGTTGGCGGCGGCGCATTCGCAACCAGCTGTCCTCGTATTCCGCCAGATCGTTTTCAGTGACGTTGTTAATGCGAAGAATTTCTGCCCGGCTATTTGGGCAGTTTGCAATAGAGTAGAGCGCCACCCAGGCCCTATGTCGGAGCGACAGTTGGGGAGTGGTAGTAGAAACAGGAGCAACGGCATTCATACCGATATATACGACGCTTCTGTCTAAATTAGATTTTATCTGGAATATTTAATTTTGCCGTAATTTTCGCTTTATAACACAAATCACTTCAAATCAATATTTTACAAAAATAAAGTTGATGTGATTTTGATAAATTATTTTTCAAGAATACAACTATAACATTCTTCTGTCCTCTTCAATTAAATCTAAAGCCACTTCTATAGAATCATTCACAGCCTAAATACGGCCCCATATTCCAGGGCAGGCCTGAGCAAGCCATGGAAAAAGACAAAAAAGACACGAATATCTGTAAGCCAGGCAGATAAGCACAATGCTGCTTTGATCAGGACATAGGCCTAGGTTTTACTTAAGGCAGACCTGATCGGTTTTTTTAGCTGGCCGGCCCCCATAGGATCCGGTGCGTGGTATGGTAGCCCACACGATTATGGAGGTAAATGCGCCACCGCTTTCCTGCATTCCTAAAGGCAGCTGCTATACGGCTACTGGGGCCTTGATAGCAGGATACGGGTCGTAGTTTTCCAGCTTAAAATCATCGAACTGGAAACCAAAAATATCCTTCACATCGGGGTTGAGGCGCATTTTTGGGAGCATACGGGGCTCCCGCGTGAGCTGCAGACGTGCTTGCTCCAAATGGTTGCTGTAGAGATGGGTGTCGCCGCCGGTCCAAACGAATTCGCCAGGCTCTAGGCCACTCACTTGCGCCAGCATCAACGTCAGCAGAGCGTAGCTGGCAATGTTGAACGGCACGCCCAGAAATACATCGGCGGAGCGCTGGTAGAGCTGGCACGATAGGCGCCCATCGGCCACGTAGAACTGCACCAACGCGTGGCAGGGCTGCAATTTCATCAGCGGCAAATCGGCAACGTTCCAGGCGGAGATGACAATGCGGCGCGAATCGGGCTGCTCCCGCAACTGGCGCACCACTTCACTGATCTGGTCGATGGTGCCGCCATTCCCATCGGGCCAGGCGCGCCACTGCTTGCCATATACGGGACCCAGCTCGCCGTTTGCATCTGCCCACTCATCCCAGATGCTCACGCCATGCTCCTTGAGGTAGGCAATATTCGTGTCGCCGCGCAGAAACCACAGCAACTCATGAATGATGCTGCGCAGATGCACCTTTTTGGTTGTGACGAGCGGGAAACCCTGCTGTAAATCAAACCGCATCTGGTATCCGAATACGGACAGCGTACCCGTGCCCGTGCGGTCGGTTTTACGGGTTCCGTGGTCGAGGATGTGGCGAACGAGGTCGAGGTACTGGCGCATGGTCGGAGGAGGTTATAGCAGGTACTGCGGAAAGCAAGTGGATGCTACGCAGCATCCAAAATTAGGAAATCCTTCGACCCAGCACACGCTCTTATTCGCAGGTACTGATCCGGTTTCTGGCGTTTATTTTTCCCAGCGCCTTTTTCTCAGCTAGTTACCTATAAGGTAGGCCCACCAATTCCGTAAGGCTAGGCCACCTCAACCGTAAGCCTTGCAGCAGTAGAGCAAAAAGCTTGGCAGAAACTACTTTATAATAGCATCTTTAGGTCATCAATATACTTCCGATGGCTATTTCTAAACCAATTATTCTGTTTTTACTCCTACAGCTGGGCAGCAAAAGCGGCTTAGCTCAGGGCCGGTCGGTTGAAAACCCGGCCAACACCCAGCAGCAAATGACTGTGAGCGTCACGCTACCGACGGTTGTAGCGCAGCTCAGCGACTACGCGCAAACCATATTCTCCCGCAACAAAGGCCAGCGCAAGACCCTAACCGGCAAAGGCTCCCGCACCAGCAACCCCGTGGTTGAGTTCACGGTGGATTTGCCCAAAGGCTGGGGCTCGAAGAAGGCCACAGCTGGGGAGGAAAAGAAGTAACTTATTCCAGTAAAATTTCGCCTTCCGTGCCCATCAGTAACCGCTCCAGCTCATCCGTTGCCACACCTGCTTCGCCTTCCCAATCCCTTTCCCGCTGCATCTGACCAGGTTTTGCTCATGAGCGTCAATACCTCCATCTTGTTCGTTATACCGGTTGCGCTGCTGATTGTGCGGGCGTTGCGCCGGTTTTTCGACCTCCCAACCCGCATGCCACGCTGGAACGGGCTGCTCTCCTGGATCTGGCTGCCAGGAGCGTTGCTCTATGGCATCGCCGTCGTGTTTCGGTGGAAAACCGATCAGTTGGACGAGATGTACCTGCTGCTGGTATTTATGGTGGTGCTGGCCGTGCTGCTTCGGCTGCAAACCTACCGCCCGGCGCGCACGCTCCTGCTGGCCATGGTACCCTACGTGCTGTACTCGGCCATTGAGCTGGAACTGGAGCTTACGGGCGGCCACTTCCTGAAAGAGTACGACGACGCCTTCGACACGTCCAAGGGGTTTGCCCTTATCTGGCTTTTCACCTTCGTTCTGATTGCCCGCAACCAGAAGAAACAGCTGGAAAAAGAACGCCTGGAACGCGAAGAGGAAGAGAAAGCCAAGCGCCTGATAGAAGCCCAAAACGCCGAGCTAGAACGCTTGGTAGGTGAGCGCACAGCTACGCTTACCAAACAAGCCGAAGAACTGCGCGAGGCTCTTACGGAGCTGAAAATCACGCAAAACCAACTGATCCAGAGTGAGAAAATGGCCTCCCTGGGTGAGCTCACGGCGGGCATTGCCCACGAGATTCAGAACCCGCTCAACTTTGTCACGAACTTCTCCGATGTATCAGCAGAGCTGATCGATGAGCTTGATGACGAACGGCAAAGCCCCACCCGCGACCCCGAGCTAGAAGCAGAACTGCTCAACGATCTGAAAAAGAACCTCCAGAAAATTACCCATCATGGGCAGCGGGCCGCCAGCATTGTGCGGGGCATGCTGGAGCACAGCCGTGCCAGTACCGGGGAGCGGCAGGAAGTAGACCTCAATACGCTGGCCGATGAATATTTGCGCCTGGCCTACCACGGCTTGCGCGCCAAAGACAAGTCCTTCAACGCTACGCTCGTCACGGATTTCGACCTCAACCTGGGCAAGGTGGAAGCGGTTTCGCAGGACCTGGGGCGGGTGCTCCTGAACCTGTTTACCAACGCCTTTTATGCCGTGCAAAAGAAAAAGGAATGCTGTCCGCAGGGCTACACGCCCACCGTTAGCGTGAGTACGCGCCATATCCCATCGGGGGAGGTGGAGGTGCGGGTGCGCGACAACGGCACCGGCATCCCAGTGGGGGTACAGCAGAAAATCTTTCAGCCGTTTTTCACCACGAAGCCGACCGGTGAGGGAACTGGCCTAGGCCTCTCGTTGAGCTATGACATCATCACGAAAGGCCACGGCGGCACGCTCACGCTGGAAACCAACGAAGGAGAAGGCACCGAATTCATCATTACACTGCCCCCGAGTGATGGAGTGGCGGAAAGAACAAAATAACATGCGCTTGGGCTGCAGCTATGCCCCTGCTCGATGTGTTAATAAAAGGATACTCTCGGGCGTATGGCTGGCCTAGCTACCAGCTATACGGGCCATTTTCTCACTCTGCTCTGGCTGCGAGGCAAGCGAAGGACTCTCCTTCCAACTTCACCTTTCACCATTTTTCCTACCACAAATCCTATTTCAACTAGCTTTGCACCCGATGAAGATACTGGTAGTAGACGACGAGATGGATGTGCGCACACTCTTTGAGCAACGCTTCCGCCGGGAAATTCGCAGTGGCTTATTTTCCTTTTCTTTTGCGTACTCGGGCGAAGAAGCTCTAGCGTATCTGCGTGAGCATGCCTCCGAGGTAGTCCTGATATTGTCCGACATTAATATGCCCGGCATGAGTGGCCTAGAGCTGCTCAAGCACATCAAGCAGCAGTACCTAGCTCCGCCGCCCACCCCGCCCCAGGTGATGATGATTACGGCCTACAGCGACGACGACAGCTACAAAGAGGCTATGCAGCTAGGAGCCAATGATTTCCTGACCAAACCGGTTGACTTCGCGGCCCTGAAAGAAAAACTGACCTTGCTCGCGAGCCATGAAAACTAAAATACTGGTAGTAGATGATGAAGCAGACTTAGAGCTGCTCATCAAGCAGAAATTCCGGCGCAAAATCCGGGAAAACGTGTACGAGTTCGTGTTTGCCAGCAACGGCCAGGAGGCCCTGGATACGGTGCGCACCCACCCCGACTTGGACATCATCCTCTCCGACATCAATATGCCGGTGATGGATGGCCTGACGCTGCTCAGCAAGATGCCAGAAGCCAACCCCATCATCAAAACCGTAATGGTTTCGGCGTATGGCGATATGGAGAACATCCGGACGGCCATGAACCGCGGCGCCTTCGACTTCGTGTGCAAGCCCGTGGATTTTCAGGATCTGGAGCTGACGATGGAGAAAACCGCCCAGCAGGTGCGGCAGCTGCGCGAAACCCTGCAGGCCATCCAGGAGAACAACATACTGCGCATGTACGTGGATGAGACGGTGCTCAACTTCATGGGCCGGCCGGGCTTCGAGAACAAGCTGATGGCCAGCGAAACCGTGGAAGCCACCGTGGCCTTCATTGATATCTGCGGCTTCACGTCGCTTTCGGAGGTCCTGCCACCGGCCAACATTGTGTCGATGCTCAACACCTACTTCGACCAGATGGTGAAGGAGATCATTGCGCAGGGCGGCTACGTAGATAAGTTTATGGGCGACGCCGTGATGGCCGTGTTCCGGGGCGAATACCACCTCGACCGCGCCATGGATGCCGCCCTGGCTGCCCGCGCCGTGGTGCAGGCTAACCAAGACACGCTGCCCGATGGTCAGCCGTACCACCCGCAGGTCAGCATCGGCATCAATACCGGCGAAATGGTGTCGGGCAACATCGGCTCGGCCTCCCTCAAAAGGCTGGATTACACCGTTATCGGAGACACCGTGAACGTAAGCCAGCGCCTGCAATCCGCAGCTCTCCCCGGCCAGATCATCATCACGGAAGCCACTTACCAGCGCGTGAAAGAGTCGTTTCAGTGCCGGCCAATCAAGGAAGTGACGCTCAAAAACAAGGCCCAGCCCGTGATGATCTACGAAGTAGTGGCCTAGCGGCGAAGTGGAGATTTAGCAAGAACAAAAGGCACGTCATCCTGAGCCTAAGCGAAGGATCTTCTTACGATTGAACGACTGGCCTAGCGCCTCGTGCTAACCTAAGAAGATCCTTCGCTTAGGCTCAGGATGACGTGCCTTTTGTATTGGATGATTATTGTACTTGGTTCCGAGAGCTTGCCGATTTTATGGAATCAGGCGGTCTTCTCGCAGCTGCTTAAAGAGGTCGAAAAAAGAGTCTTCCGTGCTCTGGAACACGGTGAAGCCCCGTTTCCGACTATTCTTCATATCGGTCATGACTTCAATGGGGCGGCCTAGGTCCAGGTCGGTGTGCCAGGGCGAGACCAGACGGTTGAGGTCGGCTTCAACCAGATTAGAACGGCGTCTGATAAGTCCCCATAAAGTCTGATCAAAGGTTTCCTCTCTTTCCAGCGGATGGATGGTGCCATCGAAGCCCACCGCTTCTACTCCAAACCAGTCGGCAATCCGGCCCCAGAGCCAGCTCCAGCGGAATACATCACCATTCACCACGTTGTAGGCCTCGTTCTTTGCCTCTTCCGTGGTGGCGGCCCAGATTAGCTGTTTGGCTATCACGCGGGCATCGGTTACGTCGGAGAGGCCTTCCCACTGCGCCTTGGAGCCAGGCCAGCGGAAGGGCCGGCCGGTTTCCTTGCAGAGGGTGGCATACACGGCCAGGGTGGTACCCATATTCATCTGGTTGCCAACGGCTTTGCCGATGATGGTGTGCGGGCGGTGAATGCTCCAAGTAAACCCGTCGCGCTCGGCGGCGGCATACACCTCATCTTCCTGAGCATAATAGAAGTTCTCGATGGGCAGACGGGGCTGCTCCTCCCGCAAAGGCGTGGGCG
Organism: Hymenobacter gelipurpurascens; assembly: GCF_900187375.1. Taxonomy (NCBI): domain Bacteria; kingdom Pseudomonadati; phylum Bacteroidota; class Cytophagia; order Cytophagales; family Hymenobacteraceae; genus Hymenobacter; species Hymenobacter gelipurpurascens. Next base: position 853,177 of record NZ_FYEW01000001.1, on the reverse strand, counting down.
GCAGTACGCCTTCCTTCGCGTAGGCCTCAAATGGCCCCAGATAATGCTTCAGGCCCGTAACAAGCGCCACATGCTGCACCGATTTTTTGGGTGAGAGTACCGAGAGCAGATTGCGCACCATAGCGCTGTTCACGCGGATGTTCTCCGCCTCTGTGTCATTACGCATCCAGCTGGTGATGAACACGTGTGTGGGTGCTACATCGGCCAGGGCAGTCTCTAGGCCAGTTTCGTTGAGCAAATCGGCAGCTACGGGCTGTAGGCCGGCTATTTCAGTGTTGGGCTTGCGGGCCAGGCCATACGTTGTCCAGCCATTCGCGAGTAGCTCTTGGGCCAGGTTGCTGCCAATGATGCCGCTTGCCCCTACTACTAATGCAATCTTATCCATACTACTCTACTTACACGTATTTTCTTGTTGAATTCCTTCGGCTGATAACCTACCCCATTAGATAGGCCTAGCAGTAGTCCGGAAGCCAGGTTTTACGGTAAACACAGAAGCGGCAGCCACATGTTTAGTGGCTGCCGCTTCCGAATGTACTACCAGCTACACGAATACCCACGTGGCAGACGCTACACTGCCTGGCATTTACCTTTGACTATCAGGCTTTTGCTCTGATTTTTATTAATGCGGAACGTCAAACTCACTATTTCACCTCCGGCACCTGCATTTTCTCGTTTTGGCGGCGGAGGCGCTGGCAGAGCACGCGCATGATATTGCGCAATACCTCGCCCCGCTCCTCCATCACGTCGTAGAAATCTTCCTGATCGAGGCGGAAGGCTACCACCGAGCCGTGAGCCACGGCCGAGGCAGAGCGCGGCTCGGCATCCAGCAAGGCCAGCTCGCCAAAGAAGTCGCCGGGGCGGAAAGTGGCCAGCTGCTGCGTGCCGCTGAGGATGTTTACCTCCCCTTCCTGCACAATGAACAAGGACGTGCCCAGGTCGCCTTTGGCGAAGATTTGCTCCCCTTCCCGGAAGGTCACCTCCTTCATGATGGGCACGATGCTGCTGAGTACGTTTTCAGGGGTTTCGGAGAAGAGCGCCGTGTTTTTGAGCAGGGCAACCAGCTCCGTAGCCGAGATGCGGGATGTGGTGGCGTGGTGGCTCATGAGCAAGGATACTAAGTGAGGATGGGCTTCCAGCAAGTGCTGGTAATCTTCGGGGGCAGCATGCGCGAAGCGGTCTAGAACGGCCACCGCACTTTGCTGAATCAGTAGGTTAGTGCTGTGCAAATGGGGCAAGGCCTGGCCTACGGTGTAGGGCGTGGGGTGCCACTGGCTAAGCGCCATGCTTACCGTCCAGTCGGTGTAGGCCACTTCGCCGCGCTCCACAATGCCAGGCACGATGGACATAGCGGCCCCATTTGCGCTTAACAATGCGTTGAACCGGCGGACCTTTTCCGCCACTGGCACTACATCCAGCAGCGCCTGCAGCCCCTGATATACTGGCCTGGGAATCAGGTTGTCCAGCATTTCGAGGGCGTTGGCCTGCCGCTCGCGGGCAGCATGCGCCACGCCGCGCTGGGCATCAGCAATGATCTGGGGCGGATAGAGCTGTAACAGCAGGCCGAATAGTCGCTGCTGCACGCGTAGCAGCTCATAGTCGAGGCTGGATTGCAACGGGCCATTGGCCGTGCTCAGCTGGCCTAGAAGCAACTGATGAGCCAGGCGCAGCTCCTGCTGCACCAGCCCCTGAAAAATGGGAGCATCGGCAATTACCGGCTCAAAACTGCGCAACGCCCGTAGCGCGGCCTCTCGCCGGAAAAGGTTGGGCTGCCGGGCCAGTTCCACCAGCGCTTGGCGGCTGGCGGGGCGGCGTACATGCCCCAGCAGCTGGGCTACACGCCGGATTAGGGCCTCGTCGGTGCTTGTGTGCAGGGTTTCGGTCAGTTCAGGCAAAGCTGCTTCGCCGAGCTGCACCAGCTGATCGGTGGCAGCGGCGCGCGTATTCTTATCCGTGAGGGCCATAATCAGGGCCTGAATAGTCGCAGAATCAGGCACCGTCCCGTTGGCTAGGCCACTGGCAACTCCAGTCCCGTTCGAGGCGAAGAAACCCTCTTCCGAAGGCGCAAACCGGCGGCTCACGGCGTGCTGCAGCTCGGCCAGATAGTGGCCATATGCACGGTACAGCAGCGCCAGAGCGGCCAGCGCCAGGAGCGTCATCCAGCCAAACGTAAGCACCTGACTTAGTGCTGGCTGCGCATGAAAAGCGAAGAGCAACACCCCGGCCAGGCCCATGCCCAGTGGCTCATACACGCCTTTTGCCAGCGTGTGCGCCTGCAGCCGCTCCGTGGCGGGCAGCGGCTGAAACAGAATCAGGAAAACCGGATCAAACACAGCTCTACGCAGCACTTCCAGGGCCAGAAACAGCCCGCAGAAATACAGCATCAGATTCTCTTCAGCCCCTCCCGTCAGGTGCAGCACCCCGTACAGACCTAGCCCCACCAGCACCGTGCCCGGCAGCGCCAGCAACGTACCCCGGAACCCCACCCGATCGAGCGTTTGGCTGGTAAGCAGCAGCTTAAACACCAGCGCCAGCAAGTAGGTGAGAGCCAGCACGCCCCCCACGTAGCGCATCACCACCGATTGATCATGGAAGCGGTGCTTGACGTTGACGAAAAACGAATACTCAATGCCAGTGGTAACGGCCGCAATGGCCAGCATGCTCAGGCACATGGCCAGCACCAGACGGCTGCTCCCAAACCAGCGCTGTAGGCCAGGTGTCACGGCTTCTGTGCGCTGGGCGCGGGCGGCCGAGCGGGCTTCTACCACGTGCAGGCGGCCGGTAGCCTGCAACACCAGCAGGGCACATATATAGGCGGCAAACGCCGTCAGGAGCAGCCACAGCAGCTCCGTATGATGATGAATCAGGATGGCCAGCACGGCACCCAGGGCCTTGGCGGGCATGTCGCCGGAGCTGATGACGCTGAACAGGCGCCGGCTTTGGCGCACATCAAACACCACCGCCGACACGCCCCAGAACTCCAGGTTGGTGAGCAGATAAATGACGCGGTAGCCCGCCATAATAACCACGGCGGCCGCTACCGAGTGGCCTACGGCCACCAACACGCCCAGCACGCCCGTCAGCATAACCACAGCCAGCAGCACCCGCACAGCCACGCGCTGCAGCCCCAGGTGATGCTCAAAATGGGCATATATTTTGCCGGACGCAATCATCAACAGCGCCGCCACCCCGTAGGCCAGGGGCAGGTTTCGCTCGGGGTTATTTTCGAGCAGAATCACGTTGGCCGACACGTACACCAGAATGGTGCCGATGCCCAGCAGAAAGTTGTGCAGGAAGAACAGCCCCACCGTGCGCCCTTCATCGGGCCGAATCCCCAGCAATTGCTGCCAGCGTTCAAGTAGTGTCATTCTTGGCTTCAGTTACCAGTTGCGGGTTGCCAGTTACCAGTTGTTAGTCAGAACGACATTGGCAACTGGCAACCGAAATGAGATGCCGCAAGATAACGGCCTGGCGCGGCATGACACCGGTTTTTTCCTGTTATTACAGTACTTTATCCCTGCCCGCCTGCCCGATGGATCACCTACGCGCTGAAACTTATGTGCTGAACCTGCTGCGTCAGCAATTGCCAGCTTCTTTGCTCTACCATGGCCTGCACCATACCCTCGATGTGGTAGAGCAATCGGCGTCCTTGGCCGCAGCCGAAGGCATCACCAACCCCGACGACCTCACGCTGCTCCGCACGGCAGCTTTGTATCACGATTCTGGCTTTCTGACCACCTACAAGGGCCACGAAGCCGCCAGCTGCGAGCTGGTGTGCCGGGTGCTGCCCGGTATGGCCTATTCGCCCAGCCAGGTAGAGCTGATTTGCCGCATGATTATGGCCACTCAGCTTCCCCAAGCCCCCGACCATCTGCATCTGGCCCAAATCCTATGCGACGCCGACCTCGACTACCTGGGCCGCCCCGATTTCTGGTCGACCAGCCAGACGCTCTTCGAGGAGTGGCAAGCCCGCGATATGGTGCCCGATGAGCAGGATTGGTATCAGATTCAGGTAAAATTTCTCGGTGCCCACCACTACTGGACCCGCACTGCCATTGCCCGCCGCGAAACGGAAAAGCAGGCACGGCTGGCCGAGGTGAAGGTGCGGCTGGAGCAGTTGAGTGGAAACGGGTGAGTTAATGATTGAGTTTTATTTACAAAAGAAGCCCTCCTGATAATACAGGAGGGCTTCTTTTGTAAAAGAGCAGGTACCAGCTTTTACACTGTGGGAGCTTCCGGCACTTTTGTTTCATGGCGTTGTACAGCTGTACGAATCCGGGAGGCCAAGCCATATAGATCGTCCAGGGAGTTTATATCAACTCGCTCCCCGCCTTCAACATCAAATAACGTCACGTATTTTTTACTGCCGTTGAAATGCAATCGGCAGATTGGTTTCCTGTTATTGTCGTCAAGTAGAATGCCGCAATAGGATTGAACATCCCGCATTACCACCCGATGAACCGGTACTGATTTGCGCAGAATAGCTCGCACAATCATAAATCCTTCGGTTTCTTCAACAGTCGTTTCAATATCCTTGTCCTTGTTTTCCAGATTTACTTCTGTTGGTGTCAGATCAGGAACTTGTGGCATCGGAATATCAACTGCCAAGATACCTTGACTACTTGTGTCGGCCATTGCCGAGCGTAAGCGCATGGCTATCTTATCATTTAGAAACTGGTGAAATGAACGATGCACCAATATGCTGAACTGCTCTTTTAGTTTGGGTGTCAGGACCCCATCGTAAATCTGCTTAGATATGAAGTGAATGAAATCAGCAGATGGCTGTGTAAACTGTTCATCGAAGTACTTTTTGAAAGCCCGCATATACTTCAGATTGTATGCGGCAAACAGCATGTCTTCGATATTGAACGACGCTTTGCTTAATTTCTTTATTTCGGCGACGTCGTTTTCGTGAAAGTTGAATAAGTCAAATTCCATGAATGGACGCTCATCCATTTTGTTAGGCTGTTCTAAATCCGTGAACAGCTTATAAGTGATGCCATTTGTAAGTACTGCAATACGCGCTTCTGTGACATGAAAATATCGAAACAGCTGGCTTGCATGATTGATATTCAAGTCGCCGCCAGCGTGTTTGCACTCTACTAGAATAATAGGCTTACCATCGCGCATGATGGCGTAATCAATCTTTTCGCCCTTTTTCGTGCCTATATCACAGATAAACTCAGGCACTACTTCTGTGGGGTCAAAGACATTGTACCCAAGTGCATTGATGAATGGCATTACAAGCGCATTCTTGGTAGCTTCTTCCGTTTGGATGTGGGAAATTTGCTTCTGTGCCCGCGAGGCTAGATTGGTAAGTTGATCGATAAGCTCCATTATGTTTTTAGGGTTAATTAATATTTGCTAAAGCTATAAGTATCTTCTATTTCTACAAAAAATAAAACCTCAACACATTTCTATGTCGAGGTTTTCTAAGCGAACAGGATTAATTTCTACAGCGACTTCACGGCCGCTGCCGCTGGTGCGGGCGTAACAGCAGCAGTTTTGGCGCCTTTCTTCATGCAGCAGGAGCCGCCCGAGGCCATTTTTTTGCCGGGGGCACAGCTGGCTTGCATGGCTGGAGTGCAGGCTTCCTTCTTGCCCTTTTTGGCTTTATCGTCGTTGTGGCCCTCATGCGCAACGGCAGTACCAACGAAAGAGAACAGAGCAAGGGCGAGCAGGGCGTTTTTCATGACAGCGAAGAGGTAAAAGGGAAACAAAAGCCGGAAAATGACGGTTGGCTTACCGCCGACCCTAAGATAGCAACTGTAGGCCACTCCGAAAGTATATCGGCGGGATGCAGTTGCTTTGTTTTGGCTTTTGTACTTGGCCTAGGCCACCTTTTCCTCTGCTGCGCGCACCGCTGGGTTCGCGCTACCGCTTATGCCCCTCCGCAAACTCAGTTATAGTGTTCTGCTTGTCTTGGCCCTGCTTTCGGCCGTGAGCGTGTATTTCGTGGCGCAGCTGCGCTTCAACTACAACTTCAACGACTTCTACCCCGCCGGCGACCCCGACCTGGATTACTACCAGCAATACTCCGGACGCTTCGGCAACGACAACGACTACGTGCTGCTGGGCCTCGAAGCGCCGGCCGGCCGCACCGTGTTTGAGCCACAGTTCCTGACCCGCGTAGATTCCCTTACGCGCTTTATCCAGCGTAGGCCACATGTGGTGCACGTCACGTCGCCGACCAACGCCACCAACCCGGTGCTGGAGGGCCTGGGCGTGTTCAACGTGCCCTACCTCCACCCCGAGGAGCCCGCCCGCCGCGCCCAGGATTCGGCGCTGGTGTACCGCACGCCGGGCCTCATCGGCAACCTGATTTCCAAGGATGCCCGCGCCGTCACGATTCTGCTACAGACTTCCCCCAACCTCAGCAAGCCCCCCGGCGACTCCCTTTTGGCGGCCGTGCGCACCGAGCTGAGCCGCCAGGGCTTCGCGGAGGCCGATTACCACCTGGCCGGCAAACTGGTGGCGCAGTCGATTTTCGTAGACCGTCTGCAGCGGGAGCTGATGGTGTTTATGTCGCTCTCGGTGGTACTCGTGACGGGGTTGCTGTGGTTTACGTTCCGGACGTGGTGGGGCGTGGTGCTGCCGCTGGTAGTGGTGCTGGGCTCCATTCTGTGGGGCCTGGGCGTGATGTCGGCCTTTGGCGTGAGCATTGATCTGATGACGGCTCTGCTGCCCGTGATGCTGTTTGTGGTGGGCATGTCCGATACCATCCACATCATTACGCGCTACGTCACGGAACTCGGCTACGGCACTTCCAAGCGCGAATCTCTGCTGATTACGCTCAAGGAATCGGGGTTTGGCTCGGGGCTTTCGGCGCTTACCACCAGCATCGGCTTCTTTACCCTGATGACCAGCACCATCCGCCCGATTTACAACTTCGGGTTGTTTACGGGTATTGCGGTGCTGCTCACCTTCGTGCTGTCGTTTACCTTGCTGCCGGCTATGCTCATGCTGCTGCGCAAGCCCCAGCTGCGCATTCCGCGCCAGGAGGGCCATAGTTGGGACGGCGTGCTGGGCCGCATGTTTCGGACGGTGCTGGCGCGTCGGCAGTGGGTGGTGGCCATCAGCGCCCTGCTCCTGATTGGGTCCGTGGCTTCGGCCTCGCGCATCCGCATCAACTCCGCTCTGCTCGACGACCTCTCCAAAAACGACCCCGTGAAGCTGGATTTCCGGTTTTTTGAGCGGCAGTTTGCCGGTGTGCGCCCCTTCGAGCTGGACCTGAAGCCCGGCCCCGGCCGCACTATCTACGACCTGCCCGTGCTGCGCCAGACTGAGCAGATTGAGAATTACCTGCTTAAAGAGTACGGCCTTAACTTCGTGGCTTCACCGGTTACACTGGTAAAATCGGTGCGCAAAGCCGTGAACGGTGGCCTACTGGAAGAATACCGCCTCCCTGATTCCGATGCTGAGCTACAGCGGTTGGTATCAAAGATCAAGGTCTTCCGCAAGAAGCCGGAGTTCCGGGCGTTGGTGCTGCCCGATGCCTCCGAAGGCCGCATGACCGGCCGAATGCCCGACGTAGGCAGCATCCGGGCCGATAAGCTCAACGCCGACCTGCGCCAGTATCTGGCCGAGCACACCGACGCCACTGTGCTGCAAACCCGCCTCACCGGCTCGGCTAACCTCATTGATAAAAACAACGAAAACCTCACCCTGAACATGATAACGGGCATGAGCATCGATATCGTGATGGTCACGCTTATCGTGCTGGTGCTGTTTCGGAGCGTGCGCATGACGCTGGTCGTACTCATCCCGAACTTGGTGCCCATTCTCATTGTGGCGGGCGTAATGGGGCTGGCCGGCGTGCACATGAAGGTGAGCACCAGCATTATCTTCACCATTGCTTTTGGAATAGCTGTCGATGACACTATTCACTTTATCAGCAAGCTCAAGCTGGTTTTGCTCAAGGAGCGTAGCCTGTTCAAGGCCGTCCGTAAAACCTACCTGATGGCTGGCAAAGCCGTTATCGTCACCTCCCTTATTCTCGTCGGCGGCTTTTCCACGCTCATCTTTTCTTCCTTCGACGGCACCTTCTACGTAGGCCTGCTCATTGGCCTTACGCTGCTGTTCGGCGTAGTCGCCGAGCTGACGTTGCTGCCCATCCTGATTCTAGCGTTCTACAAGCACCGCCCCAAGGAAATCCGGCAGCCGGTGCCAGCGCTGGGCGGATAGGATATCAAGTAAGCAACCTCGCGTTTACGGTTGCTCGACTGGCCTAGCGCATGTGAATGTTATACAGCAAAAGGGAAGCCCCTAATTCTGAGCTTGTTGGATAATCTCGCGTACTAAGACTGCTACTATATACGCAGTTCAGAAAATCATACCGAACTCACAAGAACGTCATGTTGAGCGGAGTCGAAGCATCTCTACCGCTTCGTTGAAGTATAGCTAACGAAGCGGTAGAGATGCTTCGACTCCGCTCAGCATGACGTTCTGTTGATTTTTTGATCAGCTTCACATTAACTTATTACGCTTGAAATGACGGCCTTTCGTTAGCACGTCAGATACCTAGGCCAGGTTAGCAGTGCAATTGTATTGGCCACAGAAGTCGTTGCCACTCTAGTACCCCAGAGGTAGCACAAGCAGGCGTTTCCGCCAGAATATATCCTTCTAGGCCAGTTCGTCGTTTCTTTGCGACTATGATGCTTTCCCGTTCGCTTACCGCCGCCCTCCTTTTCCTGCCGCTTTTTAGCTTTGCCCAAACACCCGCCCTGGCGCCGGTGGCCGACCCATTGCCTCGCCTGATTAAGGAGCGGGAAACCTTGGTGCGCCAATACGAAGACGCCAATGCCCAGCGCAACGCCTTCCTGGCCAACAAGCCCAGCAAGAAAGACCTGCAGGAAGTGGTGGATGCCCTCAAAGGTATTATCCGCAAAGACACTGAGCTCATCCGGGCGGTGCAGGACGCTACCCAACGCCGCACCGCCGCCGTAGTGGCCGAAAACCAGCAGGCCAAGCAGCAGGTAACCGTAGCCGAAACCGACCAGAGCAGCACCCGCCAGCGCTTCTACGACCTCGAAAACCAGATTGCCAACCTCCAGCTCCGCGATAAACAGCGCGAAAAGAAGCTGCAGGACTTGCAGGCCGCCGAAGCCGAGGCCACCCAGGCCCGCACCAGCCGCGAACTGCTGGCCGCCGGCCTGGCCGTGCTTTCGATAGGCCTACTGGCCTACGTGCTGAAGCTGCGTAGCCGCCTAGCCACGCCAGCGCGCCGCCGCAAATAGGAAACTGGTTATAAGAGCTCATAACTAAAAGAGCCTCCTGTTGCAGCAGGAGGCTCTTTCCAAAGGAAACCCAATCACTCAGTTAGGTTATCCAGAGGGGTGCGAATGTAAAGAATCTGCTTACCAAGCCAGTCTGCCAGCCACACATTTCAAGAAGGTAACTACTCTTCTCAAAGAGACAAATTTTAAGGACACGACGAAAGGAAGCTAGACGCTTGTTTGTGACACGTTTTGCACGCCCTTCTAGGTTGCCTTTACACGCTGACCCACAAGTATCCCAAGGCCTTTTCTGTACCGGTTGGCTATGTCTTGCAGGTTGCTGGCAGTACCCGCCCGGTTACGACTCTGTCACTTTAGCGGAGGAATTGTGACGTCACAGAAGATAAAAAAATGTTTATTCCGGCTGCTCAATTTCTGACTTACTCTGAAGCGGTGGAGTTGTACCAGCTACTTCAGGAAGCTGAGGTGGCAGCGCTGGTAAAAACATGTGGCCCACCTACCTTTCCCTTCGGCGACGGCATGTATTTTCAGCTGCTCATTGAGGAAGAAGATACTGCCAACGCCCAGGCTACAGTAGAGGAGTTTGAGCAGCAGCGTACCGCTAGGTCAGTAGTCCGCTGCCCCAAGTGCGGCACCCCCGACCCGGCTCCCGTATCCAACGCTGCGTGGTGGAAACGCCTGTACTACGCCGGCACCAACCTGCATAGCTGCCCCCATTGCGGGGCTGAGTTTCCGGTGTAAGGCAGTTTCACACCGCACGTCATCCTGAGCTTGCGAAGGATCTTGTCACGTCAGCACAAGGCGCTAGGCCAGTCGTTTAGGCGTGACAAGATCCTTCGTTGCACTCAGGATGACGTGCGGTGTGGGGGTTCTGTTGGTACTAGGACATCTTTACATCATTAGTTTTTCGGCTCTAAACACATCATCAGCGGCTTGCAGGAGCTTGGCGCGCAGCTTCGGGTTGTAGTTCGGGTGCGCCGCCAGAAAGTCACGGACGGTGCGGGCGGCGGTGGGCGTTTGATAGGAACCTAGCGTGGCCTGTAGCCAGGATGCCGGAAAGAAAATGTCACCGGTTTGCTGTATTTCTTCGAGCAGCGCCAGGCTTTGGGGCAGGTACTTCTCGGAGGTAGCGGCCCGCAGCGGGTGGTGCAGGTAGGCCAGTGCTGCCGTTACCCAGGCCTCTTTTTCGCGGTTTTTCTCGTCGGAAAGCGAGGCAAAGAAGGTGTCGCGGGTTTGTACATCGGGCGAGAGGGCGGGCATCAGGAACTCCATGCGCTTTTTGCGGTCGGGGTTTTGGATGCGGGTGAGCTGCTTGGGCAGGATGGGCGTGGCGGCGGGGTAGTCCCGGACGGCCAGGGCTAAGGCCAGGGCGGTGTAGTCGTCTTCGGTGAGTTTCACGCCCGTAGGAGCCTGCTGCTTATCCCAGATCTGGTAGAGGCGCGTTTGGGCTTCTTTGCTCAGGGCAAGAGATTGATACGCTTTGAACAACAGCTTCTTGGAATTGGCCGCCGGGTTTTGCTGCATGGTCTGCCACAGCTCCTTTTCCAGCGTGGGCGCCAGCGCCAGACGCTCCGCCGGCTTCAGAAGCTTCCAGTAGATATCGGTGAGCTGGCCGGTCAGCAGCTTAATGTTTAGCTCTTCTTTCTCCTTTGGCAGCGCCTGCCGATACACCTCCAGCAGCTGCCGCGGTGCAATGCTGCGGCCGTTGAGCATGTTCTCATAGAGGTTCACGTAGGCCGAAGCCCTAGCAACCGGGTTCTGCAGCTGGGCTAGGCCAGTCGTCAGCTGCTTATCAAGCGGGAACACGCCGTAGCCTAGGCCAGTAGAATTAAAGAGAATAAAGGCTGGGGCTGCATCTCCTTCCGCCTGGGATAACGCAACCTGGCGCTGGTTCATGTTCACGGTCAGCTCCTTTACCTGGCCGCCGGGGTACACCAGCAGCACCTCAAACAATTGGGGCCACAGCCTATCCGACTTATCCTCGGCTTGCTGGGTGAGCTGTAGACTGGCAATCTTGCCGTTGCTGGTTTTCAGGTCGTAGTCGAAGATGGGGCGGCCGGGCTGGTTCACCCACACCTGGTTCCAAGCTTGGAGGTCGGCGGGGGTACGGGCATCGAGGATCTGAATGAGGTCGGGCCAGGTGGCATTGCCGAAGCTGTACTTTTTGAGGTACTCCTGCAGGCCTAGGCGGAAGGGCTCCTCTCCCATCAGGCGCTCCAGCTGCCGCATCATAATGGGCGCTTTGTGGTAGATGATGTTGCCGTAGAGCGAGCCGGCATCCTTCAGGTTGTCTAGCTCCTGCCGAATAGGATTGGCGCCGGTAGTACGGTCGACGCCGTAGGCCGCCGGGTAGTGGTCGATGACAAACTTGAGGTCGTAGTTGGAATTAGCTACGGCCACCTGCGTGATTTTGTCGGCCATGAAGTTGGCAAACACCTCCTTCATCCACACGTCGTTGAACCACTGCATGGTCACTAGGTCGCCGAACCACATGTGGGCAGTTTCGTGGGCAATAAGGTTAGAACGACTGATTTTCTGATCCTGGGTGGCGCCTTCATCCAGAAACAGCGTGCTGGCTTTGTAGTCGATGGCGCCCACGTGCTCCATGCCGCCGTACTGGAAATCGGGCAGGGCTACAAAATCGAACTTGCGGAATGGGTACGGAATGGCAGTGTAGGCCTCTAGAAACTTCAGCGCGTCGGCATGAATCTGGAAGATGGGGTCCAGGCTCAGGCGCAACTTGTCCTGGTCCGTTTCCCGGTGCAGAAACTGCATGTCCCTACCCCCCAGCGTGCGCGAAACCCGCGTGAACTTCCCCGCCGCAAACGAGAACAAGTAGGTGCTAATGGTGTCGGAGGGCGCGAAGCGCAGGGTTTTGCTCGTGGCCGTGGTGGTGGAATCGAGCAGCGGGCCGTTGGCTAAGGCCTGCCACTCGGGCGGCATCGTGAGCGTGAGCTGAAAGGATGCCTTCAGATTAGGCTGGTCGAAGACCGGAAACACGGTGCGGGCGCGGTCGGGCACGAGCAGCGTGTAGAGAAAATCCTCGTTGCGGTTGAGGCTCTGATTGCCGGCCGTAAACTCAATCTGAACTTCGTTCGGGCCGGTTTTTAGGCTTTGGGGGGGTAGTACCAAGTGCTCCTGCCGGAAGTCAATCGTTACTGGCTTGCCATTCACCTTCAAGCTTTTCAGATGGTCGGCCTGCTCCTTAAAATCGAGCTGCACAGGCTGGCTGGCATCCGTGAGGTGAAACCGGACGGTTTCGGTAGCCGCAATAGGCTGGTCTTTGCGCGACGGCACGAATAGCTGTAGGTCATAGCCCAGGCGTGAAAGACGGCGGGCACGGTCTTCCGCCAGTTGCTGGCTTACGCCGGGCACCACGGCTACCGGCGTTGCGGACGGGGCAGCATCAGAAACCATCAGCTTTTTAGAGCAGGATAACAGGCCTAGGGCAAGCAGCAGCGCGCTTGTGCGCACACTAGTAGTATATTGAAGCTTCATTCCAGAAAATTCCATCAGGTCGAAGACCCAAGGTAAAGCAAACCAGCCGATGGCCCAGCCTTTGCGGAGAAACTCAGAGCAGTCGCCCGTGCAGCTGTACCCGCTCGGCGATGCCGCCATTGTGGTGCAGTTCGGCACAACCATTGAGGAGGCCACGCACCGTACCATTCAGGCCCTAGGCCTCTACCTGGAGCACCATCCGTTTCCGGGATTTCTCGAATATGTGCCGGCCTTCACTACCCTCACGGTGTACTACGACCCCTGGGTGGTCAGCCGGGCCGGCCAGCAAGATCCCTACAAAAGCGTGGCTAGTGCCTTGCAGCAGTTGCTCCAGAAAGCCCCCACGGCGGCGCCTGAAACGGCAACTGAAGTAGTAGAAATTCCGGTGTGCTACGGCGGGCGGTTTGGGCCTGATCTGGAGCTAGTAGCCCGCCACACTGGCCTAGCGCCCGCCGAGGTAATTGCCCTGCACACTGCGCCAGACTACCTGGTGTATATGATTGGCTTTGCGCCGGGTTTCCCGTACTTGGGCGGCATGAATGAGCAGCTGACTACGCCCCGCAAAACCCAGCCACGCGCCCTCGTGCCGGCCGGTTCGGTGGGCATTGCCGGTGGCCAAACGGGCGTGTACTCGTTGCCTACCCCGGGCGGCTGGCAGCTGATTGGGCGCACGCCGCTGCGGCTGTTCACGCCCGAAGCAGCATCGCCGAGTTTGCTGCACGCGGGCCAGCGGCTGAGGTTTGTATCCATTTCAGCGGAGCAATACCAGCAGTATGAGTTGTAGCATTCTTCGCCCTGGCCTGCTCACTACCCTGCAAGATGCCGGCCGCTTCGGCTATCAGCAGGTGGGCGTTATTGTGAGTGGCCCTATGGATGCGCGGGCGCTGCGGGTGGCCAACCTGCTGGTCGGCAATCATGGTGGCGCGGCAGCATTGGAAATAACACTACTCGGACCCAAAATCCGATTCGAAGCTGACCACCTGATAGCTCTCACGGGCGCAAACCTATCGGCCAAGCTCGATGGCAAGCCCGTACCGCTCAACCGCGCAGTGGCCGTGAGGCGGGGCTGTGAGCTGGCGTTTGGCTCAGCGCGTATGGGCTGCCGCGCCTACCTGGCCGTGTCGGGCGGGTTTGAGGTACCGGCAGTGCTAGGAAGTCAGTCTACGTATCTGCGGGCAGGCCTGGGTGGCCTAGAAGGGCGGGCCTTGCGCGCCGGCGACGTGCTGCCCGCCCCCGGCCCCACTCCTGCTGGGAAACGCCTCCACCAGCAGCTGCTAGGCCACTCCTCAGGCCAGGATTGGGCCGCCAGCACCTGGTATCCTGACCCGCAGCTGACGCCCGTACCCAGCAACAGTCCTATAATCCGGGCCATGCGGGGGCCGGAATATGCGCTGTTCACGGAGGAAAGTCAGCAGGCCTTTTGGCAGGAAGAATTCACCGTTACACCGAACTCCGACCGCATGGGTTTCCGGTTGGCTGGCCCGGTTCTGCAGCTGCAAAACGAGCTGGAAATTCTCTCCACGGCCGTTACCTTCGGCACGGTGCAGGTGCCGGCCGCAGGTGAACCCATCGTGCTCATGGCCGACCATCAAACCACGGGCGGCTATCCGCGCCTGGCGCAGGTGATGACGGCCGACTTGCCGCGCCTAGCCCAGGTGCCGCCCGGCGGACGCCTGCGCTTTCAGGAAATCAGCCTTTCCGATGCCCAATACTGGTATCTGCACCAGGAACAAGCTCTTCAGCAACTCCAACGGGGCCTTGCCCTATTTCACTTTCGATGAACCCACCCTACTCCGTCGACCTGAACTGCGACATGGGGGAAAGCTTCGGCGCCTACTCCCTGGGCCACGACGAAGCCATCCTGCCGTTTGTTACCTCCGCCAATATTGCCTGCGGCTACCACGCCGGCGACCCGGCCGTTATGAAGCGCACTGTGCGCCTGGCCTTGCAACACGACGTCGCCATCGGCGCCCACCCTGGCCTACCCGACCTGGTGGGGTTTGGCCGCCGCGAAATGGCCATTTCCCCAGAAGAGGCCTACGACATGACCGTGTACCAACTGGGTGCCCTGGCGGCTTTCGTGCGGGCAGAAGGAGGCAACGTACACCACGTAAAACCACACGGCGCGCTCTATAACATGGCTGCCGTGAATCCTGGCCTTGCCGAAGCCATTGCCGAAGCCGTGTACCGCGTGCAGCCCGAAGCCTGCCTCTATGGGCTGGCCGGCAGTGCCATAATCAGTGCCGGCCAGAAGCTAGGCCTGTCCGTTGCCCACGAGGTTTTCGCCGACCGCACCTACCAACCCAATGGCACGCTCACGCCGCGCCGCCAGCCCAACGCCCTGATTACGGAAGCCTCCGCTTCCATAGCGCAGGTGGTGCGTATGGTGAAAGAAGGCCGGGTGCGGGCGCTTTCCGGTGAGGATGTAACGATTCAGGCGGATACCGTGTGCCTGCATGGGGACGGCGCCCACGCCCTGGAGTTTGCCCAGCAGATTCGGGTCGCGCTGCGCGAGGAAGATATTGCGGTGCGGGCCCATCAGTCGGTTTCCGCGTGAGGCCGGCGCGCAACTGGGGCGTCCTGATTGGGGCGGCCTTCCTGATGGCTACCTCGGCTGTTGGCCCCGGCTTCCTGACCCAAACTACCGTTTTCACTCAATCACTGGGGGCCAGCTTCGGCTTTGTGATTCTTACCTCTATCCTGATTGATATTGGGGTGCAGCTCAACATTTGGCGGGTCATCGCCGTGTCGGAAATGCGGGCCCCGGATATTGCCAACCGCGTGCTGCCGGGCCTGGGCGGCTTTATCTCGGCCCTGATTGTGCTGGGTGGCCTGGCGTTCAACATCGGTAACGTGGGCGGTGCTGGCCTGGGCCTACAGGTGCTGACCGGCTTACCCGTTACGCTCTGTGCCGTGGTGGCTGCGGCTTTGGCCCTGCTGGTATTTGTCGTGCGCGAGGCCGGCCCAGTCATGGACCGCTTTGCGCAATTCATGGGGCTAGTAATGATTCTGATAATCATTTACGTAGCCGTCACGACACACCCACCCGTTGCGGAAGCAGCCTTGCGCACCATCGCGCCATCGCGCATCGACCTTACGGCCATTATTACCCTAGTGGGCGGCACCGTGGGCGGCTACATCACGTTTTCTGGAGGCCACCGCCTGCTCGATGCCGGCATCAAAGGCCCCTCGGCACTGCCCCAGGTGACGCAAAGCGCCATCATGGGGGTTTCCGTCGCCTCCCTCATTCGGGTGTTTTTGTTTCTGGCCACACTAGGCGTCGTGAGTCGGGGCCTAGCTATTGGCACCGAGAATCCGCCCGCGTCGGTGTTTCAGCTGGCGGCGGGCCAAGTGGGCTACAAACTGTTTGGCGTGGTGATGTTTGCGGCGGCCATTACGTCGATCATCGGCTCGGCTTACACCTCCATTTCCTTTCTCAAGTCGATGCTGCCGAGCGTGGCCGCGCACGAAAACCGCTGGATTATTGGTTTTATCGTCTTATCGACCCTAGTATTTGTCACGATTGGCAAACCCGTAAGCCTACTCGTATGGGCCGGGGCCCTGAATGGGTTTATCCTGCCCATTACCCTAGGAACCCTGCTCGTAGCCGCCTACCGCCCCAGCGTCGTCGGCACCACGTACCGCCACCCGCTGTGGCTTGCGCTTTTTGGCGGCCTAGTAGTACTCATCATGACGTGGATGAGCGGTACGGTACTGTTGCAGCAACTGGCCGCGTTGTTTAGGGGGTAGCCATTTCAAGTGTAGCCCGACACTCTCCTTCCTTATCTGCGAAGGAAAGTGTCGGGCTAGTTTTAGTCTTCCATACAAGCAGCTAATGCATCCCCTCTTCCCCCTATTTGCCGTATCTCTGCCTTTCCTCGCCGCAGGTTGCGCGACACATCCGCCCCAACAGGCCTACGACCTTGTCATAACGCACGCTAACGTGGTGGATGTAGAAACCGGCCAGGTTCAACCAGACCAAACGCTGGCTATAACTGATGGCCAGATTCGGCGACTGGAAAAGACAGGGGCCCGTCCACTATCGGCTAAGCAAACCCTTGATGCCCAAGGCAAATACCTGATTCCGGGCCTTTGGGATATGCACGTGCACTTCCGGGGTGGCGACTCGCTCATTACCGCCAACCGCAACCTTCTTCCACTTTATCTGGCCCACGGCATCACTACGGTCCGCGATGCGGGAGGCGACCTGACCCCAGCCGTTTTTGAGTGGCGCAAACAGATTCGGGCCGGGCAACTGGCGGGACCAACTATTTACACCTCCGGCCCCAAAATCGATGGTCCGAAACCTACCTGGGCGGGCTCGTTAGCGGTAGAAAATCAGGCCGATATCGACAAAGCGCTTGACTCTCTGCAAGCTTTGAAAGTCGATTACGTTAAGATTTATGAAAGCACTATTTCGCGGGATGCCTTCCTGAATACGGTGACCTCGGCTGAAAAACGCGGCATGCTGACCACGGGCCACATGCCCTACACCGCCACGCTCCGCGAAGCCTCAGACCGGGGCCTGGATGCCTCGGAGCACTTGTACTATGTGTTTAAGGCTTGCTCCAGTAAGGAAGACAGTATCACGACGGCGGTGCAGCGCAGCCTTGGCACAGCCAAGCCACTAGGCCTGTTTGCGGTACTACCTGCCATCTACCGCACCTTCGATGCCGATGCGGAAGCGAGTATCTACCGCACACTAGTGAAAAATAAAACGGCCGTGGTGCCCACGCTCTACATTCAGAAGCTACTGGCCGAACTGCCCGTAACTGACCACTCCCAGGACACGCTACTGGCCTACATCGATCCAAAAATTCAGCGCACCTATGCAGGCCGTCTGAACGGGGCCCGCCGCCAATCTGCCGCAACCCAAGCCTTTAATAAGCAGCTCGGCGCGAAGTTTATGACCTTAGTTCCGGCCATGCAGAAGGCGGGGGTAACGCTGCTGGCTGGCTCCGACAGCGGTGCATCCAACTCCTACGTGTACCCCGGTACATCCCTGCTCGGCGAGCTGGAACTTATGGTGCAAGCTGGCCTCACGCCGGCTCAGGCCTTGCAAACGGCCACCATCAACGGCGCCCGCTTCTTGAAAGCCGACCAGCACTCCGGCACCATCCGGCAGGGCAAAGACGCCGACCTGGTGTTACTGGATCAGAACCCACTGGAAAACATCCGCAACCTGCGCCACATCAACACCGTCATTACGCGCGGCCGGGTGTACACTGCCTCCGATTTGCGCCAACAGCTTCAGGCCATTAAGCACCGCTAGGCCAGTGATTTACTCTGGGTTGAATACGCTAAATCGTCCTGCTGAGCGCAGTCGAAGTATCTCTACCGTGAATAATCAAATGAGTTAGACAGCGGTAGAGATACTTCGACTGCGCTCAGCAGGACGGGCTTTTGCTTTTTATCTATACCCCTTGTTCATTATAGCAATTGCAACCTTACTGGCAACTCTTGGAGTTAGCCAGCCGCGTGCAACAGCGGTGCTACACGGGTACCAAGCAGTTCAATGGACCGCATGATTTTAGCGTGGGGCAGCGTGGCCACATCCTTCTGAAACGTTACCCGAGAAATACCGCCCAGCGCCTCACTGTGACGCAGGATTTTGGCCGCCACTTCCTCGGGGCTGCCCACCAAAAGGGCTCCTAAGGGGCCGGCTTGCATATCAAATTGCGTCCGCGTGACGGGCGAACCACCCCGCTCCCGGGCCCGGCTGCTGAAGGTGCGGGCGTACCCTGGAAAGAACTCCTCCTGCGCCTGTTGGGTGGTTTCGGCTACATAGCCTAACGAGTGCAAGCCTACTTTCAACTGTTCTGGTGCGTAGCCAGCCCGACGGCCGGATTCCCGGTACAGATCTATGAGCGGTCGGAAACGGTGCGTGTCGCCCCCGATGATGGCCACCATCAATGGCAGGCCCAGCATGCCCGCCCGCGCAAACGACTGTGGCGTGCCGCCTACCCCCAACCAGATGGGCAACTGGGGCTGCACTGGCCTAGGGTAAATACCCTGCCCCGTGAGAGCCGGCCGGAACTTACCCGACCACTGCACCCGCTCCTGGTCCCGAACTTTAAGCAGCAGCTCTAGCTTTTCGGCAAACAGCTCATCATAGTCGTCGAGGTCGAACCCAAACAGCGGAAACGCTTCAATAGAAGAGCCCCGGCCTACAACCATTTCGGCCCGGCCCTGCGACACCAAATCCAGCGTGGCGTACTCCTGAAATACCCGTACCGGGTCGGCTGCGCTCAGCACCGTTACGGCGCTGGTGAGGCGAATGCGCTTGGTGCGGGCCGCGGCTGCGGCCAGAATCACGGCCGGGGCCGAATCGAGGTATTCGGGGCGGTGATGCTCGCCCATGCCAAATACATCGAGGCCCACCTGATCGGCCCGCTCAATCCGCTCCAGCAGTTCGCTCATGGCCTCTAGGCCACTAGGTGTTTTTCCGGTGCCATTATCGAGCAGCGCGGCTGCGAAACTATCTATTCCAATTTCCATAATCCATTGATCAACGAACGAATACAGCTTTCCGTGGCGAAGCCGTCTATGTAGCTAGCCACAACAGTAAAGATACAATTAATGTACGTACATAGTTTATACATTAAGTAAATTATGCTCTGCCATCAGCCTTCCTATGCCCATCCGTGAAATCTTACAGCTAGGCCACCCCACGCTCCGTGCTGTGGCTCTGCCCGTTCCCGACCCCACCACGCCCGCCATTGCGGCCCTCGTCGATGATCTTACGGACACCGTAGGCCACTGGCGCGAAACCACCGGCTACGGCCGCGCCATTGCGGCGCCCCAGATTGGGGAGTTGCACCGCGTGGTACTGCTCCGGCTACCGGGTAAGCCGGTTTGGCCCCTAATCAACCCTAGCATTGTGGCCCACAGTCCCGAGAAGATGGTGGTGTGGGATGCCTGCTTATCGTTCCTCTCCATCTTCATGCAGGTAGAACGATACGAATGGATTACGGTACGCTACCAGGACCTGCTAGGCCAGTGGCACGAAACTCACGCCGGCGCCGAAGACGACCTCGCCGAACTGCTCCAGCACGAAATCGACCACCTCGACGGCATCCTGTCCATCGACCGCATGGTTGATGTAAAATCGCTCTGCTCCCGCGAAGAATTTGAGCGCCAGCACCGCGCCGGCAGCCCGTATGCGCAAAAGTGAAATGGTGAGATTGGGATTCAGTAAGTATTTGAACCACTACCGCACGTCATCCTGACGAAGGAAGGACCTTTCACGTGTGAAAAGTGACCTAGCGCAACCTATTCACACGACTAAAGCCTGATTATGCCTGCTTTCAGTTTGCAGGTTTAGAATGAAAGCTTGTGAGTGCGTACGAGATGCTTCAGGTCGCTTCGAGTACCTTTGGGCCAATGGCTAATATCTATCACCCTTTCGTTGTTTACGACCTGCAAGAGCAAACTACGCCTGAGCGCCAGTACCGCATCGTGGTGGATTTGTCCGACATGGACGACTACTACACGGTATTCGAGCGGTACGGCTTCAGCGGCAGCGGGGCTTCCTGGGCTGAGCACATTGAAACCATTGTGGAAGAACACGCCCCCGAGCTGCTGGACCACATCGAGCTAGCGGGCGAAGGCGAAATCTTCCGGGCCTACACCGATAGCCGCGCCAGTGCCCAGCAACTGCTAGGCCTCGTTCACCCCATCTTTGCCGACTTGGGCAGCCTAAGCAAGTACCTGAGCCAAGCCGACCCGGGCGACTTTTTTGAATAAAACAATCAAGTCAGACCTTACATAGAAAGACCTGCCAAGCTTCGCTCAGCAGGTCTTTCTATCTATACTTAAAGCAATCTTCTAGGCCACTATACTATCTAAAACCCCTCACATCCATCATCCCCAATTGGGGCGCCGTCGGGCATGGGCAGAGCGGGGGCGGCTTGGAATTTCTCGGGGGTGGCTTCGAACTGCTCAATCATGCGTACCGCGGCGAAGGCGGTGGCTTTGCGGCCTTCGTCTTTGCCTGACTTTTGCTCTTTCTGCAGCTGCTTTTTCAGCTCTTCTACTTTCAAAGCAGCCAAGGCTTTCACATTCACAGGGGCTTGTGAGGCTGCGGCCAGGGCCAGCAGTTTCTGCAGGGTGAGGGTGTTTACCAGGCGCTGCAGCTCCCCCGAGTAGCCGGCTTCCGGCTTGCTGCGCCAGGTTTGATCCAGCAGTTTGTCGAGCACGGCGGCTAGTCCAGGTTGCTCCGTATGGCGGGCGTGGTACTCTTCGAGGCGGGCGGCGCGCTGAGGGTTCAGCAGGAACTCCAGGGTAGTAGCTGCCGCCGATTCGGCGGCGCTGGTGGGGTCGAAGGTGAGGCCGGTGCGGCTGGGGAAGGTTTCGCGGGAGCGGCCGTAGTTCACGGGGCGCGGCGGAATCTTAGTCAGCAGCTCTTCGGAGAGGGCCAATTCCCGAGGCGAAATCGTGCGCATAAGGGCATCAAAGGCCTTCCACTGCTCGGCGGGCTCCACGAATTTGGTGATAGTCTGGCCGTCGCCTTTCACGGCATAGGTATAGTAAAGGCCGCCAATTTCCTTGGACGCTGCTTCTACCTGGTAGCGCTGCAGCAGGTACATGGGCACCAGCACTTCTTCCAGCATAGCCATGGGCTGACCGGGGGCCAGGGCTTTTTCAGAGAAGCGAGCTAGCAGCTGCTTGCGCACATCCATCAGGCGGTTGAGCTCATCGGCTGCGTTAGCGCCTTCGTCCCAGAGGTGGGCGTACGGGTGGGCGCCCCCGGCAGCGCGGGCATCGGCATCCGAGATGAATACGTAGCCATCGGCTAAGGTCTGCTGCATAATCGCCTTCAGGCCGGCCACTTCATCGGCTTTCGGGCCGAAATCCTGGTAGCCGTACAGAATGGCGCGCTTGTCCCACGTGCCGATACCCACGCCGTAGGCCTCACTCAGGTCGATGGAGCCATCGGAACGCATTTTGATGCGGGGCATGGGGTAGTCCATCACGGAGGAGCGGTCTTTGGTGCTGGCCGAGTAGTTGTGGTAGAGGCCTAGCGTGTGGCCTACCTCGTGGGCAGCCAGCTGGCGCAGGCGCGCTACGCCCATTTGCAGCATTTCGGGGCTGGTGGGTTTGCCATCTTCATAGGGTTGCAGCAGGCCTTCCGCAATCAGGAAATCCTGGCGTACGCGCAACGAGCCTAATGACACCTGCCCCTTGATGATTTCGCCGGTGCGCGGGTCGGTGATGCTGGCGCCGTACGACCAGCCCCGGGTAGAGCGGTGTACCCACTGAATGAGGTTGTAGCGGATGTCCATGGGGTCGGCATCTTCGGGCAAGAGCTTAACCTGAAATGCGTTGCGGTAGCCGGCCGCCTCATAGGCCTGGTTCCACCACGCGGCGCCTTCCATCAGGGCCGAGCGCACGGGCTCGGGCGCGCCACGGTCGAGGTAGTAGATGATGGGCTCTACCGGGTCGCTGACGGATGCCGTGGGGTCTTTCTTTTGGAGCCGGTGCCGCACGAGCTGCCGCTTCATGATGGGCTGATCGATGGGCGTGGCGTAGTCCATGTACTCGTTGGCGTAGTAGCCGGCGCGCGGGTCGAAGGCGCGGGGTTGGTACTTATCGTCGGGGAGTTGAATGAACGAGTGGTGCATGTGCACCGTCACGGCGTTCGGATCGGGCGTTACGGAGCTGATTTCGCGGCCTTTGGCTTTGCCCGTGAGTGTAATCACGGCTTCAAACTCTGAGTTTTCGGGGAAGGCTTTGGTGTTGGGCATGAACACCGCCGAGCGGCTTTCATCGGCCTTGTAGGCCCCCTGCTTCAGGTCTTCCAGCTTGTCGCCAATCTGGTGCGAATCGCGCATCAGGAAGGGCGTCAGGTCAACCAGCACCTTGCCTCCTTCCTGCGCCTCGGCCTTGAAACCCCAGATAACCGACTGCGCAAAGGCCTGTTCCACCGATTTGCGCTCATCGGCATTCTGGCTCACGGCCCGGAAATCGTAGTTGGGCTGCAGGAGCAGAATCTTGGGGCCGCTCTTCACAAATTTCACCACGCGCGTCTGCCCAATCTGGCCCCGATCGAGGCCTAGGTCGTTGGAGCCCACCCCATTGGGCAGCGTACTGACGTAGAGAATTTCTTTGTCGAGCTTATCGATTTCCAGCAGGATGCGGCCGCCTTTCTCATCCCAGTAAAACGGAAAGAAGCCCGAGAACTTCTGCATTCCTTTCGTTTTTTCAGCCAGGGTTTGGGCTGAGGCGAGGTGCGAGCTGACCAGCAGAGAGCCAACCAGTAGGTAGTAGATTTTTTTCATGCAGGGAGACAAGTGAAATCGTCATAAGGTAGAAACTGCGGCGGTTTATGTAGCCACCGGTGCAGGAAGTTTTTACGGCACACCCCACGAGGTTGCTCACTAAAGCATTGGCTGGCTCAGTGGAGCGTAGGCCACTTCCAGACTGGCCTAGGTGGCCTAGCCTCATCTACCTATCAGAATTCTTAGCTTCGCTACCTGATCTGACTGGCCTACGTGGGTAGCACGCTACCAATCCAGATGACCTGCATCTGTTCATCGTAACAACGCCTAGCCAGAAGGCCAACCTTCCCTGCTATTCTATGAAACCTCTCCTGACTCTGGCGCTGGCTTTTCTGACCTCTGCTGTGCAAGCCCAAACGCTGGCCAACAAAACTACCCTGTTTGATGCCGGGTGGCGCTTTCACCGCGGCGGAGCGCAAGGCGCTGAGAAGCTCGATTTCAACGACAGCAAGTGGCGTCCGCTCGACCTGCCCCACGACTGGAGCATTGAAGATCTGCTCGGCACTAGCTCCCCCTTCAGCCCCGAAGCCATCAGCCAGGCCAATGGCGGCTTCACGACGGGCGGCACGGGGTGGTACCGCAAAACGTTTGACCTGCCAATTGCACAGAAAGGCAAGCATATCCAGCTGCAGTTTGATGGCGTGTATATGAACGCCGAAGTGTGGCTGAACGGCGAGCTGCTGGGCACCCACCCGTATGGCTACACCAGCTTTTGGTATGATGTCACCGACAAGGTAAAGCTCGGGGCCCGAAACGTGCTAGCCGTGCAGGTCCGAAATGAAGGCCAGAACAGCCGTTGGTATTCCGGCTCGGGCATCTACCGGCATGTGTGGCTTACGGTGCAGGCACCACTCCACGTGGCACCGTGGGGCACGTACCTCACTACCCCCGAAGTAACAACCAACGGCGCCCAGGTGAAGGCGCAAACCCAGGTGGTAAACCAGAGCGGACAAGCCACCCAGTTTACGGTGGTTACCAGCCTGCGCGGACCCAAAGGCCAACCCGCCGCACGTACGGAATCAAAACAAACAGTAGCCGCGGGCGAAACTGCCACGGTTGACCAACTTCTGTCGGTGAAATCACCCGCCATATGGTCCGTTGACAGGCCTACGTTGTACACGGCCGTAACGGAAGTTTATCAGGACCGAAAACTGGTAGATCAGGTAGAAACGCCGTTTGGCATCCGCACCATTGCGGTAGACGCGACCCGCGGATTTCAGCTGAACGGACAGCCGCTGAAGCTGAAAGGCGGCTGCATTCATCACGACAACGGCCCGCTGGGCGCCAAAGCCTACGACCGGGCCGAGGAACGCAAAATTGAGTTGCTGAAAGCCTGCGGCTACAATGCCATCCGGTGCTCCCACAACCCACCCTCCCCGGCCCTGCTCGCGGCCTGCGACCGGATCGGGATGCTGGTTATCGACGAAGCGTTTGACAGCTGGCGCGAAAGCAAAAATTCTTTCGATTATCACCTCTACTTCGACCAGTGGTGGCAGCAGGACGTGGCCAGCATGGTGCTTCGCGACCGAAACCACCCCAGCATCATCTTTTGGAGCATTGGCAATGAAATTCCGGAACGCGGTACCCCGGCCGGCGTGAAAACGGCCCAGGAAATGACCAACTACATCCGTACGCTCGATGCCACACGGCCCGTCACGGCGGGTGTAAATGGCCTCGCGCCCGACAAAGACCCATACTTCGGGGTGCTGGATGTGGCCGGCTACAACTATGCGGCCGGCGGCGACCATCATCAGCCGGATATTTATGCCCAGGACCACGCCCGGCTGCCCCAGCGCGTGATGTTCGGCTCGGAGTCGTACCCATTGGAGGCGTTTGGCAGCTGGATGGAGGTGCAGGACCATCCCTACGTAATCGGCGACTTTGTCTGGACGGCGGTTGACTACATCGGCGAGGCTAGCATTGGGTGGCTGGGCTACTGGCAGAAGCAGGAGTTCTACCCCTGGAACCTGGCTTTTTGCGGCGACATTGACATCTGCGGCTGGAAACGCCCGCAGTCGTATTACCGCGATGCACTCTGGAAGGAAAGCCAGGTTTCGCTGTTCGTGAAGCCCCCTACCCCTTCTTTCGCGCTGAACCCTAACAAGGAAGACTGGAGCAAGTGGGAATGGCACGATGTGCTGGCCGACTGGACCTGGCCAGGCCAGGAAAACAAGCCGCTTACGGTGGAGGTCTATTCCTCGTGCGAGGAAGTGGAGCTACTGCTCAATGGCAAAAGCCTGGGCCGCAAGCCCACCACCCGCGCCACCCAATACACTGCTAATTGGAGCGTGCCTTACCAGCCCGGCGAGCTAAAGGCCATTGGATATTCCAACAAAAAATCTGTCAGTACGGCCATTCTGCAATCAGCAGCGCAACCTAGCCGCCTGACTCTGACACCGGACCGCGCTACCCTGCGCGCCGATGGCCAGGACCTGAGCTACATAACGGTGGAGTTGGTGGATAGCAAAGGCGTACGACATCCCAAAGCCGAAAATGCCCTAGAATTTGAGCTGACGGGCCCTGGCACCATAGTAGGCGTCGGCAATGCAAATCCGCGAAGCCTGGAAAGTTACCAAAGCCCCCAGCGCAACGCCTGGCAGGGCCGCGCACTCGTCATTGTGAAATCAACGGGCAAAGCCGGCAAAATGACTCTACGAGCTACAGCGGCCGGGCTGCCGGCTGCATCGGTTGGGCTGGAAACCCGCTAACGGAGTCTGATTTTTGCGCAAAAGTGGCCTATGCCTATCCAGACGTATTATCCCTTGCAGTTGCAAATGCATGACACGCCGGGATAGGCCTAGGCCACTTTTCTACTGATTGCTACTTCAGAATTTGTTCTATTCGGCCCAACTCTTCCTCACTGAACTGGATGTTCTCCAGGCACTTCAGCGAATCCGTGAGCTGCTCCGGCTTGCTGGCCCCGATGAGCACCGACGTCACGCGCTCATCGCGCAGAATCCAGGATAGCGCCATCTGGGCCAGGCTTTGGCTGCGTTCCTGGGCCAGCGTGTTCAACTGCTGAATCTGGCTCAAGCGTTCGGGCGTCAGCTGGGTTTCGGTGAGGAAGCCCACGCCTTTCGCCACGCGCGAATCGTCGGGGATGCCGCGGAGGTATTTGTCGGTGAGCAGGCCCTGGGCCAGGGGCGAAAATGGGATGCAGCCCACGCCTTCCTGGCCTAGCAAATCCAGTAGGCCACCTTCTACCCACCGCTCAAACATCGAGTACTTGGGCTGATGAATCAGACAGGGCGTGCCCAGCTCCCGCAGAATTTCTTGGGCACGGGCCGCCTCGGCGGGCTGGTAGTTGCTGATACCCACGTACAAGGCCTTGCCCTGGCGCACCACCTGGTCGAGGGCGCCCATGGTTTCTTCTAGGGGCGTATCGGGGTCGGGGCGGTGCGAGTAGAAGATATCCACGTACTCCAGCTTCATGCGCCGGAGGCTCTGGTCGAGGCTGGAGATGAGGTATTTGCGGGAGCCCCACTCCCCGTACGGGCCTTCCCACATGTGGTAGCCGGCTTTGGTGGAGATGATGAGCTCGTCGCGGTAGCCCCGGAAGTCCTCCTTCAGAATACGGCCGAAGTTGGTTTCGGCGGAGCCGGGCGGCGGACCGTAGTTGTTGGCTAAATCGAAGTGCGTGACGCCGCTATCGAAGGCCCGGTGCAGGATGGCGCGGAAGTTACTGAGCACATCTACGTCGCCGAAGTTGTGCCAGAGGCCTAGCGACACGGCCGGCAGTTGTAGGCCACTGCGGCCGCAGCGCCGGTAGAGCATGGAGGAATAGCGGGCTGGGTTTGGTTGGTAGGGCATAGAGCACAGGAAAAGTGGGCAGATGCTTGAGACGCACGTACGCCTCGGCAGGTTGCCGCAGCTCCAGGCAAGGCACTCCAAGGTGCAGGTTCTCGGCCAGCTATCCTACTTCTCAGGAAGCAATCAGCAGCCATTTTGGGACTTCAGCAAGCGCCTCCCCGATAGGCCTGACCGGTACTATTCCAGGGTTTTGCTGAGATTCCTGCTGTTGTGCTGGCCCCATTCCCTCTCCATACGTAAGAGCATCCGGAGTACGCTTTCACAGGTTTCGGTCCGCTACACCCCAGGCTACCGTTCAGCTCCTGGGGCTTGGGTACTTTCGGGCGGGCTTCCCTCCCGTTAATAAACATTTACTAGCTTTTCGCCGCCACTTCTGCCTTCCTAGGCCACTATCACACCAAGAAAACACTATATGATGAGCGACACGCCTACAACTACTTCGTTTGGCATGATTGGCCTGGGCACCATGGGCCGCAACCTGCTTCTCAACCTGGCCGACCACGGCTTTGGAGTGGCAGGCTACGATAAAGACAGCAGCAAGCTAGGCCTGTTGGCCGAAGAAGGCGCCGGCCTGCCCGTCCAAGGATTTTCTCAGATACAAGCCTTTGTGCAAAGCCTGCAAACGCCCCGCTCCATTATGCTGCTGGTGCCGGCGGGCAAAATCGTGGACAGCGTAATTGCCGAATTACAGCCGCTACTTGCCCAGGGAGACATTATCATTGATGGCGGCAACTCCCACTTCACCGATACCAACCGCCGGGCGGCCGCGCTGGAAGCGGCGGGCCTGCACTTCTTCGGGATGGGCATTTCGGGCGGTGAAGAAGGCGCCCGTTTCGGCCCCAGCATGATGCCCGGCGGCGACAAACAGGCCTACCAGGTCATGCAGCCCATGTTTGAGGCCATTGCGGCCAAAGTGAACGGCGAGCCGTGCGTGACCTACATTGGGCCGGGCGCCGCGGGCCACTTCGTGAAGATGGTGCACAACGGCATTGAGTACGGCCTGATGCAGCTTATTGCCGAAACCTACGAAGTACTCAAGCACGGCCTAGGGCTGGATAATGCCGCTATCGGGAAGGTGTTTGCGCAGTGGAATGAAGGCCGGCTGCAGTCGTTTCTGCTGGATATCACCAAGGATATCTTCACGTTTAAGGCGCCCGGCACCGATCATCTACTGCTCGACGATATCAAGGATGAAGCCCGCTCCAAGGGCACCGGCAAGTGGACCTCGCAGGTAGCCATGGACCTGGAAATGCCCCTGCCCACCGTAGATATGGCCGTGGCCCTGCGCGACTTATCCAAGTACAAAGCCCTCCGCGAGAAGCTGGCAGCCCAGTATGGCCCCACTTCTGTTGCGCTTGCCGGAGATAAAGAGGCTCTGCTGAGCAGCCTGGAGCAGGCGTTTTACTTCAGCATGGTCGTAACGTATGCGCAGGGAATGCACCTGCTCGAGAAGGCTTCGCAGGAGTATGGCTACGGCTTGCAGCTGGCCGAAATTGCCAAAATATGGCGCGGCGGCTGCATTATTCGCTCCAGCTTCCTCAACGATATTTTCAATGCCTATCAGCAGGACCCGGCGGTGGAACACTTGCTGCTGGATGCCCAGGTGACAGCCCTGATTCAGGAGGCGGTGCCGGGTGCCCGCACGATAGTAGCCGCGGCCATTACGGCGGGCTTGGCCCTACCGGCCTACGCGGCTTCCGTGAGCTATTTCGACTCGTTCCGGACCGCCCGCCTACCCTCAAACCTCATCCAGGCCCAGCGCGACTACTTCGGGGCGCATACCTATGAGCTCATCGGCCACGAAGGCGTGTTCCACACCCAATGGACGCCTTCGCACGAGGACGCGGCCAACAAGAAAGACACGCCGGTCGGTCCCGACAATACGCAGGAGCAGCCCGTAATTCCGAACAAGTAGGCTGCCCGCCGTTACTTTATCATCAGCTACATCCTACGTGCGCATGAGCCCGAATAAGAAAGTCCAGCCGACTATTTTCGTCATTTTTGGCGGCACCGGCGACCTGAATGCCCGCAAGCTGACGCCTGCACTTTACCACTTATTTCTGGATGGGCAGCTGCCCGAACAGTTTGCCATCATCGGGACGGGCCGCACGCCCCTCTCCGATGAGCAGTTCCGCACCCGGTTGCTGGACGGCATCAACCAGTTTTCGCGCACAGGCAAAGCCGACAAAAAGGCGTGGTCTGACTTCGCCGAACATATGGTCTATCAGGCTTCGGATGTACAGGAAGCTACTACCTATCAGCAGTTTAGCAAGCGCATAAAAGGCTACGAGAAGGACTGGGATACAGAGGCCAATGTGATTTACTACCTGGCTGTGGCGCCGGAGTTTTTTCCTGTTATTGCCGGCAATCTGGCCAAAAGCAGCCTGACCGCTGATGCCGAACGCACGCGCATCGTCATCGAAAAGCCATTCGGGCATGATTTGGAGTCGTCGCGGGAGCTGAACAAACTGCTAGGCCAGATTTTCACCGAGCGTCAGATTTACCGAATCGACCATTACCTGGGCAAGGAAACCGTGCAGAATATCATGGCTTTCCGCTTCGCCAATGCCCTGTTCGAGCCGCTCTGGAACCGCAACTACATCGACCACGTGCAAATTTCCGTGACCGAGCAGTTAGGCGTGGGCGAGCGGAGCGGCTACTACGACGGCGCCGGCGCCCTGCGCGATATGATCCAGAACCACCTGCTGCAGCTGCTGTGCCTGGTGGCCATGGAGCCACCCGTTGATTTCACTGCCGATGAGGTGCGCAACCGCAAGGTAGATGTGCTGCGGGCCATGCGCCGGTTTGCCCCCGAAGATGTGCGCGAATCGGCGGTGCGGGGCCAATACGGTGATGGCTGGATGGAAGGCAAGCAAGTACCTGGCTACCGCGAGGAGCCCGGTGCCAACCCTACCTCCAACACCGAAACCTTTGCGGCCGTCAAGTTTTTCGTGGACAACTGGCGCTGGCAGGGTGTGCCGTTTTATGTGCGCACCGGCAAGCGTTTGCACCGCTCGGCGTCTATCATCACCGTGCAGTTCAAAGACGTGCCGCACTGCATTTTCCCGGCCGAAACCGCCGAGAGCTGGCAGCAAAACCGCCTCATTATCAGCATTCAACCCGAGATGAGCATCCGGCTGCAGGTGCAGGCCAAGCGCCCTGGCCTAGACATGATGCTGAACACCGTGGACATGGTCTTCGACTACAAAGGCACTTACACCAGCCAGGCGCCGGAGGCCTACGAAACTCTGCTGCTCGATACCATGCTCGGCGACCAAACCCTGTTCATGCGCGGCGACCAGGTAGAAGCGGCCTGGGACCTGATTATGCCCATCCTCAACTCGTGGCAGGGCCGGGCCAGCCAGAGCTTCCCCAACTACTCCGCCGACTCCTGGGGGCCGGAAGTAGCCGAAGCCCTCATTGCCCGCGACGGTTTCCACTGGTTCACGCTCCCTCTCAACGGCAAGCACTAGGCCTATGCAGCTGCACATATTTTCTTTAGCCGATGAAGTCCTGGGCCACTTAGCCGACTACTTCGTGCAAGTAGCCCGCCAGGCCATTGCGGCCCGGGGCAAGTTTACAGTGGCCTTATCAGGCGGCAGCTCCCCCAAGAAGCTTTACGAGCTGCTTGCCTCCCCTGCCTACCGCGACCAGGTAAACTGGCAACAAGTCTTCTTCTTCTTCGGCGATGAGCGCTACGTGCCGCATACCGACGCGGAAAGCAACTACCGCATGGCCCGACTGACGCTGCTCGACCCGCTGCTCATAGCGCCCGAGCAGGTGTTTGCTATCGATACGATCCTCTCACCGGCCGAAGCGGCGGCAAACTACACGCAGACTATCGAGCGTTTTTTTGGCGATGAAAGCGTACAGCTTGACCTCGTGCTGCTGGGCCTCGGCGACAACTCCCACACAGCTTCGCTGTTCCCACACACGCCCGTATTGCATGATACCAGCGTGGGCGCCCGGGAAGTGTTTCTGGAAGACAAACAGGTATACCGCATCACTCTCACAGCTCCCCTACTCAATCAGGCGCGAGCCGTGGCCTTCCTGGTGTATGGCCCCGACAAAGCCGCCGCCGTGCAGCGCGTCCTGACCGAGGCACCGAACATCGAAGAATTTCCCGCGCAACTCATTGTTCCCACCACGGGTGAGCTGCATTGGTTTTTGGATGAATCAGCCGCGTCCAAGCTGCCGAAGTAGTTCTTGATGTAGGCAGAAAGGTGGCCTAGCAAATCGTCGCGCCAACTCAGTTGTAGAGACGCAAGATGTTGCGTCTCTCATTTGCTGATGTTGTTTACCAAGAGTCGTTCTAGTCGGTTGTTATTTGCTGTTACAGAGCGGACAGTTGCCACAAGAACGTCATGCAGAGCCGCAAGCGAAGCATCTCGCCTGCTGACTTTGTCAAAATAACCGTCATGCTGAGCTTGTCGAAGCATCTCTACCTCTGACTAATCAAATGGCCTAGGCCTCTGCAATGAAGCGGTAGAGATGCTTCGTCTACGGCTCAGCATGATGTTTTATGTGGCAACTAACTATCCATGCCAGCTTAGGGAAGCTCAGTGAATTGCATGGCATTTACAGGCTCTGCTCCTCTTTTTCTGACTACGACCTGCTCACCCTTTCCTATCAGCACGGCACTTGCTAGGCCCAGAAACAGGCCGTGCTCTACGATGCCGGGAATAGCCTGCAGTTGGAGCGCCAGCTGCTCGGGGTCTGCCAGTGCCTTGAAATGACAGTCCACCAGCAGGTTGCCTTGGTCGGTGCGCGCCATTTCCTGGTTGTTCTGTTTATCCGGACGCACTGTAGGCGCGCCGCCCAGCGCGTCCACCGCATCCAGCACCCAAGGCAGCGCAAATGGCACCACTTCCAGCGGCAACGGAAACTGGCCTAGCTGCGGCACCAGCTTAGAGGAGTCGGCAATAATCAGCAGGTAGTCGGAAGCTGTGGCCAGTACCTTTTCCCGCAGCAGCGCCCCGCCCCCGCCTTTGATAAGGCGCAGCTGGTCGTCAAGCTCATCGGCTCCGTCAACGGTCAGATCAAACCGAAGCCCCCGCCGTGGCTCCAGCAGCGGAATTCCGAAGCTGCGCGCCAGCGTTTCGCTTGCCACGGACGTAGCGGTGGCTTGTATGCGCAGTTTGCCATCGCGCAGTTCCTGCCCTAGCAGCGTGATGAACTGCGCGGCTGTACTGCCGCTTCCTAGGCCTATCACCATACCATCGCGCACCCAGCGCATGGCCGCGGTAGCCGCAAGTTGTTTCTCTTTATCGGTTTGCTCTTGGGTGGATGGTTGCATAGTATTGTGTGGGTTACCGAGAATAGCTGAAGTGCCATAAGACTTCAGTCTTTAATTCTATGCTTAGCAGATGCAGTGTAGAGTATACGTTATAGCTTTAATAACTTCGGCTTGTATAAGAGTGCTGTATTAAGCTCAGAGTTTTATCATGAAGCGACTTCTGATTTTCACGCTGGGCATACTTCCGCTGTTTAGTTACGGGCAGACAGGTCCTTCTACCCCAGAAAAACTCTATAAAACGGCTTTTCTGCACATTATAAACAGTCCGGAGATAAAAGAGTGGAACCAACCATGTGTCATAGTATTTGATAGCCTTGTATCGTTTCCCCAAAGTATTTTCACTGAACAGCTTGCCAAACGATGGGGTTACTCAAGCTACCAAAAGGAACGGCTGTTATTAGATTCTTTAATCACATTAGAGCAAGCTACACCTCACAGGGCTACTCACTTCCCTTTCAGTACTAACCTAACAAAGCTTCCCGGTGCTGAAAAAGGCTGTTTAGCCGTTATGTTCTCCCAGTTGGACAATGATGTTCTGCTAGCAGAGGTGAGTGATATAGAAGCATATCCATTGGCCCGACGAAACATTATTTCCGATTTTGACAAGTCAGTACTGTACTTACTTTTCTTTGATCGTGATGGCAGAGTGCAAAGGTGTTATACTCGAAGCTTGAGCTATAACTAAATACCTGCATCACTCCTACTTCCAAAAATCCCTCCGACCTTCGGCCACTCTTTTGCCTGTTTCGTTGTTATCAACGAATCTCCAAATACCCCTTCTTTTGTCTGAACAACCTACATTTACCGACCCTTACGCGCTGGAAAAAGAGCTGCGCAAGGTAGAGGCCCTCATGAAGCTGGAGCAGCAGGAGGACCTCGAACAATTCAAAATCAAGAGCGCTAAGGCTTCCATTGCGGAGCGCCAGCAGCGCGGCCTGACGTGGTACCCCGTCAAAATAACCAAGGAAGACATCGGCTTCGGCGGCAAGCTTGTGCTGGAGCTGGAACGCCCCGCTAATTTGGGTGGCCTACACCTGTTCCAAGTAGGCAAAAACGCTGCGCTGTTCGGCAACATTCCCGGCCGCTCGGGCTCAGACAGGCCTACGCTTAACGGCGTTATTACCAGCGTAAAGCGCAATAAAATCCTGCTGGCCACCACCAAGGAAGACCTTCCGGATTGGGTGGAAGAAGGCAAGCTGGGCGTAGATCTGACCTTCGATGAGGTGAGCTACCGCGAGATGGAGTACGCCCTGGGCAAAGTGATGGGTGCCTACGAGGGCCGCATTGCCGAGCTGCGCGACGTGCTGCTGGGTGCCAAACCCGCCCGGTACAAGCCCGAAAGCGAAGTACAGCCCTACTATCCCAGCCCGCTCAACGACTCCCAGATTGCCGCCGTGCGTCACGTGCTGGCGGCTCAGGATGTGGCTATCATCCACGGCCCTCCCGGCACCGGCAAAACCACTACGCTGGTGCAGGCCATTCTGGAAACCATTCGGCGCGAGCGGCGGGTGCTGGTGTGCGCCCCCAGCAACACGGCCGTGGATTTGCTGACGGAAAAGCTGGCCGAACGCGGCGTAAACGTAATTCGGATGGGTAACCCCTCGCGGGTGTCTGACCTGCTGCTCCAGCACACGCTGGATGCCCAGATCATGAACCACAAGAGCTACGCCGAGCTGAAAAGCATGCGTCAGACCGCGGAGCAGTACCGCGAGCAGGCCAGCAAATTCAAGCGCCACTTTGGCTGGGAGGAGCGTGAGCAGCGCCGCCACCTGAAGGAGCAGGCGCACTTGCTGCTGCAGGAGTCGGACCAGCTGGAGCGCTACATCACGGAGGACCTCCTGGAGCAGGTGCAGGTGATTACGTGCACCTTGGTAGGCGCCTCCAACCGCGCCATCCGCCACCTCACTTACGAAACCGTCTTCATTGATGAAGCTGCTCAGGCCCTGGAGCCCGGCTGCTGGATTCCTATCACGAAGGCGAACCGCGTAGTGCTGGCCGGCGACCATCAGCAGCTGCCCCCGACGGTGAAGAGCGAGAAAGCCGCTCAGGGTGGCCTACGCGAAACGTTGTTCGAGAAGTGCATCAAGCGCCAGCCCAACACGGCCCGCATGCTGGAAGTGCAATACCGCATGCACGAGCAGATTATGGCGTTTAGCTCGGAGCAGTTTTACGAAGGCCGCCTGAAAGCCGCGCCCAGCGTGGCCCACGCCGACCTGCCTGACTACGACCTGCGCTTCGCCCCCGACATGGCCGTGGAATTTCTGGATACGGCCGGCTTCGGCTTCCAGGAAATCACCATCGAAGACAGCCGCTCCACCGCCAACCCCGAGGAAGCCGACCTACTCCTGAAGCGCCTCGCGCAACTGCTAGAACCCTACGACCAGGCCGACCACACCGAGGACCTGCTCACCATCGGTGTAATTGCCCCCTACCGCGCCCAAATCAATTATTTGAAGGATGCGGTAGAGGAAAACGACGAGCTGGCGGGCCTCATGGAGCACCGAATGCTCAGTGTTGGCACCGTCGATTCCTTCCAGGGCCAGGAACGCGACATCATTGCCATCAGCCTCACGCGCAGCAACACCCAGGGTGAAATCGGCTTCCTCTCCGATATCCGCCGCATGAACGTAGGCATGACCCGCGCCCGCCGCAAGCTCCTCCTTGTGGGCGACTCCAGCACCCTCGGCTCCCACCCCTTCTACAAAGCCTTCCTCGACTATGTAGAAAGCATCGGGGCCTACCGCACCGCCTGGGAGCTGCAATAAGTATAGTAAGTGTTGCGCGAGGTGGCCTAAGCCCACTCAAACGTTCAACTCACAACTTTACAACTTCACTGTCGCTCCGTATTTATTCGGACGTTCAGATTTCTCTTCGTACTTACACTGAAAAGCCCTGTCATTGTGAACGGGGCTTTTTTTTTGTGCGTAAGGACGGCATATTATTCTCTAAAAACTGTCCTAGTCATGCCGAAATATGCCTTAGTACTGCACGGTGGCGCCGTCACTATGGACCCCAGTAGTATTTCCCCAGAGAAGGAAGCCGCCCTGCGCGAAGGCCTTCAGGCGGCTCTGAAGGCCGGGTGGAAAATTTTGCATCGCGGGGGTAGCGCGCTGGATGCTGTGGAGGCTACGGTGAACAGCCTCGAAAACAACGAGAACTTCAACTCGGGCCGAGGCAGCAGCCTCAATCTACAGGGCGAAGTGCAGATGGACGCCTCCATCATGGATGGCCGTACGCTGCAAGCTGGCGCCGTAAATAGCGTGCGCTATGTCAAAAACCCCGTTACCCTAGCGCGTACCGTAATGGAGAAATGCGAGCATGTGTATCTCTCCGGCGATGGCGCCATTGAGTTTGCTCTGGAGCATGGCCTGACCATGGAGGCCGTGCATTATTTTGAGACGGAAAAAACCCGCCAAGAATGGCTGGAAATAGTGATGGATGAAGCCAAAGTGCCCCAAAAAGACACCGTAGGCGCCGTAGCCCTCGACCAGGATGGCAACCTTGCCGTGGCCACCAGCACAGGGGGTATTGAAGGCCAACGCAAAGGCCGCGTCGGCGACAGCCCCGTAATTGGCGGAGGCTCCTACGCTGCCAACGAAGCCTGCGCCGTGTCCTGCACCGGCGATGGTGAAGTGCTACTCCGCGGTGCTCTGGCTCATGAAGTCTATGCCCTCGTCAAATATAAAGGCCTGAGCGTGCAGGAGGCCTGCAAAGAAGCCGTGCAGCTCCGCGCAGAAGACCTCAAGGGCGATAAAGGCTTCATTGCTATTGATACGGATGGCAACATAGCAATCGAGAGCAATACCAACGTGATGCGCTGCGCCTACCGCATCGAGGATGAAGAGCCATTCGTAGCCGTATGGCGCGAGGAGCTGGATAAATAGGCCTAGGCCTAAAATAGAGCAGTCAGGCTGAGCGGCGTCAAAGTATGTCGCGAGCTTTACAAGAACGTCATCCTGAGTGCAGCGAAGGATCTTGCGTGCTGGTGTTGTAATGGTAACTCAACATCAGCACGCAAGATCCTTCGCTGCACTCAGGATGACGTTCTTTTTTATTTGGTGTTCTTACTTGCTACTCTCCTACTTAAAGTCAATCACCGACATAGTGTGCGGGGCGTCGGACTTCCTGTTGATGAAATTCTTCTCTGGTTTGTCGAAGTCGGAGATGTAGAGGCGGTTGCCTTTCAGCAGCACTTCGGCAGGCTGGTCTAGTAGGCCACCTGACCCGTCGGTGTCGCCGTTTTGGGCGAGGGTGGTTACGGAATTATCGTTGAGGTTGATTACTTCAATGGCGTTTTCGCGGGAGTTGCACACGTAGGCCTTATCGGTTTTGCGGTCGATGATCAGGCCGTCGATGCAGGGGATTTGCTTGCCGGTGAGCGTGAGGGTTTCCTGCTTATCTAGGCTGCCATCAGGCTTGAGGGTGACGCGGTAGAACTTACCGTCGCCGAAGGAGCCGGTGTAGAGGCGGCCCTGGCTGTCGTAGTCGAGGCCATCGGCGCCATTATCCACGCCGGTTTCGTTGACGGTGGTCGTGAACATGGCCAGCACGTGCGGGTCTTTGGTTTTGGGCTTGAGGTGAATGGGGCCTTTGCTGAGCTCGGCCAGCGTGAAGTGCAGAATGGCGCTGCCCTTGTCGTTGTCGGGCATGTCCCACTGGCTGTCGGTCACGTAGAGCGTGTTGCCTTTCCAGAGCACCGCATTGGCCAGGGCGAAGTTATCGACCACCGTTTCCACTTTGCCAGGCTTGCCGTTCTGCACCCGCACCCGCATCAGCCGAGATTTGAAATCTTTGCTGTTTTCGTACTGGTTTTCGGCATAGTAGAGGTTGCCATCGGGCCCGAATGCCAGGTCCATGGGCGCGGCCTTTTTGGTGGTGGGCTCCACGGGCAGGTTGGTGAGGTAGGGCTTGAGGCTGGTATCGGTCATCTCCATTAGCACCGCCGGGTAGGAGTTGTTGGCCAGGTTGGGCACCGACAAAATCAGGCTGCCGTTGGGCGCCACCGCCAGGCCATCGGGGGTGTTTTGGGCCTCATCGAGGGTGTGCAGCAGCTTCGGGCTACCGATGGTTGCCACGGTATCGGTGGTGGCGGGCACGGTGGCGGTGGAGTCGCCGGGCGGGGTGGCCGGGGTGCTGTTCTCGGTGTTGGAGGAGTTGGACTGGCAGCCGGCCAGTAGCACGCCGCCCATCAGGAGGGCAGGAAGGAAATTTTTCATAAGAAAGCCGAGGGAAGGGCCAATAAGGCCGTACGTGATATATACAGAGGTATTCCTGAGCTTAACGGCCAGCGAATAACCCTGTTAGGCAATGCCAAAATTTTGCATAGCCACAACTCCCCCGGCCGGGTTCAAGTATGACAAGGGGTTCGAGGCTCGTTTTTAGCGGTCATTTCCGTAACTAGCCAGCCGAACCTATTTCTCACCCATCCCCCGGACGCCCGCGTCCTTTCCAGTATTATGGCCCAGATCAGCCCCAACAAAGTCGTCACCATCACCTACGACCTAAGTGTGACCGACGAAAACCAGGAGAAAGTTCTCGTAGAATCGGCCGAAGAAGATGCGCCGATGGTGTTCTTGTTCGGCCAGAGTGGCCTACCCGAAGAGTTTGAGCGACAGCTCGACGGCAAGCAGGCCGGCGACGCGTTCAACTTCTCCCTCACCCCCGAGCAGGCCTACGGCGACTACGACCAGCAGGCCGTGGTGGACATCCCGAAAAACGTATTCGAAATCGACGGCAAAATCGACGACGAGATGGTGCAGGTAGGCAACTTCCTGCCCATGGCCGACAACCAGGGCCACCACATGCAAGGCAAAATCGTGGATATCGGTGCCGATACCATCAAAATGGACTTCAACCACCCCCTCGCCGGCATGGTCATGCACTTCGACGGCAAAGTAGCCGAAGTACGTGAAGCCACCCGCGAAGAGCTAGACCACGGCCACGTACACGGCGAAGGCGGCCACCAGCACTAGGCTGACGTTGCTTTACTTAGCTAATAAAAACGGGGCCACGTGGCCCCGTTTTTATTATCCAAAATTGTTAATTACTGGTGTCTGATTTAGTCCACAACTGAGCGTACCGTTCTACCCAGTAATTGGGCGTCCCATTATAAAAGTCTCTAATACGTTCTTCTATTAATTCAGGGCTCCATACTCCTCCGTCATCCATTCCTTTACAATTAGCAAGTGGCACATTGTGGTGAACAACACCATTTATATAAGTATTACAACTATCTGCATTATACCTTCCGAGACAGTATTTAGACTCCTGCAATTTCCCTTCTAATGGCAATAGTCCTATTATGGGCCAACGACCATGCTTTACACCACCTTCATTAACTATAGATTTGAATATAATAGGACAACGAATAACAGCCTCTAAATCAGTCGCATCGTAATCAAACCTACGATCATAGAAAGCTAAATCTCCATAGTTGAGCACCCTAGCATAAATGTGATATTTTTTGTCAAATGCCACTTTAACTATTGAGCCCGGTATTTCCTTTTGCCTCTTTTTCATTGGTACATAATTATTTAAAATTCTGCCCAACATGCAATAGAACTGCCGCCCTCAACTCCGGCCAAAACTCCGCGAAATCCGCCTCATACGCTGGCAGTTCCTTCAGAAACGCCGCTGCTCCGGAGGCTAGCACCGTGGCGGCGGGTACGCGGCGCGAGAGGCCTAACAAGGCTTGCTCTAGGCCAGTTGGGTGGGCGTAACCGGTGAGCCAGTCGCCCTGGCGCATATAGTGCAACATCTGTTGCAGGCGCTCCGGCAGCTCGTGGCGGCGGGCGTGCAGCAGGGCGTATTGGCGTTGGGCGAAGGCCGGGAGTGGTTCGGCGGCATCGTAGTGGTACTGGGAGAAGTCGCGGGCCAGCAGGTGGTCGTAGGCCACATCGGATACCACGCCGGCCCACTTGCCGAGTCCGGCTTCGCGCAGGCGGGCAGTCGTGCGCCGTACTACGGGGTGGCTGTCGGTGAAAGTATCGATGAAGCGGTGGAGCCGGATGCCGCGCTGCACGGCGGGCGTGTAGGCCAGTAGTCCGGCCTGGCCGCGCACGGCTTCGGCGGCAAAGTTGCCGACCACGATATCATCGTAATCGGGCGTGGTGGCCGGCGAGCCGGAGAGCAACAGGTGGGCGAGGAAATTCATGGGTAGCGGAAAGTACGGCAAAATTGAGGCAGAGGCTCAACCGTAGTGCCAACCCGAGGCGGGGCTCAACCGTAAAGGAAACAAGTCAACGGCCCTACTCAGTTATCGTAACGGCCGCCTGCTATCCTTTCTGTTCCTTCAAAACACCCCAACTATGTCTTCTTCATCGCCCGTAACAAACGACCTGTCCAAACTGCTCGATAAGATTAAGGATGTGCGCATCGCTATGCTCACGACCCAGGACAACGACGGCAGCCTGCGCAGCCGCCCCATGTATACCCAAAAGCCCGACGGCAGCAGCGCCCTCGTGTTCCTGACCGATAAAGACTCAGCCAAGGTATACGAAGTCAAGAAAGACAGCCACGTAAACCTGAGCTACGGCAAGCCCGAAGACAATGTGTACGTGTCGGTATCGGGCCGCGCCAACGCCTACCGCGACCAGGCCGAAATCGACAAGCTCTGGAGTGAGCCGATGCGCGCTTGGTTCGCGAAAGGCAAAGACGACCCCAACATCATGA
This sequence comes from Hymenobacter gelipurpurascens, assembly GCF_900187375.1. Taxonomy (NCBI): domain Bacteria; kingdom Pseudomonadati; phylum Bacteroidota; class Cytophagia; order Cytophagales; family Hymenobacteraceae; genus Hymenobacter; species Hymenobacter gelipurpurascens. The sequence goes on along the minus strand of NZ_FYEW01000001.1, from coordinate 813,389 downwards.
TCCTGAAAGTGGAAATTGAAAAAGGCGAGTATTGGGATACCCCCAGCAGCATGCTTACCCAGGCCGTGGCCTACGTGAAAGCCCTAGCCACTGGGGAGCGGGCTACGTCGGATGACGTAAATGAGCACGCTAAAGTGAATGTAAAGTAGCCCTAGGCCACTCGACACAAGTGTAAGGGTCGGAAGCAATTCCGGCCCTTTTTTGTTGTTACGGGCGGGTGATAGTTCCTTACTTCGTGCTGACGACGGTTCCCGCAGAAGCCCCTGTTTTTCACGGAGGGTGCTGAGCCGTTCTTTTTTAACTCTTGTTCAGTTGCTTACAACTCTTTCTATTCTTACGCTGAAGCCGGGCAACGTTCGGTGGGGACTGGCTCAGATGGGTACCGCGCAACGGCCACTGCAGCGGGTACCTGGGTTGCGCTTCCAGAAGCTGCTGGGTAGCGGCGCGGGCGGCTTTGGCGCCCTGCCCAACCTGCACCGCTACGGCTTCATGGCCGTATGGGACTCCGCTGATGCCGCCGAGGCGTTTTTCACCACCCATCCGCTGTGGCAGCAGTATCTGGAGCGCACCCAGGAAATCTGGACTGCCCAACTGGCTCCTATTAAGTCGCATGGGCTGTGGGATGGGGTTAATCCGTTCGACTACGCCTCTGAAGACTTGAGTCCGGAGGGCGGGCCCGTGGCCGTACTCACCCGCGCCTCCATCCGGTGGCAGAAAACGCCCCGCTTCTGGCGCTATGTGGCCCCCACCAGCGCTACCATAGCCGATGCGCCCGGCGTGCGGGCCGCTATAGGCCTAGGCGAGTTGCCCGTGGTGCGGCAGGCCACCGTGAGCCTCTGGGAATCGGCACAGGCTATGCAAGACTACGCTTACCGCAGCGAGAAGCACAAGGAAGTTATCCGGCTCACTCGCCAGGAGAAATGGTACGGCGAGGAACTGTTTGCCCGCTTCCGGGTGCTGAGCACCGAGGGTACCTGGGACGGCCGCACCTTGCTGAGTACGTAAGTTCATACCTAGTCCGGAGCAGCTTATTTCTTTGGCACCGGGGCCACCTGACCGCTGGCGCGGGGCTGCAGCGGCGCTAGCTTCCGAACAGGGGCAGGCGGCAGTACCAGCAGTTCTACTTGGCTGCGGTTGGTGCGCGCCCGGAGCCACTGCACCAGCCGCTCCTGCTCCGTAGCAGGCACGGGAACCCGCGCTTCTACACTAACTACCAGCACCGTATCTGCGGGCAAGGAATCGGGCTGAATAGCGGGACGCAGCAGCTGGCCCAGCGCCAACCGGCGTACTGCGGGGTGCTCTACCCTTACTTCGCGCAGCAGCGCCTCGGAAGCGGGCAGCACCGTTTGAGCCGTGGCCACCAGCTGCTGGAGATGCGCTATTTCCGCCTCCGACCTTAGCTGCGACTGGTTCTGGCGGGCGCGCACATCTTCCAGCAGGTTTTGGCGCAAGGCCTGCGCATCCAGCGAGTCGTAGGCCTGTAGGCCCTGCCGGATGGTGAGGTTGGTGGGCGTCAGGCGGTACCGGGCCAGTTGACGGCTGGCCATGCCCAGGCGTGCCGAATCGACGGTGGGCCCCACCAGCAGCACATTGATGCGGCGGCGGCGGGCATCAATCTGGCGCGTCACCACATAGGTACCCGGGAAATTAAGCTGCTCCCGCACGAAATCCTCGGCGGCGTGCTCATACACCGAGCGCTGCACAATCCGGTAGCCTAGCCACACACTGGGCGCCGCCACCACTACTGCTGCCAGCAGCATAAGCCGGCGCACCCGCTTGGCCTGTTGCTCGTGCTGAAAGCGGTGCGGCGGCAGGCGCAGCAGGCGCATCACCAGAAACGAAGCCAGCGTGATAAACACGCAGTTAATGGAAAACAGGTAGAACGCTCCCAAGGCATATTGCCAGTGCCCCGAGGCTAGGCCGTAGCCCGTAGTGCACAGCGGCGGCATGAGGGCGGTGGCAATAGCCACACCCGGAATGACGTTGCTTTTCTCACGGCGCGTGAGGCCTACGGCGCCGGCTAGGCCACCAAATAAGGCTATAAGCACGTCCCAGATGGTGGGCTCGGTGCGGGCCAGCAGCTCCGACTGTGCCCCTTCCAGAGGCGTCAGCAGGAAGTAGAGCGTGGACGTGAGCAGGCTGATACCAATGGCCAGCCCCAGGTTTCGGATGGCCCGACGCAGCAAATCGGGGTTGTTGGTAGCTGCGCTGTAGCCCAGCGTCACGAGCGGCCCCATGAGCGGCGAAATCAGCATGGCCCCGATGATGACGGCCGTCGAGTTTACGTTCAGCCCCACCGAGGCAATCAAGATGGCGAAGATGAGCACCCACAGATTGGTCCCCTTGAACGAAGTGCTCGACTCAACGCTTTCCTCAATTACGTGCGGCTCGGCGGTGTCATCTAGCAGATCAAACCGTTGACGCAGGAAGCGGAGCAGAATAGTGATATAATGCAACAGCAGCAGGGTTTAAGTGGGTCTCATTCCTTACGGCTGAGCTAGGCCAGTGTTGGCTTGTGCTAGCAGAGGCTGCGTATGGTAAATGGTGTAGAGACGCACTTGTGGCGTACAGGCGTTGCAGAAGGTATGTACCTCGAATCGGACTGGGGCAGTTGTTCTGATTATCGTTCTACACGAAGACGCAGGATGTTGCGTCTCTATACCGTTCAGCATCAGTAATTTCTTCTGTATGCTGTTTCGGCTATACGCTACGGGCCCGTCTTTTACTTCTTACGGCCCCATACTTATACAAAAAAGCCCAGTCGCGCCTGTTTTTCCGTAATTTCGCCCGTTCCGAACCATCGTATTACCGACTGCCCATGCCCGGCTACCATCCCCAGGATATCGAGAAGAAGTGGCAAGCCCACTGGAAAGAGCACAACACCTTCAAGGCCGATAACGCCTCCGAGAAGCCCAAATACTACGTGCTGGACATGTTCCCGTACCCCAGCGGCGCGGGCTTGCACGTAGGCCACCCCCTCGGCTACATCGCCTCCGATATTGTCACGCGCTACAAGCGGCTGCAGGGCTTTAACGTGCTGCACCCCATGGGTTTCGACTCGTTTGGCCTTCCCGCCGAGCAGTACGCCATCCAGACCGGCCAGCACCCTGAGAAAACCACCCGCGAGAACATTGCCCGCTACATCGAACAGCTTAGCTCGCTGGGCTTTAGCTACGACTGGAGCCGCGAAGTGCGTACCTCCGACCCCAGCTACTACAAATGGACGCAATGGATCTTCCTAAAGCTGTTCAATAGTTGGTACAACCTCGATACCGACCGCGCCGAGCCGCTGAAAACCCTCCTCGACAAGTTCGCCGAAGGTGGTAGCCGGGGCTTGCGCGCCGCCGGCGACGAGGAAGAGCGCCACGATTTCACGGCGGGCCAGTGGCAGATGATGAGCGAAAAGCAGCGCTTATTGGCCGTGCACCCCTACCGACTGGCCTACCAGTCAGACACCTACGTGAACTGGTGCGCGGGCCTAGGCACGGTGCTCTCGAATGATGAGGTGAAAGATGGCCTCTCCGAGCGCGGAGGGTTCCCCGTGGAACGTCGGTTGATGCCGCAGTGGAACCTGCGCATCACTGCCTACGCCGACCGCCTCCTGCAAGGCCTCGACACTATCGATTGGCCCGAGGCGGTGAAGGAGATGCAGCGTAACTGGATTGGCAAGTCTATTGGGGCCGAAGTGACCTTCTCGGTGCAAGGCCACGAAAGCGCCCAAATCAAGGTCTACACCACCCGCGTGGACACTATTTACGGCGCTACGTTCCTGGTGCTGGCCCCGGAGCACGAGCTGGTGAAAGAGCTGACGACGCCGGAGCAGCAGGAAACTATTCAGGAATACATTGATGCCACCAAGCGCCGCTCGGAGCGCGACCGGATGGCCGATACCAAAACCGTTTCGGGTGCTTTCACTGGCAGCTACGGCCTCAACCCGTTCAGCGGGGAGCCCATTCAGATCTGGATTGCTGACTACGTGCTGGCGGGCTACGGCACCGGCGCCGTAATGGCCGTACCCTCCGGCGACCAGCGCGACTACGTATTTGCCAAGCACTTCGACTTGCCCATCGTGCAGGTGGTAGATCAGCAGCAAATCGAGGAACAGGCCGACCCGACCAAGGAAGGCACCTACCTGCACGGCCTCATCGAAGGCAAAGGTTACAAAGAGGCTACCCAAATCCTGATTCAGGAGCTGGAGCAGCGCGGCATTGGAAAGGGCAAAACCAACTTCCGTATCCGCGACGCCATCTTTGGCCGCCAGCGCTACTGGGGTGAGCCTATCCCGATTTACTATAAGGATGGAGTGGCCTACGGCGTAGCTGAAGCCGACCTTCCGCTGGTGCTCCCGGAAATCGATGAGTACAAGCCCACCGAAACCGGCGAGCCACCCCTGGGCCGCGCCAAAGACTGGAAGTACAAAGGCCAGTACGAGTACGAGCTGAGCACCATGCCCGGCTGGGCCGGCTCCTCGTGGTACTACCTGCGCTACATGGACCCACAAAACAACGAGCGTTTTGTAGGCCAGGAAGCCGAGCAGTATTGGCAGAATGTAGACTTATATCTCGGTGGTGCAGAGCACGCTACGGGCCACTTGCTCTACTCCCGCTTTTGGCATCTCTTCCTCAAAGATCTAGGCCTGGTAACGGCCGCTGAGCCCTTCCAGAAGCTCATCAACCAGGGCATGATCCTGGGCCGCTCGAACTTCGTGTACCGTATCAACGGCACCAACACGTTCGTTACACTTGGCAAGAAAGACCAGCATGAAACCACCGCTTTGCACGTCGATGTGAACATTGTGAATAACGATGTTCTGGACACCGAAGCCTTCAAGAAGTGGCGCCCTGACTACGCTTCGGCTGAGTTTATTCTCGAAGATGATGGCCGTTATGTAAGTGGTTGGGAAGTCGAGAAGATGTCGAAGGGCAAGTTCAACGTGGTAAGCCCTGACGTACTTGTAGATCAGTATGGAGCCGACGCGCTACGTTTGTATGAGATGTTCCTCGGGCCGCTGGAGCAATACAAGCCATGGAACACCAACGGCATGAGCGGCGTGGCGGGCTTCCTTAAGAAGCTCTGGCGTCTCTACCACCCCCAGGATGGCGACTTCGGGGTAACCGACGAGGCTCCCAAGCCCGCCGAGCTGAAGGCCCTGCACAAGGCCATTCGGAAGGTGGAAGAGGACATCGAGAAGTTCTCGTTCAACACCACCGTCAGCGCCCTGATGATTACGGTAAACGAGCTGACGGCCCTGAACACGCATAACCGCGCCATTCTGGAGCCGCTGGTGGTACTGGTGTCGCCGTATGCGCCGCACCTAGCGGAGGAGCTGTGGCAGCTGCTAGGCCACCCGGCTGGCAGCATCAGCACGGCCAGCTACCCCGAGTTCAAGGAGGAATATCTGGTGGAAGACACCGTGAACTACCCAGTAGCCATCAACGGCAAGGTGCGCGAGCAGCTGCAGTTCCCGGCTACTGCCACCGCCGCCGAAATCGAGGCCGCCGTGCGTGCTACCGATATTCTGGCCCGCTTCGCCGAAGGCAAAGAGGCCAAGAAAATCATTGTAGTGCCCGGCCGCATGGTGAACGTGGTCGTGTAAGTGGCCTAGGCCAGTCGTTTTAGAAAAAAGGCTCGTCGGATTCGTCTGCCGAGCCTTTTTCTTTCTACTACCTTCTTCAAAACCGTTCTGCTTGGCTATGCCGGGCGAGCTGCCGAAGCAAGGCACCTCCAGAAAAGCACCGGCCAAGTTGGCCCGTTGTCCGTAAGCGGGCCTATGATTATCCGACCGAGATACAACTGGTTTCGCATGCTGTTTGTGTGGCAGGGCTCCGTGCTGCCGCAGGTGTTGCCGCGCCTCTTGATTTTGTTTGTGGTATCGTTGGGCGTAACGTACTTCCACGGCACCATTTTTCAGCACCGAGTGCCGCTTACGGCCGCGCCATTTACGCTATTTGGCGTAGCGCTGGCCATTTTCCTTGGCTTCTACAACAACGTGAGCTACGACAGATACTGGGAAGGCCGCAAACTTTGGGGCGCCTTGCTCAACGATACCCGTTCCTTGGCGCGGCAGGCCCTCACCATGAGCGGCTACCCCGCTAGCTCGGCGCCGGTTACGCAGTTTGTGCGGCTACTCATTGCCTTCACCCACACCCTGCGCCACCAGCTCCGCCACACTGATCCGGCGGCCGATCTGCAGCGTCTGCTGCCGCCGGAGCTGGCCTACACGGTTCAGCAGGCCCATTTCCGGCCCATGCTGTTGCTGCGCGAAATGGGCCGCTGGCTACAGCAAGCCCGCGAAACCGGCCACCTCGATACCAACACCCAACTGGCCTTCGACCGCAACCTCAACCAGCTCTCCGACATTGTGGGCGGGTGCGAACGGCTGGCCAGCACCCCCGTGCCCTACACGTACAGCGTGCTGCTACACCGCACCGTGTACCTCTACTGCTTCCTGTTGCCATTTGGGTTGGTGGAAAGCATCAGCTGGGCCACACCACTGATTGTAGTATTTATTGGCTACACGTTTATGGCGCTGGATGCCATTATCGGGGAAATTGAAGAGCCTTTTGGCACCGAGCCCAACGACCTGGCCCTGAACACCATGAGTCAAATGATAGAAACCACCCTTCTGGAAATGGCCGACCAGCCCACCCCTGCCTGGCCTCCCGCCCGCACCGGATACGTCGTTGACTAACAACGCACTAGGCCAGCATCCCAGCTTTATTCTGCCTGGTTTTCGGCTTCGGCCAGCTCTTCCCGCTGCTTTCTGGGCAACGAAGCCCGCACGAGGTCATAGGAATGGTCAATCAGCTCGCGCAAGAGGCCTACGGATGCGCCCGTCCCGATGAGCACCGTGTTCCAGTGCTTCTTGTTCATGTGGTAGCCGGGTAGTACGTAGTCGTATTGCTCGCGCAGTTCCTGGGCGCGCTCCGGGTCGCATTTGAGGTTGATGCTGCCGAACGTATCGATGTCGGTGAGGGCGAATACTTTGCCGCCAACCTTAAACACCAGCGTTTCGGGGCCGAAGGGCGTTTCTTCAGTTACGCCGGCTTTCAGCAGGCAGTAGTCGCGGAATTCTTCGATGTTCATAAGAGCGAAGTAACGCTATACATAAAAAAACCGCCATACCCGGGAAGGGAGCATGACGGTATTCTATTGAAAAACGCTAGAGCCTAGCGGATAAACCAGCGGTACAGCAGCACGATGAAAGCCACCAGGAACATGCTCATAGAGAGCTTGTTGATGAAGTGCATGGTGCGCAAATTGAAGTTGCTTGTGCGATTTGGGTCGTTCTTACGAAAGAAATACCCGAAAACCGGACCGAAATTGAAAAGGCCTTTGGTACGCATAGAGTTGAGGCTTATGGTATGCTAAAGTAACACGCGCAGTGGCAGAAAGATTTGCCCCGAAACCGAAATATTCCGCACTAGCCACCTTCCGTTTCCGGCTATCGGGTGGCCTAGGCAGCAGTTCTAGCGGTACAGGGCCTCGATGCGCTGTTGGTTGTTTTGGCTGATGATCTTGCGCTTCACCTTCAGGGTAGGCGTCAGCTCCCCCGATTCTACGCTCCAGAGCTCCGGCAGCAACGCTACCTTCTTTATCTGCTCCCATTGTGCAAACGCCGCATTAGTGCGCTGCACCAGCTCGTCGTAGAGCTGCTGCACCTGCGCGTGGGCGGCTAGTGCTGTATCGGTAAGGTCGGAGGGCAGGCCATGGCTGGTAGCCCAGGCGCGTAGCTCCGTGAAGGCCGGCACCAGCAGCGCGGCCGCAAATTTCTCGCCCTCACCCACTACCATGCATTGCTCCACCAGCGGCGACTCCGACAGCTTCGATTCCAGAGGCTGTGGGGCCACATACTTGCCATTGGAGGTCTTGAATATCTCCTTTTTGCGGTCCGTGATTTTCAGAAAGCGCCCCTGGATAAACTCTCCAATGTCACCGGTGTGGAGCCAGCCATCGGAGTCAATTACCTCGGCCGTAAGGTCGGGGCGGTTGTAGTAGCCCTGCATCACGGAGGGCGAGCGGGTCAGGATTTCACCGTCGGAGGCCAGCTTCACTTCTACTCCCGGAATTGTGGGGCCTACCGCCCCGATGAGGTTGCCCTCCGGCACGGGCTGGCTGGCTGCAATCACGGGGGAAGTTTCCGTCATGCCATACCCTTCCATCACCCGGATTCCCGCAGCCCAGAACACGCGGGCCAGGCGCGGCTGCAGGGCCCCGCCGCCGCTCACAATGTAGTGTATCTTCCCGCCCATAGCCTCACGCCACTTACTGAATACCAGTTTATTGGCTAGCGCCAGCTGCGCATTGTACCATAAGCCCTGGTCTTTTTGCGTATCGTAGCGCAGGCCTAGGTCCAGGGCCCAGAAGAACAGCTTTTTCTTGGCGCCGGTCAGCTCCTGGCCTTTCGCCACAATCTTATCATAGATTTTTTCGAGTAGGCGCGGCACCGTGGTAAATACCTGGGGCTGCACCTCGCGCAGGTTGTCGGCAATGCGGTCCACGCTTTCGGCGTACCAGATGCTGAAGTCCAGCAGCAGGTACAGATACGTGGCCGTGCGCTCGAAAATATGGCTCAGCGGCAGGAAGCTGAGCGCTTTCTGGCCGGGAGGCAGCGGCAGATAGCTCGTCAGGTTTTCGCAGTTAAAGAGGATATTGCGGTGGCTAAGCATCACGCCCTTAGGCCGCCCGGTGGTGCCCGATGTATAAATCAGCGTCAGCAGATCATCGGGCTGTACGGCCGCTTTCAGGACAACCAGCTCTGCCGCATCTGCCGACTGGCCTAGGGTCAGCAGCTCCTCAAAATGGCGGACACCCGTCAGCTTATCGAAGCTGAAAATATGCTCGGGGCCCTGCTCTAGGCCAGTCACGGCTTCCTGCACGCGACCCAGGAGCTTCTCGTCCTGCACAAGCACCACCCGCACGCCTGCATCCTGAAAGATGTGGCGGTAATCCTCCACCGTAATGGTAGGATACATGGGCACGCTCACGGCTCCCAGCTGGGCAATGCCAAAATCGGCGACTACCCACTCGGGGCGGTTAGCGGAGATGATGGCCACCTTATCGCCACGCTTGATGCCGAGTGCCTGCAGGCCCAGCGTTACCTGATTGGCAAGATCCAGCACGCGTTGTGCGCTTAGGGGCCGCCAGGTGCCCTCTTTCTTTTCAACCAGACAGTCGGCCTGGGGGGTAGTGGCAGCACGGTGGGCAATCAGGTCGAAGGTTCGGCGGATGGACATAGGGTGGCCTAGAAGAGCGGAAAGCGCTGGTACACATACCGGCGCATCACAAAAGTAACTTTACCCAGATAGGCAAGCGCGACCAAGCCATAATTTTACGAACTAGGCCAGTCAGGCTACCCTCTGGGAGCGGCTTGCCAAGTGATACGGCCAAACGAGCCAGTAGATCTGCGGGGTTGCAACGCCCGCCGGCAAACAGCATCTTTAGGGCCTCTATAACCCTCCCTTGTCATGAAGCTTCCCTACATTTTGTCGGCGGCCCTACTCCTGCTGACTTCCGGTGCCCACGCCCAGACCGCTTCTGCTGAAACCGAGCTGGTGAAAACTACCATCCGCACGTTTTTTGAAGGCATGCGCAAGGGTGATAGTACACTGGTGCGTAGCACGTTGGCACCGGGCGCGGTGTTCCATACCATTGCTGCCAAAAATGGTCAGACGCAGCTGCGGCCCGAAAACCCTTCGGCTTTCGTGAAGATGGTTGGCACCCCGCACAAGGAGGTGTATGATGAGCGCATCACGTTTGATAAAGTACTGATTGACGCCAACCTGGCCAGCGTCTGGACGCCGTATGAGTTCTACCTCGGCAGCACCTTCAGCCATTGCGGCTACAACTCCTTTCAGCTGGTAAAGCTGGCCGATGGCTGGAAAATTGCGCACGTAATTGATACGCGCCGCAAAGACAAGTGTAAGTAAATGACTGGCCTAGAAGGCCGGAATGCGCTGCAATGGAGAACCATCGGTCTTCCAACTATCCAGCTCATACAGCACGCCGTCGGTATCCAGATAAAGTGTGGCCAACACCGGCACCCCATCGGCATCCGGATACCGGAGCGTGGCCACCGCCTGGCCAAGGCGACGATATGGGTTGCTGTTGACAAAGCGCAGACTACCCATGCCACCATCGGCAATTCCCTCCACCTCCGCTACCGGCAGCAAGGCCAACAGCCGAGATACCTCGGGCTTATCCCGGAGCATGTAAATCAGTAAGCCTAACTCGGGCAGGGTCAGCAAACGTTTCGCCATTTCTTCGCAGGTGCGGGCAGCATAATCTCTCCGGGAAGTATACGTCGCTGGCTGAAAGAATGGGCTGTCTGATTACTTCGGTTCGGGCAAGGCTACTGGAATGGGCGGGGCAATAAGCGGGTAATTGTTGCGCACCAGCGGGCCAGCGGGCGAGTTTTGGCGCCACACAGTGATGTTGCTGGGCCGCAGCTCAAACTCATCGAAGATAATCCGGCGCCCCCTCAACCACAGCCGAATGCGTTGGTTGGATTGCCTTACGCGCAGACGCACCGTAAGGCGGGCCCAGTTGCCGAGAATATCCACGCTGGCTTTGGTTTCGGCCTTGGTGCTGTCCAGTACGGTACCACTGGCGCTCAGTAGGCTGGCGTGCAGGGTGGGCAGGTCGGCGGTGCGCACGTAGGCCCATACTGAGGCCTCGTACCAGCCGGCGCGGGGCATGGGCTGGTTGAGCAGCGCAAAGCCCCCCTTGCGGAGCGAACCAGCACCAGCACCGAGCAGCGGCGGAATGTTACCCGCATCGGGGAAAGCCGGGGGTGCTTTGGGTTGGTTGAAGCCCTCGTAGGCCACTTCCGGGGCGGGTGCCGAGGCCCAATAGCCCGCGTAGGCCACTAAGGAAGCCCGCTGCCGCTCAAACTCGGCCAGCAGGGCCGGGCGGGCCTCCAGCTTTGCCAGCGGCAGCTCCGCCAGCCAGACTGTGGAGTCGCGGTAGAAAATATGGCCACGCGCCAGCAAAGAGCGCTGCACCGAATCCAGGGGCTCCTTGGCCTGAATAACCATTAGCAGTGGCCTACGGTCGGGGTAGCGGGCCAGAATGGCTTTGTCGATGGCCGGATTGCTGGCCAGCTGCCCGGTGGCCTGAGCCTGAAACAAGGGCGTGCGGGAGAGCATGGTAGTGGCCAGCGGAAGTCCGGTTTCGAGGGAGGCGCGCATGCTCTGGTACGCACTTTCATCACCCTCAAAAAGCGTAAACACCTCACTCCCGACCAGATAAAACGGCACGGGCAGAATCGCCTGAAATTCTGATGAGCTGCGGCCAGCCCGTTTTAGTCGTTGCGGATACTGAACCAGCGCAGACCCGGCAGCTGGCAGGCGGCGCTCCGCATGTTGGGTGGGGTGCTGAATCTGATAGGCTTTGTGTGCGGCATTGAACACGCCTTCCGCCGCCCACAGCAGCAGGCACCCCGCCAGGGCGGGCCCGGCCCACCGATGCCAGTGCGGGCGCTGACGTAGCCACCGAAACCCCTGGTAGAGCGCGTAGGCCGCATACACGGAATAGAAATAGTAGAAAATCCAGGCGAAGCGCCCGATGGAGCGAAACTGCCGAATCGGACCCAGGTAGTTCAGTAGCCCCTCCAGCCCCCACCGGAACGGCCAGCCCATGGAAAACAGCAAAACCAAGAAGCCGGCCCAGAGGCTGATGCGCAGCACTGGCGGCAGCGCGGGCCGCCGCAACCGCTGCCATTGGCGCCGCCGCAGCCGCCGACCTACGCGCCAAAGTGTGCCCAGCGTGAGGGCGGTAGCCACTATTCCCACGTAGGCCTGTCCTTCCCAGCTAGGATCGGGGGTATGGAAAATACGCTGCCACCACGCCTGCACCGGCGCTTCGACGGGGAAAAACACGCTCCACACCGAGGAGCTATACGCAAAGAAGCCATAGGGCAGGCTGGGGCGGTCGGCGGCATTGGGGTCAGTAAGCAGCAACCCGCCCTGGAAAAGCATAGCGGGCAGCACCAGCGTAGCCAACACCCTGGCCCAGAACACCAAAGTGCGGCGGCTGCGCAATCGGCCAGCCGGCAGTTGCCACCACAGCACCATGCTGTAGGCCAGTAGCAGCAAGGCACTGATGGCGAAATAGTAAGGATGCAGGCAGGCAGTTAGCAGCATGAATGCCCCGTAGGCCACATACCAGCGGCCAGGGTACCGTGTGCCGGTTTCGGTGGCCCGCACCAGCAGATACCACAGCATGGGTATCACGCAGGAATATGCCAGCGCATAGTGGCCTAGCAGCCGCTCCAGCTGCGGGGCCAGCAGCACGATAAGTACGGTGGTAATAGACGCGTACCAGTTGGGGAGGCGGCAGCGGCGCAGCAGCGCCAGCAGCGGCGGGGCACTCAGCAACTGAGCCAGCAGCAGCAGCCCATTGAAAACGGCCACCACATTCAGCGCCACGCCCTGCCGCCGCAAAGCAGCCAGCCCGTAGGCCAGTATCGGCTGGTTATCGGTGAAGATGACGTGCTCCCCGAAGGGATAATTCATGCCGCTAAACCACCACGCCCGGTCGTGCTGCACGTACCAGGCGGCTGTGTAGTAGTTTTTGATACCGTCGCCGTCGCGGCTGAACAGGTACTCGCCAGGATGCCACGCAATATCCCCAAACAGCAGCGCGCCAAGCAGCACAATGGCCGCGAGTACCAGCAGATGCGTCAGCCAGCCAGAGCGCTGGCTCTTGCTTTTCAGGGCCGGTATAGCGCTCATACAAAGCGTGCCAGCAGTATTTTCAGGAAGCTCCCACTTTCATTGAGCAGGATTTTGGGGCTCATCCGGGAGAAGATGATGTTGGGCTTGAGCCGCACCGGCACAGGCAGCACCCGCAGCTTTTCGGCAGAGCGCGAGGCCAGGAAGATAAATTCCAGATCGAAGAGGTAGCGGTCAATCTGCCCGCGCAGAAATACCTCCCGCCCCCGCTGGTTGAAGCCCTTCAGCCCACACTGCGTATCCGATACGGCCAGGCCCAGCAGAAAGCGCGTACTGCGGCGCAACATCTTGGAAATGAATACGCGGCTGGCTGGCACCTTCTCGTAGTACGCCTCGTCGCGGGTGCCAACCGCTACATCGCACTGCCCGGAGCGCAGGGCCTTGTACACGGTGGCTAAGCTGGTTTCCTCGTACGGGAAATCGATATCCGTGAACAGGCACAGCGGCTCCGTTACCTGCGAAATTCCGGTCCGGAGGGCGTAGCCTTTCCCCCGGTTAAGCGGGTACGTCAGGTACGTGAAATGCGGCAGGTGTTCCTGCAGAAACTGCACGTCCTCGGGAGCCACGCCGGCACTGCCATCATTGATGAGGTATAGATGAATGGGCAGAGCCTCTGCTGGCAACAGGAGTTGCAGACGCCCGAGGCTCTCCAGAATGTTGGTGGTCCAGTGAGCGGGCGGATTGTAACAGGGCAATACCAGCGCGACCGGCGCAACTAGGTCAGCAGTCTGACTCAAACGGATGGAAGTAGAAGCGGAAAAATCCCGACAAATATCCGCTAATTGTTTCAGCTACCGATGAGGTTTCCCAAAATCTCCCTACACCTTGGCCAGCGCCACAATATCGGGCACTTCCAGCACCCGTTTCGAGTAGCCTTTCTGCACTACCTGTATCATGGCCAGGCCTAGCTCCGCCAGCGTAGACACGTATTGCGGCAGGAACCGTCGTAGTGCCGGATACATCCAGTCGAAGTACTTGTAGTAAGGCAGCACGTGCTTGAGGCCCGGCGTAGCCTTCATGAAGCCCGGCCGGAACATGTAGGCCTGTGCAAAGCCCATCTGCAGCAACTCGTTTTCCGTCTGGCCCTTCACGCGGGCCCACATGCTGCGGCCATGTCCCGTGCTATCAGTGCCGGCGCCGGATACGTAGCAGAACGTGAGGCCGGGGTTGCGGGGCAGCAGGGTTTGGGCGAAGTGCAGCGTAAGGTCGTAGGTCAGGCGGCGGTACTCCGGCTGCTTCATGCCCACCGACGATACGCCCAGGCAGAAAAAACAGGCGTTGTAGCCCGTCACCTGGTCCTGAATAGCGGTTAGGTCCTGGAAGTTCTCGTGCAGAATCTCTCGCAGCTTGGGGTGCGTGATACCGCTGGGCTTGCGACTAATGGACAGCACTTGCTCTACATCCGGGTGGTTCAGGGCTTCGTGCAGCACGCCCTCTCCCACCATGCCGGTGGCCCCAGTTACTATTGCGCGTATTTTCATGATAAAGTAGACGGACGAGTGGCACGGATGTTTTACATAATCAGCTATAATCTTCCCAGATCAGCATTTATTATAGTCAGCTGCAACCCACAAAACACTTATATTTATATTGCTATTATGACAATTTTTATTTGCTTTATACCAATATAAAAACAATCTATTGGCAGCTGGCCTAATAATGTGTTCTGCTTTGCGGCTAATGAGAATTGATAGGCCTGTTATCGGTTCCAGGCCTTATGCTACCTGGCCCGGGCTGGTGCAAGATTACTTATCCCGCTTCCTATGAACACTACTACTATTCGCAAAATTGGCTGTTTTACCTGCAGCCTGATGCTCGTTCTGTTCCTGATTCGATGTCGGGTAATGGAGACTCCTTACCATGTGGTGTTTCGCTATCCAAGGGCATTTTACGTCATCTTATTAGCGTCCTACAATGACTTGCTACTGGCCGCTGGTATGGGGGCTTTTAGCATGGGGCTGGCTTATTTGCTGCGCAATAGATCCCGGGCCCAGTCCTTTCTGCTGGGTGCCTTTGTAGGCTGCGCGCTGGTAGTGGTGGCTTTTGGCCTGAGCTACGTTGAGACCAGCCAATTGCTGGGTGGCCCCCTTACCTATGCCTGGCTTTATTATTCCGACTTCATGCAAAACAGCGACTCCAAGGCGGCGGTGCTGGCCAACCTTTCCTGGCGCTGGGGGGCTAAATTGCTGGCTTGGAGTGGCCTACTGCTGAGCGCCGGTTACACCCTGCAGTTCCTGTTGCGTCGTTTCGATGCGCAAGGCCAGTACGCCCGCCGTGCCTTGTTTGGCCTGGCTGCATTTCTGGGGGTGTACTTCGTAATGGCGCCTCGCCACATTGCCAGCAACGAATTGGGCTACAAGCATGTAGCCAACCCCGTATTGGCTTTCTCCCACTCCATATACGCCGCCCTGGCTACCACTCCCGATCTGTTTACCATGCAGGTGCCCGTGGGGTTTGAGGCCTTCCCTACCCCGCAGGCCGCCAGGGGCCGCAACAGCCTGGCGCCTTCTCACACCCGCATTCGCAATGTGGTGCTGTTTGTGCTGGAATCGGTGCCCGCGGAGTATGTACCGGGCTACCAGACCCGCTATAACGTGATGCCCGAGCTGGCCCGTTACCTACCTAACTCGTTGCGGGTTACGGATATGTATGCCCAAATCCCGAGCACCAACAACGCCGTGGTGTCCCTGTTGGGCTCGCTCTACCCTATGATTTCCTACCAGTGCATTACCGTGGAACACCCTAATATCCGGATTCCCTCTCTAAGCTCTGAATTGAAGAAACAGCAGTTTCGGACGGGCTTTTTCTTTGCGGCCGATACGCGTTTCCAGAACATGCACGGATTTCTGGCCAGCCGCCAGTTCGATACTATTGCCGATTTCCAAACCATTGCTTGCCCTAGGCCAGCACTTGAGGTTGATGCGGAAGATGAATTTCTCAGTAGCGCCGATGAATCATGTCTGTTGAAAGCCTATACTCAGTGGCTGCCCGCCGACACTACCGGAGCTCCGTTTTTTGCCACCATCTGGACGGCCCAGACCCACTACCCCTACTTTCCGGTGGGAGCAGAAAAGGACTATGGTGCTTCGGAACGCTACCTCAACCACTACCTCAATGCCCTGCATTACAGCGACCAGCAGCTAGGCCACTTGCTCGATGAGCTGAAACGCCGCGGCCTGGCCGAATCAACGCTAGTAGTGGTGGTAGGCGACCATGGCGAGGCCTTCGGCCGCCATGTGCAGTTCGGCCACGCCTCCAACATCTATGAGGAAAACGTACGCATTCCGCTCTTACTGATTAATCCCTTGCTTTTCCACGGCGAAAAACTGGCAGCAGTCGGCGGCCAGGTTGACGTGGCCCCCACCATCCTGGACATCCTGCGCAAGCCCATTCCGGCCGAGTGGCAGGGCACCAGCCTTTTCAACCCCGCCCGGAAGAACCGAGCGTATTTTTTTAGCCCCTATTCACAGTACACCTTCGGCTTCCGCACACCCCGGCACAAGGTTATTTTCAACGCCAACACCAGCCAAACCCAGGTGTTTGACCTGCAGAAAGACCCGCAGGAAGCCCACAACCTCGCCGACCAGATGCCCGCCTTCGTGCAGCAAAGCCACCAGCATCTGGCCACTTGGATTCAATACCAAAACGCCTACCTGAAACGTGTGCTGGCACCTCCGTCCGTAGTAGCCAATTCTACGCGCCCAGAGCGCCGGTAGTATCTACCTCAATTGTATCCAAGTAAATACCTGCACCTTTGGGTGGCCTAGGCACTTATGCAGCACGCCCTCTCCCACCATGCCGGTAGGCCCGATTATTAATGCGCGTATTTTTATGGGAGAATAGAGAGGTAAAGGGCGCGGATGTTTGATTTAGAAATTCAAACCCAATCTATACGTTGATTGACAACGACTTCGGCTACCGCTTTTGTCGAATCCAAATCTAGAGTTCCAACTGTAAAGCTCTCCCGGATTTTATGCATATGGTCAGTCCACTCTATCATATACATTTCACCCATAGCATTTAACTCGGGTTGTTCATCAGCCATATCTAGGCCGTCTGATTTTTCAAGTTCATACCAGTAGTCATAAGCAATGGCCTTTATGATAACTCCTTCCTTAAGCAAGCCATCATAAAGCCAGTACCCTTTAACTATTTCTCTTTCCTGAAATTCATTCATTGATCTTTTAATCGCCAACTGCTAACAATCCACCATTCGCCCCAACTGCTTTATGCAGTAGTGCAATGAAAGACTTACACTCCATTTGTTGAGGTGCGCATGGTAGTCGTTTCTGTAGCGTCACTAGCATTCGCGCTGCCATTTCACTTCCCCAGCGAAAGTCACTGTAAAAATCAAACCTAGGTTCAATTATGCCCTCAGTCTGAAGTTGAGAAAATAGCGCTTCTCTTATTCCACCCAGGTATTCTAGGTCAGTAATTTCGCTTTGCGTTGGCTGACTATCTTTAATCAAGTAAAAATCAAGCATGAGACATAAAATCACAGTAACAGAAACGGGATTGAACTGTACAGTCCAACCCCGTTGAATATGAATTATTAAGCTATTTTACGCACCCACCGGCTCTTCCAGCACCATAGGCTCAATCCAGCGGCCATCCTCGCGCATCAGTTCAATCAAGTCATCCACAGCCCGTTCTTCTGGCACGGCTTTCTTGATGACTTCCTGACCGCGGTAGAGGGCAATTTTGCCTTTGCCCACGCCCACGTAGCCGTAGTCGGCGTCGGCCATTTCGCCGGGGCCGTTTACGATGCAGCCCATGATGCCGATTTTCACGCCCTTTAGGTGGTCGGTGCGCTTGCGGATCATGGCGGTAGTTTCCTGCAGATCAAACAGGGTACGGCCGCAGCTGGGGCAGCTGATGTACTCCGTCTTGGACATGCGCGTGCGGGCCGCCTGCAGAATCCCGAAGCTGAGCTGGTTGAGCTGGTCCAGGGTTTGGAGCCACTCCTCTTTGCTACGCTCGGGCAGCAGCTCGGTGCTCAGCACCACGCCGTCGCCGAGGCCATCAAGCAGTAGGCCACCTACATCGGTAGCGGCGTAGAGCTGGGTTTGCTCGGGCGTGAGCACGGGGTATTGCCGGTTGATGATGACCGGGTTCGTTATTTTCTTCTCAATGAGTCGGAAGAAGGCCCGCCGGAT
Source organism: Hymenobacter gelipurpurascens (assembly GCF_900187375.1). NCBI lineage: Bacteria > Pseudomonadati > Bacteroidota > Cytophagia > Cytophagales > Hymenobacteraceae > Hymenobacter > Hymenobacter gelipurpurascens. The sequence continues at coordinate 795,499 of NZ_FYEW01000001.1, read as the reverse complement.
TTCCGGCATGGCGTGGGCGTTATCGGTGGAGAGGATGAGTACCGCCGTGGGGTCAGCGTGGAGGTGGCCTAGGGCCTCTTCCGTCAACGAAGCCAGGTTATGGAACACGAAGTTTAGCTCCGGGTGCCGGGCCTCCACGGTAGCAAACTCCGCCGCCGTGAAGGCCGGAAAGTGGTCGGGGCGTTGACCGCCGTCCAGCCAGGCAGAGAAGTCAACTACTTCCTTCAGGCCATTGGGCAGCATAAACGGAATCGGGCGCTGGCCCGAATACACGTAGTCGGCCCCGAGGTCGTTCATCTGGAACTTGTCGAGGAAGGCAGAGTATAAGTGGCCTACGGCGCGCAGGTCGGCGTATTCCAGGCCGGGCAAGCGCGAGAGGTCGGCCATTACGCGGGGCACATTTTGGCCCCCTATGTTCAACACCTCGCGGGTAGCACGGCGGTGGTACTGGAACGGGTCAATTGGCGAAAGGTCAGCATCGGCCGCAACCACAGCCGCCGTTTCTGACTGGCCTAGAGCGCTGTTGTTACCCACAACTGCCGCAAAATCAGTGGCCAGCGGAGCAATTGGCTTGGCTTCGGTGGCGCGGTTGGTGTACCGGTCGATGAGGGCTTTGGCTACGGGAGCTTCGGCTTCGGGAGCTTCGGTGAGCGATACGCGCACGGTGTCGCCGAGGCCGTCTTCCAGCAGCGTGCCAATGCCTACGGCGCTCTTGATGCGGCCGTCTTCGGCTTCGCCGGCTTCCGTTACGCCCAGGTGCAGTGGGTAGGGCTGCAGGCCTTCCTCGTCGAGCTTCTGCACCAGCAGGCGGTAGGCCTGTACCATCACCTGCGTGTTGCTGGCCTTCATGCTCAGCACCACATCGTAATAGTTCTCTTCCTCGCATAGGCGCAAAAACTCCAGCGCCGACTCCACCATGCCCAGCGGCGTGTCGCCGTAGCGGCTTAGAATCCGGTCGGACAAGGAGCCGTGGTTGGTGCCGATGCGCATGGCGGTGCCATACTGCTTGCAGATCTGGACCAGCGGCCGGAACCGCTCCCGAATGCGCTCTACCTCGGCGGCGTAGGTGGCATCGGTGTACTCAATGATGTCGAACTTCTTCTTGTCGGCGTAGTTGCCGGGGTTCACGCGCACCTTCTCTACTATGCGGGCGGCCAGTTCGGCGGCGTTGGGCGTGAAGTGAATATCAGCAATAAGCGGCACGGTGCAGCCGCGCTTGCGCAGCTCCTTCTTGATTTCCAGCAGGTTCTGGGCCTCCTTCACGCTGGGCGCCGTGATGCGCACGTACTCGCAGCCGGCTTCTACCATGCGCAGCGTCTGCTCCACCGAGCCCAGCGTGTCCATGGTATCTACGGTAGTCATGCTCTGCACCCGAATCGGGTTGAGGCCACCCATGGGTAGGTCGCCAATTTTTACTTCCCGGCTGAGGCGGCGCTTGTACTCGGTGAGGCTGGGGCAATACGTTTTATTCATAACCCAAAGGGGAGCGTTTTTCAGAAGAGTAACAAAGGTAACGGAAGGTTTGTGCTCAACATATGTGCCACGAGCCCGGATAGGGGTGTTATATCTTGCTGACGCCAGAACCATGTAGAGACGCAATAGTTGGAGTCTTGGCGTTGAACGACTGGCCTAGAATAGTTCCAGCCAAACAACCTCAGCAACAACGAGACTCCAACTATTGCGTCTCTGCCTCATTCCCACGCCTGCCTTATGAGCTGCTAGGCCACTTCCCGCAACTTCTTACCAGCTATAGCTGTCTTTAGCACAACTATCTTCCCTCCTTACATGAACTCACTAAAATACCTGGCGCTGGCAGCAGCCCTTCTGTTTGCGGTACCTGGCCTAGCACAGCAAGTCACGGTAATCAAGCTGCCGGAGCTGCAGAAGCGCCTGAGCCAGCAGAACGACACTACCTACGTGGTGAATTTCTGGGCCACCTGGTGTGCGCCCTGCGTGAAAGAACTGCCCCACTTCGATCAGCTGACCACCACCTACGCCAAGCAGAAGGTGAAAGTGCTGCTGGTGAGTATGGACTACGCCTCCCAGCTCGACAAAAAAGTGAAACCCTTCGTGGCCAAGCGCGGCTTGAAGTCGGAAGTGGTGCTGCTGAACGAGCCCGACCCCAACTCCTGGATGGATAAAGTGGACTCTAAATGGAGCGGTGCAATACCGTTTACTATCCTAGTAAACAGCGCTAAAAAGAAACGCGCCACCTTCGAGCAGGAGCTCACGGCCGCCGAGCTGAACCAGCATGTGCAGGCCTTTGTAAAGTAGCAGGCATTTGTAGCCTAGTCATTTCGAGCGGCGCCAGGAATCTTAAGCATCTTCTGACGAGTCCCTTAGGCCTTTCACCTCACTTATAATGTGAGCATTACGGTTCCTAATCTTCCACTTTACTTCTTCTGTCTTATGAAAAAGCTCCTCCCTTTTCTGGCTGCGTGCCTACTGTTGGCGCTGAGCAGCTTCATTGTGCTTCGGCCGGCGTCGCCGGGTTACCAGGTTGGCGATAAGGTCGCGGACTTCAAGCTCAAGAATGTAGATGGGAAAATGGTTTCCCTGGCCGATAACAAAGCTGTGAAGGGCTACATTGTGGTGTTCACCTGCAACACTTGTCCTTACGCACAGGCCTACGAGAGCCGCATTCTGGCACTCCACCAGAAATATGCGAGCCAAGGTTACCCAGTAGTAGCCATCAACCCCAACGACCCCAGCGTAGCCCCCGGCGACTCCTTCTCCGAAATGCAGAAGCGGGCCAAAGCCAAGCGGTATGGCTTCCCCTATCTCCAGGATGAAACCCAGCAGGTAGCTAAAACCTACGGCGCCACCCGCACGCCCCACCTGTATGTGCTCACGCGCCAAGGCTCAGATTTCGTGGTGAGCTACATCGGGGCCATTGATGACAACTCCGAGGATGCCAGCCAGGTTAAAACCAAGTACCTGGAAAATGCCCTGACCGATATTATGGCTGGCAAGCCAGCCTCCGTAAACTCCACCAAAGCCATCGGGTGCACCATCAAATGGAAGCGGGCCTAGGCCTGTTTTCATTGACATTCGATGTAAACTCACTACTCCCTACGCACTAAAAAAGCCCGCTCGACAGCGGGCTTTTTTAGTGCTATACGTGGCCTAGCCAGCTTATTTCCAATACACTGGCCTACATATTTTATTTGTCGTGCTCTGGGCTGCTGGCCCCTATTGCTTGCCTGATACTACCTCGAGCACTAGCTTCCCAATGTGCGCGCTGCTCTCCATGAGCTTGTGCGCAGCGGCGGCTTCAGAAAGCGGAAAGGTTTTATAGATAACGGGGCGAAATTTTCCGGCCGCCAGCAAAGGCCACACGTGCTGCTCTACGGCGGCGGCCAGCGCCGCTTTAAACTCAGCGGAGCGGGGCCGCAGCGTACTCCCCGTAATGGTGAGGCGCCGGGTCATCACGTCCAGCGCGTTGAACTCTGCAAGGCCACCCTGCATGGCATTGATGAAAACCAGACGGCCATCGGGGCGAAGCAGGCGCAGATTTTTGGGAGTATACTCGCCTCCTATCATATCCAGCACCACATCCACGCCTTCTTCAGCTAGCACCTGCTCAAAATCGGCTTCCTTATAGTTGATGACGATATCGGCTCCTAACGGACCAAGAGCGGCACATTTCTCGGCGCTTCCTGCCGTGGCGGCCACCCGGCTGCCCAGCGCATGCGCCAGCTGAATAGCCGTGATGCCAATGCCGCTGCTGCCCCCGTGCACCAGCAGCGTTTCGCCGGGCTGCAAAGCGCCCCGCTGAAACACGTTGTGCCACACCGTAAATGCGGTTTCGGGTAGTGAGGCTGCCTCCGTCATGGTCCAGCCTTCGGGCACCGGCAGGCAATGCCGGGCATCTACTACGGCGTACTCTGCATAGCCACCCGCCGTAAGCAGGGCGCACACGGCGTCGCCGGGCTGCCAGCGCTGCACAGTAGTGCCACATTGCTCCACAATGCCCGCTACTTCCAGACCCGGCACCAGGCCTGCCACGTCGCCGCTGCCGCGGTATTTGCCTTGGCGCAGCAGCACATCGGGGCGGTTTACACCGGCGGCATGCACCCGAATCAGTACTTCATGGGCGTTGGGCTGGGGCCGGGGAGACTCCTGCACCAGCAGCACTTCTGGGCCGCCGGGCTGGGTTATGCTAATGTGGTGCATATAAAAAGGCCGTTAGGTTGTCGGAAAAACATCCGACTTGCTTCAGGACGCGAAACGCACCTCATTGGTTTGGGGGCAGCCTGCAATAGCCATCTTTGATGGCCAGCCGTACACATAGTGTTGTGCTTATTCTCATGAAGAAACTCTCCTTTCTCCCGCCTCTTTTTAGCGCCGCTCGCGCTACTGGCCTACGCGCCTGGCAGACCGGCCGGTTGTTTCAGCGTGCAGTCCGGACCGCCCTCGATTCTATTCAGGATGTACTGCGGGCAGAAGTACAGAAAGGCAACGCGCAACTAGTCATCGATTTCCTGACCAACAAAGGGCTGCCTGCCGTCAGAGCACTCCTGCTGGAACGCATGGCGGCCCGCTTGCTGCTGCGCATAGGCCTACGTGGTGTGCTGGCCTCCAGCGTGGTAGGGTGGGTGCTGCCGTTTGCCCTGGAGCAGCTGATTAAAGTAGGTCACAAGACGGGCCTTTTCGAGAAACTGCGCGCCAACAGCACCGTTGCTGATACGTTGCGCCGCCTTGATGAGCTGAAGCAGGCCACCTGGAAATCCCTAGCGCCCGACCACGGCACGGGGGCCGAGGTGCTTCCCGATGACGCCGAACTACCGCGGCAGCTCCTTTCCTGAACTGGTCGAAAAGAGCGCTAAAACAGCCGTTTTAGCGAAAAAATTCAACTTTTAATTTTTTATGTATTTCTTGTCTGTTTCTGCTGAATCCCTCAATCCGTTTCACTTTAGTGCCTCGTAGGTGGGGGCTGATGAAAAATTCCGCTTCCTGTTTTCCGACCGAATCTGTTCAGGCGCTGCCATCCAGAAAGGCGCTGCGAGATTTGTACCGCTCCGCCCGCCACATCACGCATTCCGACTCCTACGCGGCCGCTCGGCTGGCCCGCATTGCCGACCAAGCCGAGTACTTCCTGTACGAGTGGCCTAGGGAGCTTTGGCCCGCCGCTATGCAGCCAGATCAAGTGCTGCCCGGCCGCCATGTTCTGCTGGCCTGGGCGGCGGCAGCAAAGCGCGATGCTACCCATTTCAGCCTGCCTGCAAACAGCCCTTGGTCGTATGCCAGCTGGCACCAAGTGGTTACCACCCTGCTCTCGGCGCTGGTCTTCTTTGCCTGATCCTTCCTGCTGCATACAGTTTTAGTCTCTCTACGGGCTGCAATTGCCGTCATAAGAGTGGCTTAGGCCACTCTGCTGCCTCCCGTATAAGTTGTAATGAATAGCTGCGCTTGGTTGCAGAGCAAAGGCCGGTTAGTTGGTTTTGCCGAAGCAACCATGTATACACAGGAGGGCTCAAACCCTCTTTCTGATGAGGCAGCAAGTGTCAACCGTATTGGGATAAATCAAAGATTCAAGTGACACTTTCCGGTCTGGGGAAAAGGAGTAGATTTGGTCATTCGGATGCAGGCTACTGGTACCGCTACTCTTACTATCGTCCACGAAAATGAGCTTGCCATCCAGGGGCAGCCAGACCACCTAGTAGTGCATGAGCAGCCCCGATCTTACAGTTCATTCCAAACGCCTTTCTCATGCAAACAGTGCTACGCAATGGATTCGGCAACGTCTATATGACCACAGAGTATGATGCTGTCAATAAATGGGTGTATAATAATTGGATAGGCCATCAGACGCTTTCCGGCGTTATGGTTGGTGCCGATGCCTGCCTGCAACCCCTGAAAGAACACGCGTGCCAATTTCTGTTAAACGATAACCGGCACGTGATTGGGCCATGGGACCACGCCGTGCAGTGGATTGTGGCCGAATGGGCACCGCGCGCTATTGCGCAGGGCCTCACCCATTTTGCCCACGTGGTAAGCGCCAAGTCCTTGGCCGCGCTTTCCGCTGAGTCCATGCACATCGGAATTGGCGGACGCCTGCAGATGCGCATGTTCGACGACATCACGGACGCCCGAGCCTGGCTCCATGAAGCGCAGAATAGCCAGCAGCCCCACAAATAAATTCGCTACCCGCACAGAACCAGCCCCTGCTTGGTAATGAGCTATTTTGGTGTAGGCCTTTTATGCGTTGGCGGTACAGAATAGAGGTGGCTAGGCAAATAATTATAAATTATACTATCCAAATAGTACCTTTGCCAGATATTACTCCTACCGGCGCTTATCCTGGCTGGTAACTCTATTAGAAGCTACATCATCATATCATGATTCGCAATCTACCCCTGCTGTTTCTAGGCCTGGTGCTATTTACTTCTGCTTGCCAGAAAGAAAAAACCAATACTGATCCGCAGCCTAAGCCTTCCTTGGAGGGCCGCTGGATATGGCAGCACGCCGTTATCACGCGCTATGATGTCAATAATGAGGTGATTCAGACCACGCCCCAAGCAGCTGCACCGGGCGCTACGTATCTCGATATAAACGGCGAAACACTGCAGCGCTTCCTCCCCGACGGAACTGCTCTTACTCCTCCCCTGAATTATGTACAGGATGGCTCCACCATTTACTACGACAGAGCCCGGGCCATCCTTACGATAGTTGATCTGACTTCCCGCGAACTTACCCTGCATGCAGAAGGTGAGTTCATTCCGGGCCGTGGTCATACCAACACCGACACGTATTACAGTCGTTAGGCCACTCCTGGTTCTATTAGCCACTCGTTGTCAATGTTCTGTTGCCAGGAAACGCCAGTGCTCACTTAGGGCTAAGAACCTAAGTAAGCACTGGCGTTTCCTGGCAACAGAACATTTTTTCTATATAAACTTATTATATACCAATTCAGAATCAGCTTAACTGTGGCTTTATTCACTGATTGTAAGACTATTATATTAATTTTTGTCAATAATTAAACAGGGTATGAAGTACAGGTAGCGGATGGTGGTGGTATAGATGAGTTTATATGGCCAATTATTTTATGATATATCAAGATTATCTTATACTTTAGTCACTATCCCGATACCATTGCGTAAGCAGCCCAGAAGAAACCCTCAGAACCGAGTTGATGGCCGATGCTTACTCCGCTTACTAACTCTCCCATGCCCGGGGCGCTGCCATGCAATGGAGGCGGGTCCAGCAGTTACTGCAAGGATTCTTCAACATCGGCGACTGCGGCTTTACCAGCAGCGGCCACCACGGAACGCCTACCAACGCTTGGCGGCCGCTCAGTGGGGCTATAGCGTGGCAAACAATGCCCAGAAGCAAGGCCACATTCTAACCAGTCAGGAGTTCGCCTGACAGTTTGAACTGCAACTGCCTGTACTTGTCAAGCTATAGTTTATATCATTCAGTCAATAAAAAAAGGTAAATCAAATGATTCACCTTTTTTTAATAGTCATACTTAAGTCTTAACGAATGTTGCGGTGCGTAGCTTGGAAAGCATACAATGCTCAACTGACAGAAATACAACGGCGTTATATAAACTGGTTAGCCGTTATAACAGAAAAAGAGACGTATGATACCTCTCGTCAATATATAAATGCAAGATTAATAAAAGGATATTAAAAATAATTCCATTAATAGGATTTATAGCACTCCATGAAAATTCATTGTACAAATACCATGTTTCGCAATATACTCCTATTGTGACTATACCTAAACTTTATAGCTGTATATTTTGCACCTTGAACTTACTATACCTTTGTACAGACATTTGAATCCTAACAATAATATATCAAATAAAATTTATATATTATTTGTCTCACCAGCCATTTTTTGGCATAGATAAATCCAATACACTTACAGTATGCTGAGCATTTTTATAGGTATGTATTACCTTTCCCGCATCCGCTATATAGCTATAAAATAAGTTACCACTTTCGGGCCGTAAAGCATAGTACCAATTAGGCTGATTATCATATTCGCCTATGTTTATTACAAATTCTCTTTCATAAAGGAACCATACGCGCTTTTTGCCAACTAAAATCTCTTTATCAGCGGCTAATCTTTGAAAATATTCACGAGCATTATGGGAGACATACCGTGCATCCTTTCCTTTTATTGCTTTGAATTTTAAATTATACGCCTCCTTGTAGAACCGATAGGCCGGCAGCGTATTCCAGTAGATATATACTACATCTCCCTTCTGGTAATGCTGATCCAAATATAGTAGGCTCTCTCTGTAGTATTGCTTTTTGGTGCCACCGAATAGTTGAGGATTAATTGCTTGAACAGTAGAACTACATAATGGCCATATCAATAGTAGCACGAATACTACATAAGACCATCGGCGGGAACTCACTGGCAATAAATCGGCTAATCTACTACTCCCAATTACAAGGAGTAAAATAAATATAGGAGCTAAAAATAAAGTTAGCCTCTCATAAAAAGGATAAATCTTCAAACACGAAGCTAATAAAGTTAAAACTACTGGGGAGAGCAATACAATTAGACATGGGCTGTTATTGCGATAAAGCTTAACAATGCTCAGACCAATGAACGTAAGTGCAATCAATACGAAAAATAATTTGATTACTAAAGCCAGAATGGAGGCTTCGGGAAGAGAGAACTTCCATAATATGCCTAATGGGTAATTTAGCAGATTACTTAGTGCGCGATAAAGCCATTTAGGGGTATCTGCAGATAAAGGCATAAAGCCAGATCTTACTTCAAACCATGCTGTAAGCCAAGCCGCTGCTGATGATTTATAAGTAAAAAGGGCATAGTTTATAATAAAACTACTAGCCCACATAGTACATGGCAGCGTGAGCTTGGTTATAAGCTTCCAATCTTTTTTAAGTAGACCAGTAAGACCGCACCCTAAGGCTATACCTACTAAAATAAATATAGAAGAATGAGAAAACCATAGAATACTTGCTCCCCATAATCCCCATATAAATTGTGACTTCCAAGTCAGCTCCTGCTTGTATCTGATGTAAAGAAATAAGCATAGAACAGAAGCCATTAACTCCATGCTATACTGTTTAGCCTCTACTGAGTGATATATAATAGGAGGAGCTAAAGCTATTAAAGCCATAGCTACTACCACGCCTTTAGATCGAAGAAAATAGCGTGTAACAGGCAGAAAAATTAGCAGTGTAACAACCCCGCACAGCAGTGAAACAAGCCGAAGTGCCATCTCGCTCTTTCCGAACAGTATCACTGTCAATCGTACAAGCCATAAATATCCTAATGGTGCTTTTTGCTCATAATACAAGGGAGTGGTTGCCAATTCGCAAAAATTCATCTTTATAATACTAGTATTAAGATAAATTTCGTCGATCCAAAAAGATCGATTGTCAACATAATGGAAAATACGCAAGAAGATTCCTGCACATATGAAACTCCACAGTAAGAGTTGGGAACTGTTATTTTCTATTTTGCAGATATGAAATAAAGAATGGGGGTTTACAGCAACTGGTTTCTCTTGCGTAGAAGAATGCATAAGCCCTTTCGAGATAAGTTCAATATTTTCTTGTTAAACTTACGTAAAATAGCAATGATGTTAATACCTACAGTGAAATATTTTTGCTGTTATGTACATTAAAAACACTTGGCGAATATCAAGGCAACTGGACGTTCAGACATAGCTAAGGGCCTAGGAACTAACTCAACACAGTCAAACCTAATTTGATAAACTGTCTAGCCCATTACTATATAGGAACAGATTTGCCCGCAGTCCGGCAGACTATGGCATTGACTTACTCCCTTAGTTTGAGGGTAGCACTTGTCAAATACAAGAATACGCTGCCTACAGGCAGAAAGTAAGATGATAAGCCTCAACAGCTATCTATACATAGATACATAAGCGCTTAATTAGTCGGCTTCGTGCGCACTATTCCCCAGCCCTGGAAGTCAATGATGTGGATACTCATACTTAACACTACTTCAGAGGTATATACAATAAAGCCCCTACATTTCTGTAGAGGCTTTATTGTTAGCAATGATATAACTGCACAAAAAAAGCCGCCCCCACCCGGAAACCGTTATTACTTCTTAACCAATTGACTATCAGTACTCATTACCACACCCCGCTACTTTGGGGTATGGTTCTGGGCACAGTTCGTATCGATCAGGCTCGAATAGGCCGCCCTACCTGTCGCTCTGGCCAGCCCGTTGGTTCGGCGCGGCCCGTCGCCGGCGCGCCCATCACCACCCACTCCAGGTCGAGCTGTGGGCACAGCACTTTCACCTGGTAGAGCAGCCGCACGTTGACGTGGTAGCGGCCTTTCTCAATGCGCGTCACGAAGCCGCGCTCTAGTCCCATCTGCTCCATAAGGTCGGAGTACGTGTCGAACTGGCCTATCTCGTGCAGGCGAGCGAGCTCGTGCACGAAGCGCCGGTCCATCTGCTCGATATCGAATTCTGGATAGCTCATGCTAGGCCACGGAGTAACCGCGATTTCTGTTGGAGAAATTCTTCGTTGGTCAGCTCGCCCGCGTCGCGGAGCTTACGCAGCTTATCGAGCTCATCAGCCACAGAATTAGAGGGCACCACTGGTGGCGCCTGCACAGTCTGTTTGATAACAACTGGTGGCGCGTCCTTCATTAGCGCCCACACCAAGGCACCTACCCACCCCAGGAAAGTCCAGCCCAGCAGCAGGTTCAACCAGAAGACGGACTCCCCTTTTCGGGTGCCCTTGGCTATAAGCGCTGGTATAAAGTATAGCAGGCCCAGAATAACCAGCATAATGATGCCACCTATGCCATAGCCGGTATTTTCACCATATTCCAGTAGTAGTGTCGAGAGCATATAGTATAGATTAGATAGGTTTATTCGCCCTTTGTGGATTTCAAATCCAGCAGCCGCTGTAGCTCTTTCTTATCCATTAGGCCTTCTACAAGGATGCGTAGGTCCTGCACGGAGTCTTCAAGGTTATCCACCTTCATAAAGACATTCTCTGTCACATTATCAGCGCAGGCAGTAAGGCGCCACTCAAAACGCCAAATCTCCAATACCTCATTCAGCTCTATATTATAGGAGCGGTGTTGGCGGTTATCGGATTTACAGCGGATAAAGCCCTCGCGAGGCCGCACTTTTACGCGCTTCAGCTGCAGGCCATAGGTTTCACTGACTACCACACATACCGTGAAATCATTGATGTATTCCCAGTCGCCTTTCTGGACTTCACGGCATAACACGTAGTCCTTCGCATTGAAGGTGGGATACATCGAATCACCAATAACCGGGAATACCATGTGGCGCCCTCCCTTCACCAGCATGGGCGGCAAAGAGAGCGTGTCTAGGTGCTCGAAGTATTCCTGGGTTTGATAGCCACTCAGGTAGTTGGCGGCCACGGAATAGTTGACAATGGGTGCTATAGTGTTGCCTTGCTGATCGACTACAACCACTCGCTCTTCCAGGAATCTTTTAAGCTGGCCTGGATGAAGGTGATTTTCTGGCTCGTCCATCATGTAGATCGCACTAGTGCGCTCACCGGTATTCAATAAAGCTTTAGTCGCTGCCTCGACCTTATCAGCGCTATCCATCGGGTTGAGCATAGGTCCTCGCCCAAAAATCAACCATTCTTGATTTACACCAGGATATTTCATCAGAATATTCTGCAGAACGGTGAAGCTTGGCCCCCCCGAAGCTCCCTTCAATAGGTCTCCTACACCCTGGGGCGTTATTCCGATAGTGCGTGCAAATGCCGCTTTGTTGCCTTTTTCGAAGTGAGCAACCAATTGCGTAAGACGCTCAGAAACAGATGTTTCAGAAATTTCCATCAGAATAATCTTCGGTTATAGTAAACTAGACTTGACATTATCAGATTTACTTTACACCTTTGAGAAGAAGAACAAGAAGAAGAACAGCCGCAATATACGAAGCGGCGCAAACTGCCTATGGAACCGAACCCCACCCCCACAATGCGAGAGCTGATGCCCACTGGCTTTATCAAGGAGTTGGCCCGGCGCACTGGCTGCAAGAGCGCCAGCCAGTTAAGCGGCGTCATCTCTCTTGAAAACACCGGCTCACGACTCTGGCCTGCTATTGAGGCCCTCGCAGAAGAAACGAACCCCGATGGCTTCGCCCGCTGGCAACATGCCCAGCAGCACGCGACAGCAGCTTAATCTGACATTTCACGAACAGCGGCGGCAACCGCATCACCACAACACCCTTTTTCTAATCCTTACAACTATGGTCGTTTCCACTCCCATTCCCCTCTACAAGCTCCAGACGCCGAAAGGACCGGTGAGCATCTCCCAGCCCCAGCCAAAGGATCAGCTGGCCGTGCGTACCAAGGCTGACAAAAAAGACGAAGCCGATGAGTACGAATTACTCCCAATTATAGGGTGGGCACGTGGCTTGGATGGAGAGCTAAGTCTTTACACTAAAGGCTTTGATAGCTCGCTGTTCCGACTCGCTCTGGAAGATGGCTGTGAGGAAGAGTTCTTCTTCGCAGGCCAGGTGCCGGCTACGCTGCGCGAGTACCGCCTGGATGAGTACGCCGCCGGCGCCCTGCTCTACTTCCCTGCTCCTGCTGAGCATGCTACTATCATGCAAGTGTCGCACCTCTCTATCGCGGCCTAGGCCATGGAAGAGCTACACGAACTGCAGCAAGCGGCTTACGAGGCACAGGGCGCCTTTAAGCTGGCAGATTCTCTGCTCAAGCAGGCGCTGGAGGAGCACCCGATGGAAGTCGTGACGCTGCTGGCTAAGACGCACAGCGCGGCCTTCAAAGCCAGCAATGAGGCAGGCGACGCGTACCAGGCTGCTCTTCAGGCTTACCAGCCTGGTGTAGTAGAGCCCACCGCCGATCCATTCCAGGTCACCATGCTGATTGAGCCGCACAGTGTCGCAGCCTAAGCCCCGTCGCCCGAAACAGTCACCCGGTTTTCCACCACCAGTAGAGCCTACCGACTTATGAAAAAGCCCTTTTTGAGTTTCTGGAGACGCTTGTTAGCTGCCTACTACGTCCTGACAGCGCCCTCCATTATTCTTTTTGCTGGGCAGGATTGGCGCGCTAAAGCGCTGGTGCTGCACAATGTCACTGCGGAGGATACCTTCTCTATCACAGAGTGCATGCGTGAGATAATACGAGACGAAGTCAACCAAGAGGCCACGTTGCGGGAAGCGCAGGAGGTCTTAGACCAGCCTTGGTCATGAAGCCGCTCTCTCTGATTCGGCGCATTCTAGGCCTGCTCTTGCTCGCCATCGCTGCCCCGACTGCCTACCTGCTGATTAAGCTCTGCGATAGGCCCTAAAACAGATGAGCCGCACACGCGGCAACGTGAGCGGCTCTAACTAATCCATCAACCCTTTCAGGTCGAATCCACTGTAAAGATATGGCAGAAAAAATAAAACCGATTTACACGCTTTCTGAACAGGCTAGTTGCCTTCGGCGTGAGATCAAGATGAGGCATGGCTTTTACCCAGGCAGAGTACTGAGTGGCAAAATGTCCCAAGCCGATATGGACCGCGAAATAGGCCAGATGCAAGAGGCAGCAACCTCTATTGAGCGGATGGCGAAGGATGGTCTCTTCAAAAAGGTATATGCCGCACTAGGCACCGCTCGCACGCTTTCAAGCGTCGAGTTAGTTGCTGACATGCATAAGGCACAAGAGCGAGCCAATATATACGCCGAGGCAAGAGACTTGTCTAATGGCATTAATGAACTGGTTAAGCTGGCTGGAATCACCTTAGCCTTGGCAGAGCTTATGCAGGAGTTAGTTCAGATGCCTCAACCAGCCGAACAGGCACAAGCTTCTCATCAATTTGCTTTGCCTCAAATGCCTGTACCTGCTGCTGTAGCACAGCAGGAGTTGGGGGATGGCTATGCTTCTGCAGAACAGCGCAAGTCGATTATAGCCTTGCTGAATCACCCAGCTATTTCCCGGCCGGAAAAGACAAAGCAGCTGCTAAATATCAACCGTCGAACCCCGGAGCAAGCAGAGCAAATACTGGCGAAGCTTAAAGCGGTGATTGATAAACACGATGGTCCCACTGACTATAAAGCGGCGGCCTAATGGACATCTTCGATATCAATCAGTCGGCTATAAAGTCCCTGATGGCGGAACAGTTCAGTCTCGCAGCTCAACAATACTATCAGGCACTTCCCAAGCCTGATCCGCAATTCACCTGCGAGGAAGTGGCGGATATACTGGGCTTAGAGGTAAGCACGGTGCGGGGCTACCTGCGGCTCCCTTCCTATCACCAGCGCAACCTGCCTGTAGTGCAGTGCACCGAAAGTTCAAGAGGCTATCGTATTCGCTTGAGTGCGGTACAGGCCTGGCAGGAGCGCAATAGCTTAACACTGGATCAGGATAAAGCGCAGCTACCTGAACAGTTGCTGCGCATCTCCCACCGCCGGACAGGTCGGCGCCTTAAAGCCGCATCATGAGCCACAAGCTAAAAATGCAGCTGGCCATGTACCAGCAGTTGCAGCGCAAGTTGGCAAGGGCCCGACGTCGCAGGCAAGCATGCCCTACTCCTTTGAACGAGCGCAACCTATCCGAAGCACTTGAACGGGCCAACTTCTTTCTTGACTCGCTGCTGATGACGGTGCCGACCTCCCATGATGAGGCGGTCTACCAACTCAGCGAAGGCCACCCGTTCGGTTCCGATTTCCCCATCTTCTAAGCCCGCTTATCATGTCTACTACCACTGTTGGCACTGCGCTTACCACGTTTTTACTTAGCAATGCGGCCCTGCTGAAAGCGGCCCAATACGCTCAACTCGCGGTTCCCTCCCATCAGCCGATTGTTCCGATTCTGGAGAACCTGCTCCTCGACATCACTTCTGAATCAGGTCAGTACGGAAAATTCTCCTACCTGCGGGTTACTGGATACGACCTGGAACACCGCTTTACTTCGCGGCCGCTTCTATTGGAACGTCGTGATACCGATGCCGCCGCCCTATGCGTACCCGGCAAACAGTTGATTGAGCTACTGAAAAATCTGGAAGATCAGCCGCTTACGCTCAAGATGCTGGATTATGACAAGCCAGACCCTTCTCTGCACATAAACGCAGCACTAACGCACACGCTGTTGCAGAGTGGCACTGGTAGCGCCCGGTATGAAATAGCAGGGGAGAAAGCAGGGGACTATCCTGCTGAAGTCGCCCTGGGCTTTGTCGGTACTACCCTATCTGTGCCTGGCCATATTCTACTGGCTGGATTGAGTGCGACTCTGCCTGTCACCAGCACAGACGAGTTGCGCCCCGCTATGTGCGGCGTGTTGGTCATTGTTACATCCAATAAGCTGGAATTTGCTGCCACTGATGGCCACCGTTTGGTGGTAATGAGAAAACAGGATCAGCACGAGCTGAAAGGCACTATTAACAGCTTTATTCTACCTCGTAAGGCCTGCGAGATACTGCTCAAGCTGGTAAGCCAACGTGAGGTGGTCGAGGTAATCGTCGGTGCTACACAGGCCCTGTTTAAGCTGGAGAAAGGTGAATTTCAGGTGCGGCTTATTGCGGAACAGTATCCTGACTTTCACAACGTCATTCCAGCAGTGAACCCGAATGTGCTGATAGTACACCGCACAGAACTACTAGCCAGCGTGAAACGACTGTTGCTGTTCAGCAACAAAACCACCTATCAGGTGAAGTTCGACCTGCAAGAGGCGTCGGATTGCCGAATAATTGCCGAGGATCTGGACTTCCAGAATAAGGCCACAGAGACCATCCCAGGCACTTACACGGGACAGGATTTGGATATCGGCTTCAACGCCCGCTTCCTACGCTACTTCCTAGAGAAGATGCCCTGCCAGAGCGTGAAAATCGGCATGAGCCTGCCTAGTCGCGCGGCTGTGCTGCAGTCGGCTGATGCCGATGATGGCATGCTCTGCCTGCTCATGCCTGTGATGCTCAACAACTATCTCTAACACTCACCGGCCCGACTCACCACGGGGGCGAGTCGGGCCCTTTTGTATCCTTCCCATGGATTCTTACACTCAATTTCTAGGCTCCAAAATCAAGCTGGCCGAAGATGCCGGCTTTGATATAAATCCTTCCAGCCTTCACCCCTCCAGCCTACCGCACCAGGTAGATACTATCGTTTGGGCCCTGAAAAAAGGTCGCGCCCTAATAGGCTCGAGCTTTGGCCTAGGCAAGACGCATACCCAAATCGAGCTGTTACGCGCTATCCGAGAAGAGCGCGGAGGCTACGTGATGATTGTATGCCCGCTGGGTGTGAAGCATCAGTTCACGGAAGAAGATGGCCCTCGTCTGGGTGTGCGCATCAACTACGTGCGCAACGATGCGGAAGCGATGGTCAGTGACAGCCCGTTTCTCATCACCAATTATGAGCGGGTTCGCGACGGGCATTTTTCGGCGGAATTTCTAGCCAAGCTGACGGCCGTCACACTCGATGAGGGCAGTGTACTGCGCAGCATTGGTACCGATACCTATCAGCAATTCACCAAGCTGTTGAAGTCGGTACCGTTTCGGTTTGTGTGCACGGCAACGCCCGCGCCTAACAAGTATAAGGAGCTGATTCACTACGCCGAATTTCTGGGTGTAATGGACTCAGGCCAGGCCTTAACCCGTTGGTTCAAGCGCGACTCGCAGAAGGCTGGCAACCTCACCCTGCACCCCCAGCACGAGGCAGACTTCTGGTTGTGGGTTAGCTCGTGGGCTCTGTTTCTTACCCGCCCCTCTGATCTGGGCTATTCCGATGAGGGCTATGACCTGCCCGAACTACGGGTAGAATGGCACCTGATTACGGAGGGCGAATCGGATACGCACGTTGATAAGCGTAGTGGCCAGTCGGAAGTATTCGCTTCTACGAAAGGCAACCTGCAGGCGGCAGCTCGCGAGAAGAAGCGCAGCATTCCTGCTCGCGTGGAAAAGATGGTGCAGCTGCTCCAGGCCGAAGAGTTGGACCACTGGCTTATCTGGCACCACCTGGAAGATGAGCGCCGCGCCATTGCGGAAGCGGTACCTGGTGTGGAGTCGGTATTCGGTTCGCAGGACCTCGAGCTACGGGAAAAGCTGATTGTAGGCTTCAGCCACGGCGAGTTTCCTTACCTGTCTACCAAACCAGAAATAGCCGGCTCTGGCTGTAATTTTCAGAAGCACTGCTCGCGCAACGTCTTTCTGGGTATTGATTACCGCTTCGAAGACTTTATTCAAGCTGTGCACCGCACACACCGCTTCCAGCAGAAAGAGTCAGTGCAGGTGCACATCATCTACACCGCTGCTGAAGAGCCGATCCGCAAAGAACTGGAAGCCAAGTGGCAGCGCCACAACGAGCTGATGGAAACCATGCGTGGCATCATCAAAACGTACGGGCTGTCGCATCAAGCGGAAAAAGCCCGCCTTACCCGCTCACTGGGTGTGGAGCGCGAGGTAGCTCAGGGCAAGCGCTACACCTGCGTGCACAACGATTGTGTAGCTGAGCTGCGCACGATGGCCGATAACTCTGTGGACCTCGTGCACACTAGCATCCCTTTCGGCAACCATTACGAATACTCTGCCTCCTACAACGACTTCGGGCATAACGAGAGCAACGATCGCTTCTTTGAGCAGTTCGAGTTCCTAGTGCCAGAGCTGCTACGGGTGCTCAAGCCTGGTCGTATCGCTGCTATACACGTCAAGGACCGGATTCGGTACGGATCGGTTACAGGCAATGGCTTTATGACAGTCGAGCGGTTTTCGGATCAGACTTCGGATGCTTTTGAAAAGGGCGGGTTCGTCTTTATGGGTCGCAATACCATCCTGACCGATGTAGTGCGCGAGAATAACCAGACCTACCGCCTAGGCTGGAGTGAGCAGTGCAAGGATGGCACAAAGATGAGCTATGGCATGCCCGAATATGTGCTGCTGTTCCGCAAGCTCCCCTCCGACCTCTCCAATGCCTATGCGGATGAGCCGGTAGTAAAGAACAAGGAAGAGTACACCAGGGGCCGCTGGCAGCTGGATGCCCACGCGTTGTGGCGTAGCAGTGGCGACCGATTGCTGAGCCCTGGCGACATCCGCAATAAGAGCCTGGACACTATTGGCAAGTGGTTCAAGAAGCGGAACCTCTCCCACGTCTATGATTATGAGGAGCATGTTCGGCTCAGTGAAGAGCTGGATAGCGCCGGCCGCTTGCCCTCTTCCTTTATGATGCTGCCTCCCCAGAGCTACAGCGAGATGGTAGCCACCGATGTGGTGTACATGCGCACGCTCAATGGTGAGCAGTTCAAGCGCAACGCTCAGAACCACATTTGCCCCCTGCCCTTTGACATTGTAGACCGTGTGATTCGCCGCTGGAGCAATGAGGATGAGGTTGTACTAGATCCGTTCGGCGGGCTGATGACAGTACCGTTCCGGGCCGTTACGCTAGGCCGCCGCGGCTACGGTATCGAGCTCAAGAAAGAGTACTGGCAGGCTGGCCAGGTGTACTGCCGGGAAGCGGAGTACAAGGCCTCTGTGCCCAGTCTGTTTGATCTGTTGGATGCGGAAACGCCTAGAAAGGAGGCTGCATAATGGATCCTAAACAAATCCCATTATTCGCACGCCCAGCTGCCACCTTGGCGGTGCCTACTGTGATTGACGCTGCCCTACGAGGTGGCGCCGATCTGGCACTAAGTCTCTCGGCTGGTAAGGACTCGCAGGCATTGGTAGCGCTGCTGGCTCCCTGGTTCCGGGCCCAAGGCTATACCGGACGGTGCTACGTGGTGCATGCCGACCTAGGCCGTGCCGAGTGGCCACAGACTGCCGCCTTGGTGGAACGCATGGCGGAAGATGCGGGCATGCCACTACTGGTTGTGCGCCGGCCCAAAGGTGATTTAGTAGCCCGCTTCGAAGAGCGCTTGGAAGCCACCCGCGAAAGTGGTGCTCCCTTCTGGCCTTCGTCGGCAAGCCGCTACTGCACTAGCCACCTGAAGGCCGGCCCGATTGATACGGCCCTGCGCAACCCAGCTCCTTTCTGGCCCTCTTCTGCCAGTCGCTATTGCACCTCTGATCTAAAGCGTGGCCCGATTGATACAGCGCTCCGCTCGGCTGAGGTAGTGATTTCGGCGGAAGGGGTTCGGGCTGATGAGAGCCACGCCCGCGCTAAGAAGCCAGTGGTAGAAATTCGCACAGGCATCACTGCCAGTAGCCAGAAGGCTACGCGCAACCTCTCGGCGATGACACCAGAAGAGGCGCTGGCAGCTCGTAACCCGGGCCAGCGTGTTGCCTTGAACTGGCGTCCGCTTCTGCACTGGAATACAGAAGAAATCTGGCAGGCCTGCGGTACCAGCTCAGCGGAGCTTACCCGCCGCCGGCTGTTGTATGCCGCAGGCCAGCACGAAGAGGCGTTGCAGGGATGGCCCTGCCACCCGGCCTACGTCTTCGGTAACGAGCGTCTGAGCTGTGCTTTCTGTGTGCTGGGCAGCAAGAACGATTTGCTCAATGGCGCCCAACATAACCCTGAGCTATATGCTCACCTCATTCAACTGGAAATAGTTGGTGGTGCCACTTTCAAGAATGGCTGGAGCCTAACTGAGCTGCCTGTGACAGGGGAAGCTGCTCGTCTTCGAGACGCAGTCCTTGGCCAGCATAAATCCGCAGCCTAATGAAATCCCCCGCATTCCAACTCTATACTGGTGACTTCCTCAGCTCGCCCGACGTGCAGATGATGGACGCCCGCGAGGTGGGAGCCTACTGTTTGCTGCTATTCAATGCCTGGCAAGGTGAGCAACCCGGCCATCTACCTAATAGTGAGGACAAGATGCGCCGGCTCGCTCGCCTCAGTGTGGAGGAGTGGCAACAGAGTCGGGAAATGATCCTGAGCAAGTTTCCCCAGGCCCCCGATGGCCTTACTCGCTACAACCCTCGCTTGGTTGCCGAAGCCGAAAAGCAGTGGGTTAATCGTCAGAAGCAATCCGCTAACGGCTCCAAGGGTGGGCGCCCTCGCAAGAACCCAAACGAAAGCCAAATAAACCCACCGCTTTCTGTAGAAAACCCACGGCTTTCAAATGAAAAGCCAACCCATAACCCAGAAAAAGCTCTTCACTTTTCATCTTCTATTTCAACTTCTATAAAAGAAACACCCCCTACCCCCGTGGTGGGTGTGTTGGAAGTTGAAAGCTCAAAAATTGAAGGACCTCGCCTGACAGAAGAGTTACCTGTTGAAGGCTCGCTCGCGTCGGCTTCGCACACTGGGGCCGCGGCGCCGGCCGGCGAGCTCAAGCCAGAATTTCGGCCCGATCCGGAGTGGGCAGGCCAGGTCCGACTGCTCAGTGACCAGATGGCCGAATACTTCAAGCTCTCCATTGCACAGGCCGACGGCCGCATGCGGCTTACCCGCTTCTGCCGGGTGCAGTTCGAAGCCGGCCAGGGCCCGCTGCTACAGGCTCAGTTCCAAGCCTACCGAGGCTACAAGGCCCACACCCAGGAGCGGGTACACAGCTGGAAAGGCTTTATCGGCGACGAAAGCAAAGCCTTCGCAGATGGCGGCTGGAATGAAAAAGACTGGGTAGTTGCCTTGGCAGATGCCCTCAAAACCCAATCAAATGGAATTCAACGCACTCCTGGCACAGGCCGTCCCGCAGCAGCAGGACGGGTCGCCAACCTCCCCGCTGCCGCCTATGGTCGCCAGAAGGTCGCCTGAGCAGCCACCTGAAACACCTGATGAGGTAGAACTCACCTCAAGCCAAGTGCAAGAGGCCCTGCATCGCGCTAAAAAGGTCAAGTACGGTAAGCTCTATCGCGAACATCGACTCTGGGCACACCTAAACTGCGACCTGTTGTATGTAGAGGAACGAGACACTTGGGAATCTGTCCCTCGTCCGTCGGCTACGCCACCTCCGTACCTGCCACTGAAAGTTGAACTGACAGAGCTTACAGCGGAAGAGGCTACGGAAGCACTGGCTGCTGCGCAGCGGCGGGCCTGGGGCAACTTAGCCTCTCGCTACCACGATGCGCAGGTGCAGTACCAACAAGCGCATGGCAAGGCTAGCACCCCTCGCTTTACTCCTGATGAGTTGCAGGCGTGGGCAGTGCAACAAGGTATTCGCCTAGGCGCTGCGCGCATGCCCCCCCGCAAGTTCTCCCTGCCTCTGGAACGTCAACAGCAGTTGTTTGCCTTCTGTGCTGCCTATTTTGCTGGCCACGAAGGTCTGGTTCGACAATTAGGGGAGGAATGGTTTCAGGATGACACGTTCACCATCAAGAAAGGGCTACTGATTGCTGGTCCTCCTGGCGTTGGGAAAAGCTATATGATGGCCTGCTACCAGCAGAACCCACATCGCCCCTACGGCATGGTGATGGCAGAACGCATCGCCGCCGCTTACAAAGCAGGTGACCAGGCAGAGCAGCTGCAGCGCACGTTTTGCGGCATGGGTGGCCAAAGCCTGTGCATTGATGATGTGGCAGCCGAACCTGGGGTGGTGAAAAGCTGGGGCAATGAAGAGGCTCCACTTGCGCAGGTTCTGCTGGGCCGGTACTCCCGGTATGAGCGAGGCCAGTTGCCTCAGTGGGGTACTCACCTAAGCACCAATAACCCCCTGGAGCGCTATGAGGGCATGCCTACTGATATGCCCTCTCTGCGTGATCTGTATGGCGACCGAGTAGCTGATCGGCTGTATGAGCTCTGTAACATCATCCCTTTCGACGGCGAGAGTCGCAGGGGCTAAGGCCATGAGTCTCGACCAGCTGAGCCGCCGGCTGCCTTTACTCACAGATCGGCAGCTATCCCGCTACCGTCGCGAGTATCGGCTCTATGCCGCCCGGGTAGAGCTACTGGAGCAGGAAGCGGCTAAGCGGGAACTGGATAGACGCCCCATCGGTGACACCACCACCATTCAAATCCCATCAAAACTTAATTATCTCCCTTATGAGCAGGTTCAGTAACGTGTTAGACGAAAAACAGCTCTCGCGATTCTTGGAAGAATGCGAGGATTGGCAGGTTTCCAGTAGCCATGGTAGCCCATCCGATAAGCAAATAGCTGATGAGCAGTTGACAACATTGGCTTCATATGCTATCCCAGAATTAGTGGATGAGGTGCGCAACCTGCGCAAATTCAAGGCATATGTTCATCAGCGACTTGATGACGCTGGCGTGAACCCACATGATGAGCAGAACGCAATCAACGGTTGTCGCATCGGTTCACGTCTGGATGATGTGCTGCAACCTTATACTGAGGCTAGCACCCAGGATGCTTTGGCTATTCTAGACCGCGCTTTAACTCTGGAGAGTAGCCGATCGGATGAATGGTATTTGATGATTGAGGAAGCAGCGAATATGCTGCGTCCTGTCCCTAAGA
The DNA here is from genome assembly GCF_900187375.1 of Hymenobacter gelipurpurascens. Lineage (NCBI taxonomy): Bacteria > Pseudomonadati > Bacteroidota > Cytophagia > Cytophagales > Hymenobacteraceae > Hymenobacter > Hymenobacter gelipurpurascens. The sequence goes on along the minus strand of NZ_FYEW01000001.1, from coordinate 773,252 downwards.
AAAGCGAGTAAAATGAAATCCTACCAATATCAACACAGCGAAGGCCGCATCACAGACAAGCGCTTTAGCTCCGATGCCTTAGCCCTGAAATTTCTGGAGCTCCTAGGCCACCGCTGGCAGCTGGTGACGCCCATCTGTGATGTGCAGCCGATGCCGCCGGCCGGAATTACTCCAGAAGGCATTACGGAGGTAGAGTTGCTGTTGCAGGCAAGCCTGGAAAAGCTACAGGGTATAGAAAGTGAAAAGGTGGTTGAAGTGGCGTCCCTGATTCAATACGCACTCTACAAGCTCCACCCTATCACCCATGGCTGGGAAGTTCAAGAGCCCACAGTGCCCTATGGCCAGCCCGATGCCAACGGACACAACCAGGCGGCAGCGGATTACGGCTTCTCTTCCTGATGGCTAAAACTGTCCTACCTCCGCACTTGATGGCCCGCATCATTGGCAGCACCAAGCCAACTTCCAGAGCCCCACCGGATCCGGATGCCCCCAAGCCCAAGCGAACCCGCAACACACAGGCCACCAACGACCTCACCACGGCCATCCGCGACCTGCTCACCTACGAGGGCTGCTATATCTGGCGTCACAACAATGCGGCTCTCTACGACCCGCAAATCGGGGCCTTTCGCAAAGGCAGCAGCAAGGTAGGCCTATCCGACACGCTAGGTTTCTATCGCCCTACGGGGCACTTCGTCGCGGTCGAAGTGAAATATGGCACCGATACCCTCAAGCCAAAGCAGCGCGAGTTTCTGGAGCAAGTCCGGGCCGCTGGTGGCTTTGCTTGCGAGGGCCGCAGCCTGGAGCAGGTCAGACGGGAGTTCAATGAATGGAAGCAGTCTATTACTAAAAGCACGACAGTAAAATGAAAGCACTATCCTTAATTCAGCCCTACGCGACATTGATTCAGCTGGGCTACAAGCAGTTCGAAACCCGATCGTGGTCTACCAAGCACCGTGGCCACTTGGCTATCCATGCCAGCGTTGGTAAGCCCTATTGGGCCCGCCATGTGTGTGAGAATAATAGCTACATCCGTGAAGCGCTAGCCAAGCATGGCTTGACCTTCGATTCTCTCCCTCGTGGTGCTATACTGGGAACCTGCAACGTTGATGACTGCTTCAACATAATCGGCAAGGATTCTATCGTAGGCCTTACAACCAAAGCCGGGGAAGTAGTAGTGGCGAAAGGTGACCTATCACAGATGGAAATAGCCGCCGGTGATTACTGCGAAGGTCGATTCGCCTGGAAGCTGTCCGATGTTGTCACCATCATGCCGCCTATCCCTTGCCGTGGTTCCCTAAGCCTCTGGCAAGTGCCTGATGAGGTGGTTGATCAGTTTCCAGCCAGCGCTTAAGCCATGAAGCTGCGACGCGTCGGTAAAAACCGAGACCCCGAAACCGGAGAGGTCCAGTACTTCAAAGCAGGCTCCTATGGCAAGACGCCGGCCCGCATCCAAGCAGACTACTACCCGCCGGATAAGCCGCCCAGCAAGGGCAAGAAAGCCCGCCGGCGTAAACGGCAGAAAGAGAAGTACGCCACCTGCCCACCACGGCCCCTGTTCCATGCAGAGACGCCCAAGCTCACCCCAAGTCAGCGGAAAACCATCCGGCAGCAACTCATCGCCCGGGATGGCAACCACTGCCAACAGTGCAACAGCCGCCTGTACCTCACGATAGACCACATCGTTCCCCGTGGTCGAGGCGGCGGCAACCACCTAGGCAATCTGCAGCTGCTCTGTTTGCCCTGCAATGAGGCCAAGGGCGATAAGATGCCCTACGAGCTAGACCAGGCCGCCTAGCACCCCATCTATTCCGGAATTAGTTCTACTCCAGCAGATGGAGGCACTAATTCCGGAATATTTGTGTGTACTTTACACAACAATACCGGTTTACCTTTCTTTACCAGATTTTATTTTCGACATGGCCACGGGACAGCCAGACGAATCCACTACTGCCGCGCACTCTGATAAGCCACTGAGCCACAATCAGCGCCGGTTCGCGCAATTCTATGCGTTGCTTTGGAAAGGTGCTCCAGCAGCGCGTATGGCAGGCTACAGCGAAGCTACCGCCAAGCAGCAAGCCACTAACATGCTGGCTGATGAGCGAATAAAGGCAGCGGTACTGGAAGAAGCAGCCAAGCTGCATATGAGTCCCGAAGAGGCTGCAGCTCGCATGGCAGGCTGGGCCCGGGTAAGCATGAGCGACCTACTTCGCTTCGAGGAGGAGCCGCATACGCCTCGCATCATGCGTCCTATCTCTGAACTCTATGAAGAGGTAGAGCAGGAGATTGAATTTGAAGACGAGTACGCCCGTCGGGCCGGCTACAGCAAGAAAGAGATGAAGATGCACCGCAGCAAGTTGGTGGGACTTCGTCGCCGGCTGTTGCGGTATGAGATCATCATGCAGAAAGACCCAGATGCCAAGGAGCTATCCCACGGCAAGACGGTCATGCGCAAAGTTGCCCACGTCGATCTGCAGAAGGCCAAGGAGCTACACCAGCTGGGTGCTATCAAGAGCTATAAGCCTACGCGCAGCGGCTGGGCAGTGGAGCTGCATGATGCCAAGGATGCGACTGATAAGATTCTGAAGCTGCTCGGAGCTTACGCACCCGTCAAGGTGGACCATACCACCAACGGCAACGATATGCCCGGTTCCAACATCATGATGCCCGACAATGGACGCGACTAGCCTCATAGACGACCTGGCCACTGCAGCTCACTGGGCAGTGCAGGATGAAATAGCCGCATGCTATGCCGAGGCGAAGTGCCAGGTGGCACAGGATGCTCAGGAGGCATCAGACTGGCTGAACGAGCGAGAAGCCCTCGTGCACAAACGCTTCTTCGAGCAGTACGATCAGTGGCTATTCCCCGCCTACGGGGACCGTCGCAATGGTGGTGAAGGCCTAGGCCCCTGGTGTTCTCGCCACGTCCGGGAAATGCTCTCCCCTGGCTGGAATGGCTGGAGAAGGAAGCTACTCCCCAAGGCCCAAGTGCAGAGAGAACTCATGGGTGAGCATAGCTGGATTGAACGCCCCGGATAAGGCGCTTAAATCATCCATCCACAGATCGTTTGTAGAGTCTTCAACTGGCAAATCGGGGTTCTGTGGGATAGTATCCATAGCGTATCAAACGAGTTAGTATCAGTCTATAGTACCCCGGAACCCAAATGAGTGTTGCATCAGCAGCTGAAACAAAGATCATTACACCGCAGCCAGGCTTCCAGATGGCGGCCCTATCGACGGCTGCTGACATCGCCATTATCGGTGGTGGCGCCGGCGGCGGCAAGACATATGCCCTGCTGATCGAAGCTTCGCGCCACCGGTTCAATAAGGACTTCGGCGCGGTTATCTTCCGTCGCACCTACGCCATGGTCACGAACGAAGGCGGCCTGTGGGATACCAGCAAGGACCTGTACCCGATGGTAGGTGCCAGGCAGGGCGACCTGGAATGGAAGTTTCCCAGTGGCGCCCGCGTCTCGTTTGCCCACATGCAACACGAGAAGAATATGTTTGACTGGCAGGGCACCCAGATACCGCTGATCATCTTCGACGAGCTCACCCACTTCACCAAGAAGCAGTTCTGGTACATGCTCACCCGTAACCGCAGCATGTGCGGCGTGCGGCCCTACGTGCGCTGCAGCTGCAACCCGGATCCGGATAGCTGGGTAGCGGAGCTTATTGCGTGGTGGATCGGGGCTGATGGCTTCCCCATTCCGGAGCGGGCCGGTAAGCTGCGCTACTTCACTCGGGACGGCGAGAACATGATCTGGGGCGATACGCCCGAAGAAGTGGTAGAGCAGGCCCCGCACCTGTTCGCTGGGGAATTGGCCCAGACCAGCCCCAAGAGCCTCACCTTCATTCCGGGCAGCATCTATGAGAACAAGAAGCTGCTCGCGGTAAACCCCGAATACCTCGCCGGCCTGATGGCCCAGGATGAGGAGACGAAAGCCCAGCTGCTGGAAGGCAACTGGAAAATCAAGGTAGATGGCCTGGCGCTATATGAGCCGACTCGCCTCAATGATCTGTTCACCAACTACCCGGTAGTTGAAGCCCAGCCCCGGCGCTGTATCACCTGTGACGCCGCCGGATTTGGCCAGGATAAGTGCGTGATCAAAGCGTGGCAGGGCTGGACCGTTGTTGCCATCACGGTCATCAGCAAGACCGGCGCACGCGACATCGTAGAGGCAGTAGAGCCCCTGCGTAGGCGCTACAACGTGGCCCAGTCGGATGTACTGGTCGATCAGGACGGCGTCGGCGGCCATGCCGTAGCGCTGGGTGGCTACAGTGGCTTCAGCGGCGGTGCTCCTGCCCTGCCGGATCCGGAGACGGGCACCAAGGAATCGTACAAGAACCTAAAAACCCAGTGCTACTACCGCAGCGCGGCCCGCACCAACCGCGGCGAGGTGCGTATCGAGGTCACCTCCGATAGCTGCCTGATTGATGGCCAGCGCACCACGAAGATGAAAGTGGGCAGCCAGGTAGTGGATGTGCGCGACGTCATCAAGCAGGACCTGAAAGCCATCAAGCGGGCCAAAGCGGACAAAGAGGGCAAGAAGCAGATCAACACCAAGGAAGAGCAGAAGATCATCCTAGGTCGCTCGCCTGACTTCGGCGACACCTTCATGATGCGGGAGTGGTTCGAGCTGCAGCCAGTCGCCCGCAAAGGCTTTATGCGGCGGGTGAATTAGGCGGATGTCACAAAAGCGGGACAATTGTCCTTTCGCTGGTATATGGAAATAGGTAGACTTGCCTATCATTCATCTATCCACCTTCCTTTTATGAAACGAATCACGTATTCTTTTGCCCTAGCAGTTATGCTGTTTGGCGTGAGCTCAGCCCTTGAGGCTGCGCCAGTTAGCAAAATTAACACAGTCAAAGTGGCTCTTCCTATTGGCTATACTTTAGGCTTTAGAGATGGCAAAGCTTTCGCCCAGCGCACTGGCCAGAATGAAATAGAAATGGATCGGGCTTATAACGAGGCCTATGCCAACTGGGAATACTACTTAAGTGTAGGAGAAGATGGCCAGGCGGAGTTCTGGCATGGCTATGTAGATGGTCTGAACTGGATTCCAGACAGCGGCTCTCCAATTATCCCATAGTCTCGCAGATAACAAAAAAGCCCACCTCGTCTTACGGGGTGGGCTTTTTTGTTATGCTTCTTCCTCCGCAGGAGCCAGTGCTTCTGCGTGCACCAGGGCTAGCACCTGCGCTACTTCGAAGAACTCGCTCCGGAACAGGTTGGATTCGCGCTCAGCAATTGGGTATAGCTCAGCAATGGCGTTGTAGGTGGCTTCGCTAATCTTGAGGTGGGCTACCTCTCCCGTCGTTCCCTGCCCCCGGTCACCATGCACGCAGATCAGGTGGTCGTACTGGTTGAGTGGGGCATACTTGAAGATACGGATGTAGGCTTTGTTGGCGCCGTAGCTATTCAGGTCTTCGGAGGTGCTCAGCTTCTTGGAACTCATACTATCGCAGGTTGGGGCCGCGAAGATACGACGCAGAAGCAGGGCTTTTTTTATGCAGACATGAGGTGTTGTAAATACGGATTATTGTTGTGTATTTTGTACAACAATATTTGGTACGTACTTCAACCCTAGCCCGTCATGGCCAACTGCACACTTCCAGCCTCCTTATCTGCTATTGCCAAGCTGATTTGCGGGGTAAACTTTGAACAGATCGTCCGGGCGGCTATTGTGCGTCTGAACGACGCCCCCACCTTCACCGACGATACCACCATCAAAACCATTGATGAGTGGGTAGCGCTGATGGCAGCCCCAGACAGCACCAAGCTGATCCTGACGCCCTTTTTCACCAACCACACCGTGCCTTCCTCGGAGGCCCAGTTTGCGGAAGAAGGCACCAACGCCAGCATCGGCGGCGCCGGCTTCTACACCGGCGAAGGCCCAGTGAAGCCCAAAGGTCAGTTTACTGGCCTGCCCTCCGATATCCAAGCTTCTATTAAGAAGCTAGTAGCTGAATCTGCGGCTGAACTCGGCACGGCCCGCGTTGGCATCATCTGGATCAACCGTTTCGGTACGCTGATCCATAAATCAGGCGGCCGCGCCATTCCCTTCAGCAACTTCTACATCGGCTCGCCCGGCTCGGAAGGCCTGAAGTCCAAGAACATCAGCCCCTTCGGCTACACCTTGGAAGATGGGTGGGAAGAAGACATCGTGATGACGGAGCCCAGCTTCAAAGCGCTGAGCGCGCTCGACGTCTAGCCCTCCTTTTTTTCTCTCACCTGATTTAGTTGCCCCTACTTCCATGGCCAAACAATCTGCTGTTACCCCCATCACGATGGAGGATATTAAGATTACCCTCCACTCGCAGGGCCTTGGTACTAACAAGGACTTCACGCCTGAACATGCGAAAGCTATCCTGGCATTTCAGGAAGCGAAAGGCATCACCAAGGGCTGGACGAAAGACCTGCCTGCCGAATCCACCACTCCCGCCGAATAGGCCCGAATGATTCTCTCTCCCGATCAGGTTCGTCAGCTTCTCCAGGCCCCCGCCAACGCGGGGGCCATTGAGGCATGTCTACGGCACGAGCAGCGCCTCCAGCTGCACGCCATAGCGCACATGGACCCGGACCGCCGGCCGGAAGGGTGGCGCTACATTCGGGAGTATGCGCAGGGCCTATTGCCCAAGGATAAGTTCACCCGCTGGCAGCAGTGCGTACCGGCTCCCCTGCCTTCTACCGACGTGGTAGAAGATATCAGCACGGGCCTACGCCGCGTGTTTGAGGCGCAGGATGGCTTGGTGCAGTGCGAACTGGCCACGCCTGAACTGGAGACGGACTTCGAAACCTACCGCACCCAAATGCGCGAGTCGGAGTTCTGGTCTGGTGATGCGTTTCAGGCTATTCAGGCCCGCCCTCACTCGCTGTTAGTGGTCGATATGGCCGCTGAGCAGCGCACTTCCCGTCCGGAGCCCTACGTCTTTTTGTTGGAGTTGGAGCAGTTGTATGACGTAGCGCTCCGTTCGGATGGGACCTGTGAGTATGTGCTGTTCGTGCTGCCAGAGCGCCGTCAGGAAGGCTCAGACCTCGTGATCGAGCGCATGGCCTGCTACGATGATGCGGCCTACTGCATCTTCGAGAAGCCCCGTGGCGAGCAAGAGTGGACGGAAGTGCTGCGCAACCCGCACATCCTAGGTTACTGCCCAGCGCGTGTGCTCTGGGATGATGCGATGGATGGGGTAACCAACCTTGCCCGTCGTGCCCCGCTGTCGTCGGTGCTGGGCTCTCTGGACCGCTACGTGTTCTGGGATGCCGCTATCGAGTACTACCGCCTGCATGGCACCTTCCCTATCATGTGGGGTTTCGAGCAGGAATGTGGCTACAAGGGCGGGGAAGGTGAAGTATGCCAGGGTGGCTTTGTGTCATTTATCAAAGGCTACGAAACGCTCAGCAATGGGGAGCAGCGCCCGCTCTACTCCGAGAAGGTATGCCCCTCCTGCGCAGCTCGTGAGCTGATCGGACCCGGTTCCTACGTGGAAGTACCGGCTCCCTCCAAGGAGATGCCCGATACCCGCGACCCTGTTGGCATGGTGACGCCGTCGGTTCCTGTGCTGGAGCATGTCCAGCTGATGCAGGAGCGCCGCCGGGAAGCGCTGCTTCGCTCGGTTCTGGGTGGTGGTGGCGAGCCCAGCAACGAGCAAGCCAAGAACACCAAGCAGGTGCAGGGTGGCTTTGAGATCAAGCAGGATGTCCTGGTGGAGTTCAAGAAGCCTATCGAGCGCGCCCGCGCCTGGACCCTCACCACCAAGGGCAAGCTGCGCTACGGCCCGCTGTACCGCGGCACATTCGTGTCGATGGGTGAGCGGTTCTACCTCAAAACCCCGGAGCAGCTCGCCACCGAAGAAGCCGAAGCCCGCAAAGCCGGCCGGCCCGTGTATGAGCTGAGCCAGGCCCGCGACTTCCGCTACCAGACGCAGTGGCGCAACAACCCGGCGCAGCTGGACCGCATGCGGATCCTGTCCGATCTGGAGCCCTATCCGGAATACTCGGTCGAGCAGATCCTGACCATGATTGCCCTGGCTACTTCCGACAGCAACACCATGGCCAAGGACTTATTCGACCTAGGCCTAATGCGGCTGAAAGTCGATTTCGGCCGCTACCTCACCCGCTTCGAGTCCGAGCAGATGGATGTGCGCCGCTTCGCTTCGCTGCAGCCTTACCACATCAAGCTCGAATCCATCACTTCATTTCTTCTGTCTTATGTCAACGAAAGCCCCAAAATCGCCAACCGCATCGAAACCAGCGGCAAAGGCGAAACTAGACCTCAAAACGCTCCAGAGCCAGCAGCTTAGCGGCGAGGATATTGAGCAGGCCAAAGGCAATGCCGACGACTCTTATGAGTTTCCTGCCCATGAAGCTGACCGCATCCACCTCAAGCTCACCAAAGAGGTAAATGATCCGGTGCGCAAGAAGTATGTAGAGGAATCGAAAGTTGTAAAGTTGGTTCCGGCCCAGTTTGAGCGCATGGTAGAAAACAACTCGTTCGCCGAGTTTGACAAGCAGACGATTCTGCACGACCCACGCCCCAAGGCTGTAGCCAAAGCAGCTGCTCAACCTGCTGAGCCAGGTGAGCCTAAGCAACCTGCTCAGCCCCTGGCTAGCCTGCCTACTCTTCAGGATGCGCAAATGCGCTATCAGCAGCTTTATAACGAGGTAGCTCCAGCTGTTGGCTATAACGAGTTGATCGACCTGATCAAGGCCAAGGATAGCACCGCTGGCGAGGAGCAGGAAGAAGAGGAAACGGACGCTGCATAAGCGACCTGAGCCGGTCCCAGCGGGTGGGATCAAACGGGGCCGGCTCACTTCTCCTCTCCCATCCGCACCGAATACCGCATAATCATTTCCCACCCATAACTACCGACTGAACGGGACTCAGTATGGCCATCACAGACAATACGTTTACCCCTGAAGAGCTGACCGCTGCCGTGGCAGCCAACCCTGCTCTAAAGGATCACCTCGTAGGTGCCGTTAAAAGCCAAGGCTACGTAGCGCGCACCGCAGAGGAGGAAAACACCTTCATCGGCACCAAAACCAAAGAGATCTACGATGGCTTGGATAAGGACATCTTCGATACCTCTGGCATTGCCAAGAATCCAACGGAGAAGACCTACGAATTCGCCAAGCGCGTCATTGGTGGTCTGAAAACCAGCGTCACAGAGGCAACCACGCCGCTGCAAACCAAGATTGCGGAATTAGAGAAGCAGATCAAGGATGGCAACGGCAACGAAACGCTGAAAGCGCAACTGGAGGCCCTTCAGAAAAAGGAGGAAACCTATCAGAACGACATCAAGGACCGCGACACCAAGCTGTTCCAGAAGGATGTTATGCTCGATATCCGGGATGGGTTGCGCGAAGTAAAGCTGAATGCTGCCCTTCCCGAGTCGCTACGCAAGCTGGCTGTTGATAACGCTACCAGTGCGATTGTCGGCATGGCAGCCGCCCAGAAGAATGCTGATGGCACTGAGTCCGTCGTCTACCTCCGGGATGGCAAGGTGGCCCTGAACAAGGACAACCAGCCCGCTACGGCTTCGGACCTATTGGCCGATCTGCTGAAGGATGTAGTCGATAATGGCCAGCCGGGTGCTGGTGGTGGTGCTGGTGGCCAGGGTGGCAATGGTGGTGCAGGTGGTGCAGGTGGCACCGGCCGCAAGGCAGTTCCGACCTCTTTGCCTGCCACTGTAAAGTCGCAGAGCCAACTGATGGACTACCTCATGGAGCTTGGCCTAGGCCAGGACACCAAGGAGTACGATGCCGCCTGGGATAGCCTGGCAGGCGACAAACTTCCGATGCGATAGAACTACCGGACCCGGCGGCAAGGGACGCTTGCCGGCTCCGTTTTACGCTTACGCTTACCCTCTGCAAGGTTACGGGACGACCGAGGCAGGATCTGTTTCACCTCATTTATTTCACTCTCAAGAAAATGGCCTCATTCGCCCAAACCCTTAAGCAGAACGTCCGCACCCGCTACCGCCGTGGTCCCGGCGGCCTGGACTCGCTGGAACTACGCGGCTCCAACTTCGGTGCCCTCTCCCTCTACCGCAAGCAGACTGCTTCGCCCACAGGTGCAATTACGGGAGAGCTTAAAACCGCGCTGGAAAACAGCTTCGGCCGTGTCGTGCAGGCTCCTGTCATCGACTACATCAACCCCACCATCGGCAACACGCGCACTTGCGCCGTGCAGGTAGGTGGCTTGAATTCGAAGCTCGTAACGTTCGAATTCTTCACGTTGTCGTTCGGCTTCCCTATCATCCGTTCGCAGTTCATTAACAATGAGCTGGGTGAGCAGGACTACATCTACCGCATGTTCGAAGCGCGCCGCTTGGCCGCTATGACCCTGCTGGACCAGAAATGTGTAGACCACCTGGAGCTGAGCAAAAACCAGTATTTCCCCGCTCCTATCCTGGCTTACTTCCCTGAAGCCAACGATGCCCTGCAGGTATCGGATGCGGAGCGTCTGGACTACTACAACTTCATCCAGTCGATTCTGGAAACGATGGACCTGACCGGTACGCCTGACGTGCTGGCCAACCCCATGTCGATGGCCGATGTGCGTAAGATTCAGGGCCAAGGCACAACCGACGAAGGCGACCTGAGCTACGTGCTGGACGGTGTAGGCTCGTTCTTCTCGTCTAACCGCGTGATTGCTGGCGCTGGCAACCGCGCTGTGCAGTACCTGGTAGGCAACGGTGCCGTCGGCATCGTGTCGCGTATCGACCCAGACTGCGACCGTGGTGTTGCGCATGGTGGTGCTGAAAACCCAGTGCGCGAATGGACTAAGCAGGACGTGCCCGGCCTGGGCACCATGGGCCTGTACTACCGTCAGGACTGTTCTGATGAGTCAGCTACCTCAGCTGCCGTGCAGCTGCAGGGCCTGACCCGCACTTCAGTGGAGTCTATGGAGTGGAGTGCTGACTATTGCCTAGTAAAGGTGTATACCTCTGATGAGGCTGGTCGCTTCTTCCCCATCATCAAGGTAGAGCAGAAGCTCGCGGCCTAGGTTCTAGCCAAGAGTGCCCTTTTATAAGAAAATGCCCGGCCCGGCTTCGGGACGGGCATTTTTCATATCTGACTATTTCCCGCCATGTTCCAACCACTCATCCTCGCCGCCCTGCTCGCGGCTACCGTCGGCTACCGTACCAGCTATGCCGGCGCCACCGACGAGCCCGAACTCCCCGATACCTTATTGGCGCCTGAAGGCACTGTCGCCGTGCAGGACGTGCATCCGCTGCTTACACTGGCTAACCTGCGACTGGCCGCCCCACAGCTGGAAGAGACGGGCTTTCTCCAGTGGCTGGACACTGCCCGGGTGACGGCCGCCACGAAGGTGCTGACGGACTGGCAAACCCAGAAGCAGCTCACCGGCACTGGCAAAAGGCTCCTACAGGATCAGCCACTCACTAACTACAGTGGCCAGTACCGCGACAAGATCATTCGACAGGGCCGCTTTGTAGGCCTCGCAGTGCGCATGCGAGCGGATCAGCCCGATGTGTCGGTGCGGGTGACGGCCGTAGGGACTCAGTTCACGCAGCCGGAGCCCGGATTCAAGCTGTATGTGTTCCACAGCTCCGATCTGACAGCCCCCGTGCAGGAGCTGCCGCTGCCCCGTCTCGACCGGGTGTATTTCGAATGGAGCAACCTCGCCACTCCCCTCGTGCTCAGCAGCAAGAAAGGTGGCACCTGGTACATCGGCTACTACGAGGATGATATGCAGGGCCAAGCGATTCGGCTCGATCAGAACCTACAGCAGCGCCCTGGCCAGTGCTGTGGCAATGCCTACATGCAGTACGATCAGTGGAGCCCCTACGTGCAGGTGCTGCCGTTTGCCTACCTGGCCGCCCCTGACGAGCCGCTCTACTCGACTCTGTTCTCCTACTACTCCGATACCAACTGGGGCCTGAATCTGCAGCTAGAAGCCTCCTGTGACCTTACTAACGCATTAACTAGGCAACTGCCAGCATTTGAGGTAGCGTTGCGGCTGCAGCTGGCTGTAGACCTGCTTCAGGTACTGGCCTACTCGACGCGCGACAACAGCAGCGCCTACAAAACGGATGCCCTCGCGCTGTTGGAGCTCAACAACCGTAGCAATGGGCAACCAGGCTTACTCACCCAGCTGGAAACCGCCAAGAGTGCGCTACAGGTCGATTTGTCGGGCATCTCCAAGACGTGCCTGCCCTGCGCCCCGAAGCCGGGTGCTGTCAAGTTTAAAACCATCTAGCTGTGGACCGCCTAGACGAGTTGGCCCGTGGCCTACAGCGGCTGCCCCAGGCGCTGGAGCTGGCCACTGAGCAGGTGGTTCGGGACAATACGGCCTTTCTGGAAGATGCCAACACGGAGCAGCTCAGCCAGGGCAAGGACAGCACCGGCAAGGATATCACCCCGGAATATGCTGACCTGACTCGCACGCTCAAGGAAATCAAAGGCCAGCCCACCGACCGGGTAACGCTGCGAGATAAAGGCGACTTCTACACCTCAATCGTGGCCAATCTAGGCGGCAAGCAGTTCGAAATGGTGGCCACTGATCCGAAGTCTGACGAGCTACAAGAGAAGTACGGCGAGGAGATTCTAGGCCTCACTGAAGACACCTTAGAGGAGTTTCGGCAGGACTATGTAAAGCCGGAATTGCTCGAAAAAACGCGTAGTATCTTAGGGGTATGACGGATACGGATCAACAACCACACTTTTCTGAAGCCAACGGCGGCACTGTCTTTATGGCACAGCAAATCTGGCTGAATGAGGACACCAACCAGGTAGAATCCTGCATAGGTGCCTGGGAATGGGAACAAGCGTCGGGCGTTACATCGGCAGTGGAACCGGCCCAATATCCAGAAGAGCAATATCCGGTATGCAGCGTGTTTTGGTGTGGCAGGAGCCTGCACATCAGAGCAGACTTCAACCAAGTACTCAAGGCCTACCTGCGCTATAAAAAGCGCTTCGGTGGCCAATACATCCGCTTACTCGCCAACTGATGTCCGTCTCCTACCTCAATCCCCAGGCGCCTGCCATTCCCAGCCCAGTAGGCCTGGACAAAGAGCTGCAGCGCCTTCAGCAGCAGATGGCCACGCTACCCTGGCTACAGGTGGCCTACGGCCGCGCTGTGCGCGCTGGCCGCACCGAAAACAACAAAACGATCTACTATCCAGCGGTGTACGACGGCAAAGCGGAGTACCGCGACGTGCTGCCCAACGATAACATCACCGCCCACAGCTTCTTCTATCCTACCGGCCCGGCCGTCAATCCGGATGCAGCCTCGCTCGACATGGGTACGCTGCAGCTGACGCAGGGCGTGGACCTGATCGTGCACTACCACCTGCCCAAAGTAGACCCCTCGAAAAATTACGACTTCGGCCCTGAGCTTCAGCGCGACGTGTTGCGCGTGTTGGACCAGGCCGCCGTCCCAGTGCTACGCGTGTACACTGCGACAGAAGAGGTGTACCGGGGCTTTTCGCTGGAAAGCGTGAAGGCACAGCAGGCGCTGCGGTGGCCCTTCGGCTGCTTTCGGGTGCAACTGGAAATCTCGATGCTGAACGTGCTATGCTAACGGAGCTACTGGCCCTCGTGATACTGGTGGCCCTGTCGGCGGCTACCCTGATGTTCTGCTTTGCCAAATGGGGCTGGCTGCAGGCCTGGGAGGTGCACGGGCCTACTTGGTTTCGGCGATGCGACCTGTGTTTGGGGTTTTGGATAGGGCTGTTTTTGTGTATTGCGGCTATTGTGCTGCTAGGCCTGCCTTGGTGGTGGGTAGCAGGTGCGTTTCCATCGGCGGCCCTGTGTCGAGCAGTGCAGGCTCAGGTAATGGGGTGAGAGGGATAATAATTAAAAGGCAGCGTTAATGTAGGTATATATTAAAAAAAATTAGTATTTTAATATATATCATGACTTGTATGCATAAAGACGACCTCTGTAAAGCCGTCTGCCCAAAAGTCATATGCTGGCAGAATCAGTTTAACTTGATTAACAATAAGATGGCTACTAAATATATTGGTAATTCAATTGTTGCTTTTCTCTTGTCAATATCAACTTATGGTATTGAAGCGTTTGCTCAAGTAGAAGAGCGAAATGTAAGATACAAATATGTGCTTTGTACCGATCCTAAAACAGGCAAAACAGGGGTATACAAGTCTACATGTAGTGATAAATATATTAACGGTGTATCCCAAGGTACCACATGCGAAAGTATAATTAATGTTTGCGGAAATGGGACAAAGCTTACAGGCCTCCTTCCTTCACAAATTGGTCCTGATGGAACCATAATAGGGTCTGTTTCCAACCCAGTATCCCCCCCTGTACCAAGAGGCCCAACAACTGAGGAGAACGACCCGAACGATAGCACCCCATTGAATTCAAATTCGGTCAAGTCAGGCACAATAATAGACGCCCCTAATAGTTCACGTGGTGGAAGTATACTAACGCTAGACAAAACGGAAAATGCTCGATGGAAAGGTATGACCGGGGTTATGTTCCAAAGTGACTTCAAGATCTACAACTCAAAAGACGCGTCTTGCAGATTAATAATTTACTTTTATGTAAACTCAACTCAGTTAGGCGCAAAAGATAAATTTGATGACGAATTTGATAATCTCACAACGGCAGATAGTTTCAAGCCATCGAGTAATGGCGCTGCTTTTTCTAAGTTCAGACTATTTATATCATACAGCGCTATCGAAGAAGCTGTTAGAAAAATAGGCTATCAAACCCCAGTGACTATTAGTTATTACGCTTCTCTACAAAATCTTACTGAACATGGTGAAGTAGTCCGAACCGAAACGTATAAGTTAACCTTGCGCTAATTTTTGGATTATTTAAGAGCGGTTCTAGGGTGCCTTGTAAAAGAATAGCCAGGATTTATAAACCTGTTCCTTATAGTGCAAAGCTGCCCAACTATCCGCTGCCCTAGCGCTACCTTGGGGTAAAGTACAGAGACACAAAAAAGCCCTGCTAGTGATAGCAGGGCTTTTTGTTGCAGTTAGTTCGATGCTGTCTTCAACTCGCCCAGCACCACATCAAAGTCGCCCGATAAGCTGCCATGCAGCCCCATTAGCGTGCCATAGCGGCTACGTTCGTTCTGCATCAGGCTCCAGAAGGTGTCAGGTGCTTTGCCGGCCTGCTTCCGTTCCGGGCCCGTTCCCCGGATCAGCCAGTCCATGTTGATGTCAGGAAATGCTACCGCAATCTTCTCGATCACATCGAAGCCCGGCCGGCTCTGCCTCTCCCCTACCAAGTAGCTGATAGTAGTGGACGAAACGCCTATTCTTTTGGCGAATGAATTATTGTTTAGCCCCTCTATAGCAATCAGATGCGCAATTCTCGAATTGATAGTTTTCATTCTCTTTTTGGGGTGGTGTAAGGATATAGATTGGTGTTATGTTTGCAACAGAATTGTAAATGTACAAACAGAATTGAAATAGTAAAATCCGGATAAATGACTGCCTTTTGTATAGATAGATCAGCGGGTAACCCATCCACTTTACGGCTGTTGCAGCCAGACCTTGACTATTTTACCATTGCCACGGAGCTAATGGCCCCACTCGTGCCCAGTGGTGCCACCGTCGCCACAGAGCGCGTGTACGCTCCGGACTACCCAAAGGTAACGGCTGGACTGTATGTGCTGACCATGGGCCCCATTGTCGTGCTGGGCCGCCTCCGGGAAGAAGGTGTGCGCGCCGGCCGCATCACGCTTTATTTCGAACAGGGAGAAGAAACGCTGGACGTGCTGCTGACCTGGGACCCCGATCAATACCGCCTGTTTAAGGTCCTGGGTATAGTTGAGCCAACCTAGTTAGTGGCCTAGGCCACTGTTGCTAATCCGCTCTATTGTTGTGTACTTTACCCAATAATATCAACGCGACATGGCCGGACCTATTTCCTACGAGCAGCTCTTTCAATCCTTGGGCCCTGGGGCTCAGGAACTCAAAGAGTTCACCACGTCCGTTCAGGGCCTCAACCGCAACTATAAGAACCTCGCCAAGTCGCTGGATGCAGATGCCCAGCGCATCGCTACGGGCCTGGCTACCGTGCAGGCCTCATTGCAGGCCACTCGTAACGGCATTGCTCAGACCAATGTCAGCAGTGAGAAAGAGCGCGGTGCTCTGCAGGCCCTGTCTGCTCAGGTAGCGGCACTGGCAAGAGAGCAGGACAACTACAAGAAGGCCTTGGATGGCCAGAACACGGTGCGTGGGGCCGCCAAGAAAGCGACTGACGAGCTGACTGCTTCGCTGAAGCGTCAGCAGCAGGGCCTGAAAGAGGCCTATGCCGCCGGCGACATCGCCCGGATGAAGGTGTACGCGGCCCGCATCGTGGAAACGAAAGCGGCTACGGATCAGCTCAGCAAAGCGATACGGGGCACCAATTCGGAACTGACTGCTGTCTCCGGATCCTACAACCGGCTCGCGCTCGACACGAAAGCGCTGGGTGATCAGATTCGGGCTATGCCCGGGGGCTTCGATGCCACCAACGCAGCGGCCCAGAAACTCAAGCTCCAGTTCTACGACAATACCCAGAAGCTCAAAGATTTTGACCGCGAGCTCAACCAGAACTTCCGCGAGGTCGGCTCCTATGCCAAGGGCATTCTGGAAGCCGTGTCGGCATTGGAGCGGCAGAAAACGGCACTTCAAGCGGATACCGTAGCGCTGCAGCAACAGCAGCGCGCCACCGGGCTTACTGCTGATCAGCAGAATAAGCTCCAAGCTGAACTGGAGCAGACGCAGGCTGAACTGGGCAAGGTCAATGGCCAGCTACGTCAGTACGGCGTGCAATCAGGCCAGGCCAGCGGCTTCACCGCCAACATCCAGAAAGGCATGGGCGGTCTGGTGCAGTCCTTTGCCGGCGCCTACTACGGATTGCAGGGCCTGGCTACGGGGTTGCAGCAACTGTTCGAGAAGAACGTCCAGTACTCGGATCAGGCGGTTGCCGTGCGCAAAACCACGGGGCAAACCGCAGAGGAGTTCGACAATCTTGCCACCAACCTAAAGAAGCTCGATACCCGCACCTCGTTGTCGGGCCTGCTCGATATTGCCAAAGTCGGCGGTCAGCTGGGCAAGAGTAAGGATGAGATTGAGGGCTACACCAAGGCCATCGATGTCGCCGTGCAGGCTCTGGGTGATGACTTCAGCGGCGGCGCGGAGCAAATCGCGACGGAGCTCGGCAAGATCGAGATGGTGTTCCGCAAAACGCTGGGCCCGGATCAGAATCAGAACCTGCTTGACATCGGCTCGGCTATCAACGAAATTGGGGCCGAAGGTGCGGCCACCGCCCCTTTCCTGACTGACGTAGCCCTACGCGTAGGTGCTACGGCTGCCAACGCGCGCCTGG
Organism: Hymenobacter gelipurpurascens; assembly: GCF_900187375.1. Lineage (NCBI taxonomy): Bacteria > Pseudomonadati > Bacteroidota > Cytophagia > Cytophagales > Hymenobacteraceae > Hymenobacter > Hymenobacter gelipurpurascens. The sequence goes on along the minus strand of NZ_FYEW01000001.1, from coordinate 755,932 downwards.
GCCTGAAAGACGTACTGGCCTACGCCGCCGTGCTGCAGGAAACCGGCTCCAATGCCGAAACCAGCGGCACCGCCCTGAACCGCTTGTTCAACACGCTCTCGACGAAGACGCAGGAAAGCTTTGCCATTGCCAAGCTTGCCAACTCCAACCTGACCCTGACCGAGTTCCGCCGACTCGTCAACACCGACTTCCAGGGCGCTATTCAGCTGTTCCTGCGCGGCCTGAACGCGGGCGGCACCAACACGACCAAGTTCAACCGCTTACTCGGCACGCTGAAGCTGTCCAGTGGGGAGGCCAAAAATGCCATCACCACACTGGCCAAAAACACCGAACTGTTTGCGGAGCGCCAGAAAACGGCCAACGAGCAGCTGCAGAACGGCACCTCACTGGCCGAAGAAGCCGCGTTGGTGAATGACAACCTGGCCGGGTCCTGGGAAAAGACGAAGAAGAGCATCGTAGACTTCGTCACGGATGGCGCCGTGGGTAAGGGCCTCAAGTCATTTTTAGATGATACCCGGCGCGACATCTCCGGCTTGGTAGGCCTATTGGGCAAGGCCGCCGATGGGTTCACGTACCTGGCCACCAAAGCCAAGCTGGTAAAGCCGGTGAGTGTGGAGCAGTTCGGTGCTACAGCGGCCAGCACCAAAGCCCTACTCAATCAGGCAGAAGCCGCCGAAAAGCTGCTGAACCGCTATGAGGAGCTAGCGGGTGCTACCAACCGTAGTGCTGGCCAGGAACAAGAGATGGCCGACGCGGCGCTGAAGCTGCAGAAAACGCTAGGCGCTTCGGTAGTATCGCTGGATAAGGAAACTGGCAAGTTTAAGCTCAATACCGGGGCTACCCGGGATGCTATTGCGGCGCGACAGGCGCTGGCTACCCAAAATGAGCGAGTGTTGGTGCGGGGGCTGAAAAACGCGGAATCCGCTGTGGAAGCTACCCAGAAGCTGCAGGCTAAGCTCACAGAGCAGGTATCAGGCGCCACCGCCAAGCTGGACCTGTCCGGCATGAGTGCGGAGCGTCGGAAGGAACTGGAGCAAGCAGTTCGGGACCGGCAGGCGTTGCGCGATGAGTTCGGCAAAATCGGTATTAAGCAGGTCGATAGCCAGGGCACCCAGATGTTCAGTAAGAAAGAGCTGGATGCGGCTCAGGCCATGCTGGACGCTGAAATTCGCCTGAAAGACAACGGGGCCTTGCTGAAAAAGCAGCAACAGGACGTAGCTAATGCCCAGGCCGCGCTCAACTCGGTGCGCAAAGCTGGCACCAAGGTGGTGCAGGAGGTGATCGATGGCGAGGATACCACCATTGAAAAGGACAAGGAGAAGAAAAAGAGCATTGCCGATGTCGCTAAGGCTGAATATGAGCTGCAAAAGCAGCGGCTGGAGGCTCGTTTAGCCGACCTCAACCGGCAAGCTGAAAACCCGGCTAACTCGGAAGAAGTGCGCCTGGATGCGACTCGTAAGGCTGCCGACGTGCGTCGTAGTCTGGCTAAGCTGGAGCGCGACGAACTGATCCGGGAAGCGGCCCAGAGCTATAAAGACCAGATCAACGGGCAGCAGGCGCTGGAGAAAACCCGCATCCGGTTGCGTGAAGCGTTTGCCGAGCAGATGCTGGGCATTGAGCGCGACCTCACCAAGGACGAGCTCGCGCTGCGCAACAGCATTCTCGATCAGCTAGGCGAGGTAGATAAGCTGATTCTGCAGCAGGAAATCGACACGCTCGACCTGATCGCTCAGAACGAGCAGAACGACTACCAGACCCGCCAACAGGCGGCGCTGGATGCCTCAGCGCGTCGTCTAGAGATTATCGAAATTGAGTACGATGCCCGCATACGGGCGGCTAAGGGCAACGCCGAAGAGATTGCCAAGATTGAAGCCGATACCGAAGCGAAGCGGAAGCAGGCGCTGACCAGCACCCGCCCCTTCAACTCGGACCTCGCTAATTCTGATCTGGCTAAGCAGTACGTGCAGGACCAGCTGGCCTTAGAGAACCAGTTGGCCGCCGGCCTCATCAGCAAGCGCGACTACTATAAGGAACTCCGTCGGCTCGATAATGACTACTCCCTACAGCAGGTCATCAACCTGCAAAAGGACGGGGCGCGGCAGATCGAAGCGGATCAGGCTGCGCTGCAGCGGGCCCGCGAGCTGCAGCAGAAGAAAGACGAGCTACGCCAGCACGAGGGCGAGCTCATCATTGAAGGCCTGCAAAACCTGCAGCAGCTATCGGATTCATTCTTCGAAATCGGGGCCCAGCGCCGCAACCGCGAGCTGCAGGATGTGCAGCTCAAGAAGGATGCAGAGCTGAAGGTAGCCGGCGAGAATGAAGAGCTAAAAGCCCAGATTGAGGAAACGTTCCGCAAGCGCGAACTGGCCATCAAGCAGAAGCAGGCCAAAGCGGATAAAACTGCGGCCCTCTTCAACGTGGCGCTGAACACGGCTATGGCAGTTACTTCTGTGCTCAGCACCGGTGGTGGCACGCGCTATGCTGACTTCGGTATCAGTGCGGGCATCCTGTCGGCTATTGTTATTGCCCAGGGCCTGGCCCAGGCCGCAGCTATCGTAGCCCGGCCAATACCCCAGTACTTCAAAGGGCGTGATGGTGGTCCGGCGGAATGGGCCATGGTAGGTGAGCGGGGCGCGGAGCTTGTGAGCACGCCCAGTGGTGGCGCGCAGATGTTCGCCGGCCCTACTGTTACCTACCTGCCCCAGGGTGCCACGGTGCATACCGCGAGCGAAACCCGCGACATCGTGCGGGAAAACCGCTTTATCAACAACCGTCTGCTTACCCAACCTTACCAGCAGGAACTTACGCGCTCCTCTACCGCTATCGAGCGGCTGTCGGCGCCGGTTGTCGATAACCGGTCCGTGCATGCCTTAGCAGAAGCGAACCGCCGAGAAAACGACCGGCTGATCAAAGCCTGGTACGAGCGGCCGGAGTATCGCATGACCGAAGATGGTATGCAGCGGTTTGAGCGCCGTGGTAGCAACATTATTCAGCACACCAATAAGCGCCACAAGCGCAACGACTAATGCTTGAAGGTGCGCTCCAATGCCTAAGAAAGGTCTCATGCACGCGCGTACGTACCTTATATATATGTTCGCAGCGTCAAATAATCATATCATTTTCACTAAAGTTTAAACTTTAAGTCTGTGAATTAGTATTGAAGTGAAATAAGCGATTAACTTCAGGCGTTATTTAGCCCGAATTAATCTATGTATTAGTCTCTTGGGCGCTTTACTTTACCCATGAGTTTACTACTACAAGAAGCTTCTACTTTCAGTGAGTTCACAGACAGTTTTCTCAAACTTTTTAATGCGCTTGGTTGGGCAAAAGCCTTAACAATTTCCCTCTTTTTCGCTATGGTTGGTTTGATAAGTTACCTAATGGTGACTTTGATAAGATCAAAAAATAGTGAGATCAAGAGGTTACGGGAAGACAATGATCGATACCGAGACATTTACTTGACTCAGCTCGATAAAAAATTTGATGTTACCCCACCTTCACATCAACCATCCCGAAGAAACGCTAGAAAATGATCTATCTGCTCTTTATTCCGGTAATAACATTCCAGATCTGGTTTGCTTTTTATCTCTTCAAAATGAGAAGAGATGACAAAGTAATGTTCCGTTTCTGCGAGGTACGATCAGATATGATTCAGTTTATCCATGAATCACATCAGGAAGCTTTGACCAAGCGTGACTATGCCGTTGTTCGGTGGTTGATTGAGAGAACGAACCAGGTGACACTTGAATTTGATGCTGTAAAGCACTCATTCAATCTTGGATCTATCCTCAGGACAATGCGTCAAATCGATCACAGCGTAATCAAGCCTACTCGTAACGCTCGCCGTGTTGATAATCCTGAAGTTGCAAGGCTTTATGGAGAACTTCTAAACTGCACGGTCATTGCCTTCAAGGCTTATACGCCTTTTCTATCTTCTCGTGTAATGATAAAGGTGGTAGTCGGCATTGCTAAACTCGCAGTCAAGGTAGGCGCTTACAAAGCTGTCCTTTGGGCAACCGAGCTACAAGATAGATGGGGAAGGCTACGTACTGCTGAAAAGCAGTATTGGATTCCAAATCACTGTTAATGAAAAAAGCCCTACTAGTAATAGCAGGGCTTTTTTATCTTTATATAGTTGGTTAAAATACACATCAATATATGCGTCAACTCTCGCTCAATCCTCTGCATTCAATTAAGCTGTACCAGACCGTGCACGAGCTGCCGGCGCGGCGCCACCTGGCCTTCAACACCTATATCGTGCAGCAAGGCGGGATTGGCTCTACTCCGGACGATATCAACCAGCGCTTCAGTCGCACTGGCCAGCTGATTGCCGCCGGCATGCTCCAGGAAGCCGGCACGGAGCTGGCCAACCTGCACTACGCGTTTCACTTCGCGCTGGAGCAGTTCTCGCCCCAGCAGCTGGCCTTTGGCTGCCTGATTGCCGAAGTAGATGGCCAGCCGGTTACGGACTACTCAGAAGCCGCTTTGCAGGCCCTGCTGGAACAAGTCAGTGAGTATGGCCTGACGATGGAAATGGTAACGACGGAAGTCGAAGACGTAAAAAAAAACTACCGTCTGAGCTAAAGGACCTGTTTCCGGAGCGTGAAAACGGCGAGGGCGAAGCCATCTCCATCGCGAGTCAGCAGCGTAAGCGGGGCTTGGCACTATGTGACTACCTGCTCAGTGGCGAGGCGTCTTACCTGAAGATCGTAGAAGAGGTAGACAGGTGGTTGCTGGAAGCAGCCCGGCCCGACGTATTCCACGACGGCGACCCCGACAACGTGCTCACCAGCATGCACCGCAACTTCGAGAACCTGTGCGCCTTGCTGGCTGAAACCGGCACCCCCGATGCGGGCAACCTGCCTGTGTTTCAATTCCAGGCCCGGCTGGCTTGGCTGGAGCGCAAGAAGCAGCGTGAACACCCCGAAGGGCTGTAGGTTTTTCGGATTATTGTTGTGTATTTTGTACAACAATAATTAGCCGGTGCTAGAACAAAATCAGCCACTTCTGCGCTTCACCCTGCTCAGCAGCCGTTTCGGCTCGCTGGTGTCGCAGCATGACCCACGGGGCTGGGAAGATGTAGGTGCTCAGCTGCACCGCGATGGCAAGCTGCACGGCCTGACTACCGAGTACACGGTAGAGCTCGCGTTCATCAAGGAGGCGAAGAAGTACCTATCCCAGGCCTACCAGTTGGCGGGTATTGAAGCAGAGGTAGAACTGCTGATTGAGATTTTCGATCCGAATGACTTTCTCTGGCATGTTTACTACCAGGGGCGTCTGGACTTTACCGGCCGCAGTGAAACGGCAACCGAATTCCGCTGCCAAGCCGAGAAAACGGGCTTTACCCAGAAGTTTCTCAATCGCGCCGATACCACGGTAGATCTGTTGGGCCGTGATTCCATCAGTGGCACGTCGCTGGCTGCTCTGGAGCCGGTGTCGGTAGAGCTGCACAGCAAAGCTATTCGCAAGCGCTACGAAGCCGTAACGCCTGCCTCGCCCTTGCCCCCGCTGCCAGACTATGTCACCGATGGCGAAAGCCGGTTTAAGGTGCTGTATTTCGGCTTCGGCTCGCCCGCCATTGATGACTTCGGGGTACAGGAAGTGGGCGGTGGTGGGGTGACAGTGCCTACGGGCAACACCTCACCCGAAGTGGCCATCTACACCACGGTCGAGCGTGGCCGCTTCAGCTTTGATATCAACCTGCTCAGCCGCCTGCGTATTCAGCGCGCCAACGGCCGGGGCGACTTCGATAAGGCCGATGGCGAGGTCTATTTCCGCATCAACAACGAGCAGCCGGTCAAGCTGGCCAGCTTTCGCGAGTCGGGTATTGCCGGTGAATTCCGCTACAACCTGACCGCTCCCTACAAGGTGACCCGCACGCTGGAGATAGGCGATAAAGTCTATTTCTACGGTCGCCTGCACGTCTATGATATCAGTGGGCCCGCTATCGGCCCCTATCAGTTCACGGTTTTGGTAGATATGCTGCCCGGCTCCTACTTCAAGATGGAGGCCGAAACCCAGACCGACGCCACGATGTGCCCGGGCCTACTGGCCTATGAGGCGCTGGACCGTCTGGCCCAGGCCACTACCGATAGCGCGGTAGCATTCCGGTCTGACTTCTTTGGCCGCACCGATACCAGCCCGGCCTACGCAGTTGATGGCGAGGGCAGTCTCACATATGTCACCGGCGGCTTTCAGGCCCGGGGCTTCCCCCTGGCGGAAAAGAGCCTGTTTGCTACGTGGCAGGGCCTGTTTGGCTCGCTTAGCGACGCGTGGTGGCTGGGCACTGGTATTGAGCGGCTGCCTACTGGCCAGGAGGTGGTACGAGTGGAGCAGGCCAGCTACTTCTATTCGGATGAAGTGGTGTTAGAGCTTGCCCAGTCCATTAGCGACGCGCTGCCCGATAAAGAGGGTACACTGGTTAGCAACCTGGTGGAGCGTGAGCTCACCGACCGCTATTACAACCAAGTGGAAACCGGCTACCGCAAGTGGCAGGCCCAGCAGGTGAACGGCTTGGATGAGTTCAATACCCGCCGGGAATGGAGCTTGCCCCTATCCCTTATTCAGGGTACCTATTCCGCCGTGGGCGAATACATCACGTCGGGCTTTTATATCGAGTCGGTGCGGCGCAACCGCTACGATGCTACCTCGACCACTGACACTGGCGCCGATAACGACCTGTTTCTGATCTGCGTGCTGCGGGATGCGGAGCGCGGCTTCGTGACCGAACGCAATCAGCTCTTTACGGAGCTAACCGGGGTATTCTCCCCCGATACCGTCTACAATGCCCGCCTTTCCCCGGCTCGCGTGCTACGGCGCCATGCGCCCGTGCTAGCAGCGGGCCTGCAGCCCCAGCGCAGCAAGTCGGTGCGGTTCCGCTTCGGTGAGGGTAACAACGCCTTCGCTTCCCGCCTGTTTGGTGAGGCGACGGCCGTGGTGGAAAACGCTGATATCCCAGTGGCTGATCTGGGTGCTCCCCTGTGGCTCAATCAGGCTTACAGTTTTACTGCCCCCTGCACCTGGCGTGATGCTGTGCGTGTGCTGGCCAGGCCTACTGGTCGGGTTCGCTTTACCACCGAGCGCGGCGAACGGGCTGAAGGGTGGATTCTCGATTTCAAGCACACGCTCAGCCGGCAACAGGCCGATTTCACCCTGCTGCGCTGCCACACTAATTCCGCTCGGTAGCCATGGCCTATATCCCCTTCAAGAAAGTTTATACTCAGCATCATACTGAGTTCGATCCGGCAGATGACCGGGTGTATACGGTGTACTACTCCATCGAAACCTGGGATTTCGATACGGTCAAGCGGAACGTACTGTACCGGGATTCTTTCTCGAACGGATTTTACACCGTTGACTTAGGCCAGGAGCGCCCGCCGGATGAGAGTGTAGAGGGCGAGATCTACCACGAGTGTATAGGTACCACGCGCCGGGCCTACATCCATGATGGCCAGGGCGGCTTCTATTCCGAAGACACGCTGAACAGCACCGAGTGCGGCTTTGGCGCGATGGTGCTCAAGCGGCTCACGCCCTTCGCTCCTGCTCCAGGCCAGGCAACTGGCCGTGTGCAGATAGAGATTACAGGTGGGACACGGCCCGCCACGGTGTTCCTCACCAATGCCATTACCCCTCAGCCTGTGGCCGTCGACGCCAACGGCTGGGTGGAAATCACGGGCATCCCTCCAGGGTCGTACACGGCCCTGATTAAAGATAGTTCGACGCCTCAGCAGCAGATTAGCCAGGACTTTACCATCAGCGCTACCCTGCAGGGCGGCTGCACGGATAAAGCCGCCCTGAACTACAACGCGGGAGCCAGCTTTGAAGATGGCAGCTGCCAGTACACGGCTCCCATAAGAATCCCCTCCTTCCGGGCTCCCCTGCTCAATCCGTTGCGATTCGTGGCAGAAGCGCCTGTTGATGGCATTTCTGTCTATCAGACGCCTGATAATACCCTGTTCTGCCACGAGTCCAGGCCAGATCAAACCGTGCGGCCGACGTATCGACAGAAGGTGCAGCGCAGCGATACGCACACTCTGCAGGTGCTTACCGACTACTCTGGCGTTACCGCTCGTGTGCGCCGGCCAGCTACCGGCGCGGTGGTGGCTACGCTGCCCTTCACCCTAAAGCAGCGCTATACTGGCACAGCGGATCCGGTGGCTGTGACTCTGTCCGAAGATGCCAGTGGCGTTACCCGGCTCACGATCACAGCGGGCCCCATGCCAGAAACCTTGCGGCGCGCCGTTCGGGTACAATTACAGGGTGGGGCTTCCGGCACCTACGTCGTGCGGCAAACTGGACTGGCCAGTGATGGCAGCACCTACCTACTACTTTCTCGCCCCTGGACCGGCGCCGGCGCCAATGTGCAGGTGCGCTGGGAACTGAGCGTCGTCCCCTTCAACGTATGGGAAGTGGCCCTTAACTGGGCGACGTTAGCAGCCGGCGAATATGAGGTGGAGTTGCGCGGCACCGATGCAACCCAGCCCGATGCGGTGCTGCTGTCTGAGCTCGTACTGCTCGCGGAGTATCATCCCAATACGGTCTTGCTGGAATACAGCAATAGGGATAATGCTTACGGGATGGTATTCACCACCGGCAATATCTCGCGCTTGCGGGTAGAAGGCACCTTTTACAAGCGCAAGCCCAGCGGCACCTCTTCTGTGCACCGCAGCAGCTCTGGAACGCCTACCCTGCTTAGCAGCACAGCCCAGCGCGGTATTCTGCTGGAAACCATTGCCCTGCCGGACTGGCTGCACGAGAAGCTCTATCTGGTCTTGCGACTGGATGGCCTGCGTGTGAACGGCCAGCCGATGCTGTGCCCCGGTGACTACGAATGGAGCCAGGTGCAGCGCTACCCACTATCGGGCGGCACCGCTACTCTGGAACCTCTGCAATGGCTGGGCGCGGGTAATGGCGACGATGCCGGCAGCGTGCTGCCTCCTTCTTCTGATAACCTGCTGGTACTGCACCCCACCGGCGACTTCCTCAAACTACACTAGGCAATGGCGGAATTCTTAGAACAACTCGACGCCTGGCCTCTCGGAACGCCCCTTCCGAAGGATGCCATCTTTATGATGGGTAGCGCTTCGCTACAAAATCAATTTAGGATCGACGCCTCCCAGCTGCCCACCGCTGCAGCCGCTACTTCTACGGCTCTTTACGTGCGGAAAACCCGCGCTGAAATGGTGGCGCTGCAGCAGGAAGATAAGCTGCAGATCGGCGTTACCTATTTGGTGTCTGGCCGCACCGCGGGCCGGCCGCCAATAGCCGTGCAAGCCATTGACACAGATCAAATCAGCCCCTTTGCGGCCCGACTGGAAGCAGATGGAACGGTATCAGCCTGCGTGTACTCGCTGGCAGATGATACTGATTCACTCTGGACCAATGCAGGCCTGACCGCCACCTCGCTGAAAGGCTTGCTGGAACAAGGAACAGGTATTGACATCGCCGTTGTCGGAGGCAAAGTTCGGATTTCCGGTCAGACCGTTTCGCAGCCAGTAGCCCCACGTAACCCGCGCACCGATGATGTAGCCAACATCTTCTACCATGATCTGGTCGTTGGCTTCCCTTCGCCCTCCGATTATGAATTGGAAAAGTCGGCTGAAGAAGCAGGCTATAGCGTGCATGCAGATGCCTACGTGCAGGATGGTAAGGTGTACTTCCCTGGTATGAGTGGCCCGCATCCCGCTGGTTCTGTGCGGAGCAGGGTGGTGGCCTCTGGCAACCGTCCAGCTGGCATGAGTGTGGCCAACCTCGTGGCCTTCACTGGCCCAGTTGTAGTGGTAGTGCCAGGTCCTACGCTTACCCAGGCGCAGCCTGCCAGTGGCCTGGTCGGTGCTCAGGTAATCCTAACAGGTACCAACCTAACCGGGGCCATCGTCGCCTTCAATGGCACGGCCGCAGCACCCGTAAGCATCACAGCTACGCAGATCGTGGTACCTGTGCCCGCCGGGGCAACCTCGGGCAACATCACCGCTACTACTAACGCGGGCACGGCTACCCTGTACTTCACGGTCACCGCCCCCGCGGCCAACGTGCTGCCTGTGGCAAATGCAGGGAGTGCTACCTCTATCACGTTGCCTACCAACTCGGTTGTGCTTAATGGAGCAGGCACGGATGCCGATGGCACCATCACTGGCTATCTGTGGGAACAGACTATAGGGCCCAACCAGGCTACGGGTTTGCCTTCTACCCAGGCGCAGATTGTGGCGGGTGCGCTGGTTCAGGGCACCTATCAATTCAAGCTCACCGTTACCGATAACAAGGGCGGTACGGGCACCTCTACCGTGCAAATAACCGTGAATGCGGCCACGGTAACTGGAAACGCCTTCAAGACAGGTGTTAGCGGGGACAGCATCATGACCAACAACTACGGCACGCCAGGCACGCCTACGTTGATTCAGCAGCACTACGCGGGCTTGCCGGAGTACAAAGGCATGATTGCCAACTATTCGCAGAACGGGCACACCATTCAGCAGCAGATTGACGCCCTGGCTGCCGCGCCCTTTGCTTATGATAGCACGGTAGATACCTTCTGGCTAGTAGAAGTGCTGGTGAACGATTGTGGCCAGTACGCCACCGATACGACCACGCCCACGGCTACAATTCTTACTAACATTCAGAATAAACTCATCGCGTTGCACCAGGCCATTCGGGCGCGCGGGCCTCGCGTGAAGACTATAGCGTGCACCGCTCTTTCTGTAGGGATTATTGTTGGCCAAACCTATCCTGAAAGCGTGCGCCAACGTCAGCAGGAACTGGTCCAGCGTATGAATGCCTGGATACGCTTGAATTTCCGCACGGCATTAGGGGCAGAATGTCTGGCAGACCGTCAGAGCGACTTTGCCTTTGACACCCTCGAAGACACGAGCAACACCACGTACTACCAAGACAATGTACACCCTACCCAAGCGGGTCGGGAACGGGATGCACCTATCTGCTGGGGCGCCATTGATGCGGCGCGCAATGGCTTACACGTCATAGTAGAAGGCCAGCGGGACAGCTCTGTAAACCTGAATTACTCTACGGTAGCCGTTCAGGAGAACTACCGCATTGTGGAGTCGGAAAACCTCGGTGAGTGGGAATTCCCCGCTGGTACCGGTGCCGCTGGAGACCAAGGGGTTGGGACAACCTACTACGATGGCTACGCAGGCAGCAAAGCCGGCGCCTTTACCAACACGGCTGGCGTTATCTGGCAGCTAACGGAGACGTGTAGCCGGGTGCAAATCGGGGCGTTACGCGGGGCCAATACGGGTATTTGGCGCTTACGCATAAGCCGCACCTCAGACGGGGGTATTGTGTACAACCAAACGCGTAGCCAAGCGGATTCGACCACGGCGTATAATACGACTACCAGCCTCACCTCAGATTTCTTCCTGGATTCGGGTGATTTGCCCATGGCCTCCTACCGCATTGAGATGGTGGCGGAAAGCAAGCCGGTCAGCTTTGACTTTGCGCGGCTGAAAGTAGGGGCAGGGTCGGTCACACCACCCGCGGAAACAGGCGTACCAGCCGGCTTCACGGGTATTGTTGCTCCCTTATCGATCGAGGATTCTGATTCCCGCGTAGTCTACACGGTTACCAATGCCCCGGATGGCGGCTGGCTGACATACCCTACCGGGCAAGGGAGCGCCGGGGCCATCAAATACTCCAGTCCTGGCAATGGTACATGCATTGACGCTGCCTACAGCAGCACCAATGGGGGGCAGTTTTACGGCCAAGGGGTACGCATCAAGACGCCTACTGCTGGCGGCGGCGCTGCCTTTGAAGTGCTAATTGATGGCGTTGTGCGGGCCGAAGGCACCTGCGACAACCCAGATGGTGTACTTACCGCTAGTGCCGTACGGGCCACCGCCACGGCGGTGAACGGCGTGGGCGTGCATACGTGGCAAGTGCGCATCAAGGCATCGGCCTACTCCTTCTCTCAGTCCAACCTGTTTTGTGACGTGGTAGAATTCTTTTAACCAAAAAGCCCCGACCTGTGCAGGTTGGGGCTTTTTTTACTCCCAGTCTTCATATTCTGGGCGTTTCTTGCGAACGTACGCTTTCTCCTCAGGGGTAAGAGAGTGCCAGTCCAAATCATCCTCCAGTAGATAATCCATCTGGCCGAAGTAATTGTCTGGTTCGGAGCCCAAGTCAAAGCGGTCAACAACCCAGAAAATCACACGAAAAGCGACAGCAAACGCATATAGCATCATTATACCTTCCAGCATTGTAATCGAGAGTTTAGTAACCGATTCATATGATTTACCCGAAACTACAAAAAGGCTAGAACAGTCTCAGCCACTGATGTGCTACAGCCCCGCCGGATAGGCGGGGCTTTGTTATTCTGTCTCTTACCACTGCAAATAGTAGGGGTTTCATGCCTACTTTGGGCCTTGTATCACGCATAGTGTGTGAGCAAAAGGATATCCTCCGTTTATGAGTCAAGGCCTACGCCCGCGTTTACACGAGCTAGATATACTTCGCTTTATAGCTGCCCTATCGGTTCTCTTCTATCACCTTTTTTATCACGGATATAACTGGGTGTATCAATGGCAACGCCTAAGCCCTGTAGAATATCCTGGCCTTGGGGCCATCTTTAAGTATGGGTATTTAGGAGTAGAATTGTTCTTTCTCATTAGCGGCTATGTTATTCTACTTTCGGCCCAGAACAAATCTGTAAAGCAGTTTTTTATTTCTCGGGTGGTTCGGTTGTACCCTGCCTACTGGATAGCGTGTACCTTTTGCTTTGCGGTGGTCCGTATTGGGGGGCCTGCTTATAACACACCCGCGTGGAGGCCAGAGCTGGAAGCAGGATTGAAGGCCTATCTGGCGAACATGACTATGTTCCACTCCCTGTTGGGTATACCCGATTTGGATACGGTTTTCTGGTCGCTCACCATCGAGTTATGCTTGTACCTGTTAATAGCTCTGCTGATTGTGAGCCGTTGGCTGAAGCATATCAATTGGGTGCTGGCTGGGCTTTTACTCCTTTCCGCCGTAGCTAGCGGGCATAAAACGGTAGGTGCTTACACCTTTCTGCTTTTCCCCCAATACGCGCCGTACTTCGTGGGCGGCATGGTTTTCTGTTTGCTGCAACAAAAGCCGTCTCGCTGGCTCTACTTACTGTTGGCCGCTGCCTATGGGTTAAGCCTGTATGGTTCTCAGCAGGAAATGCACTTTAAAGAATGGATGTATAAAGAGCCGTTCTCTTTCGCGGTGGCATTCATCATTATTACCCTGTGCTACCTCATCTTCCTGCTCCTAATAAAGGGCAAGCTGACTTTAGGGCAGTCGAGGTGGTATGCTTGGTTGGGTGGCCTGAGCTACCCGCTTTACTTGATCCACCAAAACTTGAGTTATATCGTCTTTCGCCAGTTTAGTGAGCAGATTAATAAGTATGCATTGCTGCTCCTGCTGCTCTTGGGTATAGGTACACTCGCCTCTCTTCTGTTTTGGTTAGACAAAAAGATGTCTCCTAAGTTCCGAGACGGATTGCAACATCTACTCGGTAATGACTAACCCCCTAACCCTGCCCTGTCCGGCGGGACTTTTCATTTGGCTCAGCTATACAGGAAACACACTCAAAATTTCCTCGCATTTAGAGAAGCATTCAGTTTCTCCTGCAAAGGGAATCTTAGGCTTGTAGCGTATTATGAGCAAATGGCTCCAGAATACTTTGTTCCCACTCATAGATGCGACGAGCATCGGATGATTTACAGATTGCCAGTACCTCAAACTCGTAGGGCATATCGCGCATATTGTGAAAGCGCCGTGATACAGTGTTAACGGTTATGCCTATTTTATAAAACTTTTCATTATTACCATGTAGTCTAAAGGAATATAAGTGACAGGCGCCCCCCCCCTTCACTTGTTCTTGCCAATAATCAGATAGGCAGCATTTCGGACCTCCATAACCACTTAAGTAGTGTGTGTTATATCACTAATAATAGATAAGATCATGAATAATATATAATGTAGGCGCTGATTCTTTAATGAGAATCATATAAAATATTCATCACAGCAAATCGCATGGCAGTTTTTTTATTAATAAATATTTACCAATGGCTTCGATTGAAATAGTTCGCAATTACGTGCAAGTTTATTTTGCAAAAAGCATTGCAATACACAACCCTAACACAACTGAAGTTCAGCTTCTAGAAGCTTACGGTGCTGTTGTTGAATGTTTAGAAGAATTTTATAATAATCATGAGAATGAGCAGAATTATATAATTAGCCTTCCTTTCGAGTTAACACTCGGAAACAAGAATTATAGTCTAAGCTTACCAAGTGGTGCTATATTTATATTTGATGATATTTTAAATAATCTTAATATATGTTTTAACTCTACCAACATTGGGTCTTTATCAATATTTGAAATTCAAGCAAATATTTTGCTATCATTCAACATACCTATTTATATAAAAGTAATTTATCATATCCAATTTGTTCAGAAATTAAATGAGATCATTAACCTCGTAATATCGACAGATCACGAAGTAATTGACACATATTATAAAGCGGCTTTTTCACTAACAAATGAGTCTTATACAAATAGAGAAAATTTAAAAAAAGAATTAATAAAAAATGTTGAATTGCAGATTTTACCCGAAGTAAGAGAATTAACATTGAAATTTGATGATATAACAAAAGATGCGGTTTGTTACATGGCAAATAAAATAATAGCAAGATATATTAAATTTGAAAAATTTGAAGACTGCTGCAATTTTCTTATAAACAATATACATAGCGATCAAGATAATCTTGCGGATTTCTTTTTAGGATGCCTTTTAAGAGTAAATGATCTATTTACAATCATAAGAAGTCAGGATATATATGATATATATGTAGCTAACAAACACAAAATAAATAAAACCGATTACTATGATATCAAAGTATGGCTATATCCGATAAAAGTAAAATCTCTTTATCTGCAAACAAGCTACAAGGGCCAACAAAATCTTGGCATCACAGCTCCTTCTATAACGAATGACAATACAGGTGGCGTAATGCTTGGCATAAACCCTAGCCCATTGAGCGAATTCCCTGCTCGTGATCGTTTCTACTCATTAGACAATATTGATACAACTGTTTTTCAGTTCACATTGCCTAGCAAAATAAGTGCTACCAATGCTTACAGCATCAAAGAAGGGATTAAGTTTATCTTTCATACTGTTGACCACTTTACAGAGCACCCTCTATATTATCTTCAGGGTAGAGCTATTTTAGGCGGTAATACTCTCGGGCATATGATAGATATTTATCCTGGGCAAGGGCAGGTTACATTTGTTGAAGCTTTTCTAGATGAATGTTATCATCCGGAATTTCATATAGAGTTTTCAGATGGCAAATTAGAAACCACTGACATAGACTTTACTGAGGAACGTGCTATATATGGGGCGTCATATTTTCCTTCAAAATCCAGAGTTGTTAAGGCGCTAAGAGAGGTTTTATTAGGTAATGAGGTTGCGCCGACGTTTAGCCAGAATGATATCAATTTAGACCTTTTTTCTTGTCTGAGAGTATTATTATATAACAGTCGTGATAAAGTTGTTATATTAGAAAGAACATATTTTTTGACAAGTGATTATTTATACAACAAGAGGACTTCAAGCTATATCGAAAAATTAAATGAGCTCAATATATTGGGCAATGATTTTGTCGAAGCATTTAAAGGATATAAGATATACAATAATCATGATTTGCTTAACTTTGTGACATTTATATTTAATCAAACTGTCGCAAATCAAATAACACACAAAAGCGGTTATAAATATTTTTGGCTTGACTCTGAATCAGAGAAAGAACCTAAAAATGAGCCTTTAGTTCAGCCTTATTTAATGAATATTATTGAACCACTTTGCACACTAAAAGGTGTAGGTGTGGTTCGAGAACCAGCTTCTTCAGAGGGAGAAATAGATATGCTTTTTACTTACACAAATAGTCAAAATAAATTATTAAAGGTGTGTTGTGAGATCAAAAAAGCACATCATAAACATGCTGATTCAGCAGCAGGAACTCAATTGAAAAGATATTTAGATTCACAGCAAACAAAGTTTGGAATATATCTCCTTCTATGGTTTAAATATTCAGATAACAACAAATTCAGTGACCCTAAAAAACATGTATCAATAAGTGCTATGCGCACTGTTATTGATGCTAATAAGCCAAGCGGATATACTATAAATTCTTTGATTATCGATTGCACTAAACCTATATATCCATCTCTTGAGAGATAGAAGATTATAATTAACCATTGGCTCATGGCAAGGAAGAAAAAAACCGCTGACTGTCGCGTAATACTGGCGAAACCATAACCCCTAGCCCCGCCGCATCCGGCGGGGCTTTTTTGTGCTTATTCAGCAGTGATTAAAGGAAGCATAACGAAATGATTTGCCGTTATGGAATATTGTAGTGTATTTTACACTACAATATTTTAGCTACTTGCCTATCTAGCTGTGCCCTTGTTGCTTGCCGCCCTGCCCCCCGCTGATAAACTCTATACCGCACTAGCCGGGGTTGCCGTGGCAGTAGCATTGCTGCTACTAGATATGCTGCGCACCACCTTAAATGAATGGCGCGAGGCTCGCCGGAAAAAGAAGCAAAGCAACTTCTTCTACCTGGCGGAAAAGCAGGTGCTGTTAGACCAAGCAACAGAGCGGATCTGTCTGACGACGAAAGCGGACCACGTCGGCCTGTACCGACTCCACAACGGCGAGTACTTCGAAGGAGATGACTCCATCAAGAAGATGAGCCAGGTAAGCGAAGCGGTAGGGGGACGGGATATTTCCCGCTGGAAGCTGGCGAGTCAGAGCATGCTGATGAGCAATTACCCGCACCTCGTGCTGGGGCTTAAGCAGGCGGCCTACTACTGGATGCACCCAGATAATGTGCAGGACTTTGAAATGGGCCGGCTGATGAATGACCGGGCCTATGATTCGTGTGTGGCGCTGCTGATATGCGGCAAGAAGAACCGGCCGCTGGCCATCCTGATCCTCTCCTGGTGCCGTGACCATGTCACGGAAGCCGATGTAGACCTGCTCTCGCTGGAAAGCGACCGACGTGATTTAGCCTTTACCCTTTCTGATTAGTGCCATGCCCGTTCTTTCTGTTCTCGCTCGCCTGTACGCCTATCGCTCTATCGTGCTCCTGCTGTTGCTGGCCATTGCGGCGGGCCTGATCTACTACCTCTATGGCGAAAATGTCCAGAAAGAGGAGGAAAAGCAGAGCATCATCAACCTCTACTCCCAGCAGCCAGAGACTCGTGCCGTCGATACCCAGGGCCGCGAAACGGTGCGCGTAGTGACGCCCATCATTTCAGCCGCTGTGCTTAAGCAGGTTAAGTCGGGATTGGCAGCGGAAATACGGGACCAGCTGCAGAAGGAATTCAAAGGTCTAGGCGTGCAGCTCATTTCGGCCCAGCGCGTGCAAACCAGCACTGCTCAGCGCGTGCCTACTGTGGCACTGAAGGATACCACAATACGGGAGGTGACACCTGCAGGCATTCAGACGAAAGTTGCCAAGGCTGGCACTTACAAGGATCCTTGGCTCACACTTACGGGTGTGGTGACTGATGACAGCCTAGCAGTCAAATACACGATTCGCAACGAGTTTGATGTACGGGCCTACAGCAAGCGCGATGCGAAGCATTGGTGGCAGTTCTGGAAAGGCCGCAAGGTGTATGTGGACTTGAAAAACCAGAATCCCAACACGCGGACAGAGAACCTGGAGGCGGTAGCAGTCGAGAAGAAATGACGGTCAACCTACCCCCTGTTTCTGAGCCCCTGCTGCATACAGGCCTTTGGGCCCTGGGTATTCTGCTGTTGTGGTTCTGGCTCCGCAAGGAGCTCACGCCACGGGTGTTCCTCTCCATTTTCGAAACCGATGGCGTGCTCAGCGCCCGACAGATTCTGGCTTGGGTGCTGGCCATTTATGGCATGGCGATGCGCGCCGCAGGCCGGCTCGACAATGACGGATTGGATGTATGCCTGCAAGCCTCCTTCATCCTGTTCGGGATTGGCGGCTTCGTGAAGGCGGCCGCCGTGGTGAAGCCTTCCACCACAGTAAATGCGCGGAAGATCGATGCCAAAATCGATACAGAAAACATGACAATGAATGGCTCGGCTTCAGCCGATGAAGCCAATGTTCCACCAGCACCCAAAGCTTACTAAGATGGCCAATTTTGAAACCGCTTATCACAAAACGGCTGCTGTAGAAGGTGGCTACGCCGACAACCCCAAAGACCGGGGTGGTGAAACCTGGAAAGGCGTTGCTCGCAACTTCAATCCACAGTGGCTGGGGTGGGCTCTGGTGGATTACCATAGAAAAGCGCCAGGCTTCCCAGGCACTTTGGCCACAGATGCAAAGCTACAGGAGCACGTGTTGCGCTTTTATAAACTGGGGTATTGGGATGCTAACCGACTAGGTGAGCTCAATGATCAAGATATAGCTAACGAGCTATACGATACAGCGGTGAACTGTGGCGTTGGGGTGGCCTCACGCTTTCTGCAGCGAGCCCTGAATCTGACAAATCGCAACGGAGTCGATTATCCAGACTTGGTGGTAGATGGCAAAATCGGCCCCATTACGATTGCTCGAATGAATAATCACCGCCGGCCTAAACTGATATTGAAAATCCTCAATACGATGCAGGGGGGCAAGTACATCGATATCGCAGAGGGACGACATGATCAGGAAGAGTTTATCAATTCCTGGTTCTCCCGCGTCTCACTCGCTGCTTAATCCACCAATTCACTTCATCCTTTATCCATATGAAAAAGCTCCTGCTTACTATTTGCTTTCTGGTTTTCTCCTACCCCTTCGCCCTGATCTATCAGGCTATCGTGGGCGGCTTTATCGGCTTCTTTGTTGCCCTGTTGCTCGGCACCGATGCCGGTGACTACACGACCGGGCTGTGGGGTGCAGTCGGCTTTATCATCTTCAGCTACCTCGTCTACCTGACCTGCCGGCCCAAGAGCCCAGATGATCAGGTAGGCCCAGGCCTGCTGATGATCCTGGTGTTGGTAGCAGCTGGGCTACTCGCGTTTTCCTGCCGGGCCCTGCAGCCTGATACGTCAGAGGAAGCAGTGCTTCCCACCCCGGAATTTAAAACTGACCCAGACGGCTGGGAAGTAGTAGATAAAAAGTCGCTACGCGAAGTAGCCCGTCAGTAGATGCTCTGGCTATTGCTTACCCATGTGGTGGCGTTTCAACTTTTCCGCCTGCACCCGCGCATCTGGTTGCAGGCGGATGTGAAGCGCTTCACCGAGAATGGCAGCAAGGACTCGCTGCTGCGCACGTTTCACCGGCAGCGCTGGATGTGGCGCTGCCTGATTACGCTGGCCATTGCCTTCACAGCTTCGCTACCGGTCTGGGGCAACTGGCTGGCTTTTGGTATCAGCTTCCTAGGATTGCTGCTGCTCGGCACCGCCTACTGGGTGTACTACTTCAACCCGGCCCTGAACGAAGCCCGCAAGCTGCCCTACGTGGGTAAGTACCACGTCAGTTGGAATCCGTTGGCGGCGTACTTTCCCGACCGCTACGTGTGGCGTCGGGCCTGGCTACAGGTGCGGGCCCCGGGCGAAACAGTGCCTCCTGCTCAGGAAGATCTGCGTGTGGTGGCCGTGGCCGGCCCGATGCTGAAAACGCTACTCGGTAAGGTGTGGATAGGTGGCTGCCTCACATATTCGCTCTGCCTTATTGGCCTAGGCCTGTTGTATACAAAAGGCTAAGCGCCGCGCCTGACTGGGTTGGTATCGATTTCGGAAATAGTAGATTTGCGTATTCACAACCGCGCAAAAGGTGTGAATACGACATCTACTGCAACAAAGAAGCCCTGACTATTTGCAGTAGTCAGGGCTTAACTATTTTGAGCGGTGATAGCCATCTGGAAAGCTATCGGTGATAGGGTCGTACCCTTTAGGCCAGTCCTGTTCTGGCATTTCGCTCCAAGAGCAGAGTGGGAAAGGAGGGGTGGGATCTGAGTGGAAAACGTCCGTTAGGATATTCCAGAAACGCTGTAAACTTTTGAGCATTCAGAGATTGATTAGGATAATACGAATAATATATCAATCTCCTACTTTTAGTTACAGCATCTTAAGTTTTTAATGCCCCCCAAAGCCCTGACTACCACAAATGGCCAGGGCTTCTTTTATATTCGGGTTATGGCTATTCCTTCTTTCTACACCTTCCGCCAGCTAGACCTCACCGATCAATTAGCTATCACGCTGATGGAAGGCACCTTTCTGGCCACGCGGTTTGGAGAGGAAGGCGACACCATCAATCTGTACCATATGGGCAGTTTCTTTGCCGAGGTGTACTATGACCCCGAGGTCAACTACCTGCACCACTGTCGCAGCTTCGTGAGCAGTGGCCCGCTGGAGCACTATACCGAGTATGTAAAATTGCCACCACTACTATGAGACAAGACTATCATAGCCCCGAAGAAGAGGAAGAAGATGGTATGTGGCAAGGCATTAAGATCATTATGATCTTTCTGGTCCTGGCTGCCATTGTGTACCCGGTTGCAAACTGGCTGGCTGGTTGGTGGCTGGAGGCCCATCCGAATTAGTTACCGGGCCCGTAGTGCCGAGTACAGTTCATCTTCAAAGTACACATCCCAGTACTCGTTGTTGACCTGGTACACGTTGTAGGTGCGCTTATCCAGCCCCAAAAACTTGGCGCGCCACACCACAGTAAGGATAGGCCAGCCGGATTCAAGGGCTACTAAGTTGCCCGGCTTATACTTGAATTCGCCTAGGGTAAGCATCAGCAATAGGATATGGTCTGGTGTGCTGAAAATAAATACGCCATGGCAACTGGTCAGGTAGTCTTTTTGCGTTTCACATACTGCTTAGCCCGGATAGGCCCGCCATCTTCCGCGTGCACCCACCCGGCCGGATCCGCATCGTAGTGCGGCCCCAGGATCTGCTCCCAGGCCTGCAGCAACGGCCCGGCTACCCGCTTGGCCTTATCCTTGGCGTAGATATCAGTGCTGGTGGCGTTCTGCGCATGGCCTAGCAGGTACGCTGCCAATGACTTATCGCCTCCGCTGAATTCGAGCAGCAGGCTGCCGGCGGTGTGTCGAGCGGTGTGCGTGCCAATCACTTCCCACACCGGCCGGTAGTTATCGGTCACCTGCCCATTAGAAATCTTGGCATCATTGAACATCCGGTTCAGGCCGGCCAGTTTGGCCACTTCCTTGATCTGACCGGTACGACGCCGGTTGACCCGCTCCGGAAGCTGCCACTGCCACCGCTCGCCGATTCGCACTGCCACAGGCGGCAAGGGCAGCAGCACTTCGGCGGCCGTCTTGCCCTGGTAGTGGCGAATAGCGGTTACGGTTTCGCCCTCTGCCGTGCGCAGCGTGGTGATCTGCTGAGGCGAGAGCAGGCGCATATCCGAGTCACGCCGGCCGGAAAAGCACTGGAGCAGCCACCGATCCCGCTCTTCTGCTAGGCGTGGATCATCCAGCTGCACCACCAGCAGCGCCTGCAACTCCTCACGAGTCAGGTCGAGCTGAACCGCGTGCACCGCTTTGTAGCGGAGCCACGGCGCTTTCGGGTTCAGACCGATGCGTGTGGCCAGCAGCCGGAAGAACTTGTAGTGCTCGGCAATGCTGCCATCGGCGTCGCCGCGCGCGACTAACTTACGGCGCCACTCCTGCACCAGCTGCTCAGTGAGCTGACTCGCGAGCAGGTTCGGCTTCCATTTTTCCAGTTGGTCAACGACGTGCTGATAGTGGCGCAGGTGGGACGCGGAATGCAGGCCCTCATTCTCCTGCTGCCACTGCTGGTAGTGGGCACTGATGGTCAAAGCACCGGGCTCCAGCGGAGCCGGTGCGGGAGCTTGCGAAGGCGTGGTGGCAGGGAACACCGCTTCCTCCATCATGTCCCGCGTTACCTGCGTCGTGCCAAGCGGGCCTGCGAGCGTGCGGAACGCGTCCCGTAGCTTCTTCTCCCACTTGCCCAGCTCCTCATTAATATAATCCGCTTCCGGATGGTCGGACAGCACCCGGCCCGTCTTCGGCTCAAATAGTTGATGGGTTTTGCGCGCCGTTTTGCGTTCGGGCAAAATCAGCAGGCCCGGCGACACGGAGAAGTCCGTGCCGTGGAAATAGCAGACGATGCGCACCTGATGGAAGCCCTCGCTGTTGGGCCGCCGCAGGTACACATGCAGACGAAACTTATTGTAAAAGGCCTGACGTATGCGAGCCATAAATCCTGTTTTGGGTACACTTTGGGTATGTTTTACAGCAAACCACAACCTACTTAACCTTACTCTATCAATATCAATGTGGCCTATTGCGCTACAAGGGCCGATTATTGTGAACTGCACAAAAAAAAGCCGCCCCCACCCGGAAACGGCTTTTCTGAAATCGCGGCGCGGAGAAAATTCCCACCCAACTCCGGCGCGATTCTGACTCTGGACTTAGTGTCGGAACAACAGTTCGCGGTACTTTACCAGGGGCCAGTCCTCATCGGCCACCATCAGCTCCAGCTTATCCACGGAGCGGCGAATGGTGTCGAAATGCGTTTTGACGGTTTCGCAATAGGCAATGGCCCGTTCGCGCGTATCGTCTAGTTTGTTGGCCACTTTGCGGCTGTTCACCATCTCATCCACGTTGGTTTTGATGATGCTGATGTGACGCGAAATGGCTTTAATAGTATCCACTGTAACCTGCGAGTTCTCATCATCGAGGCCAAGCTCACGCAGACCGCGTACGTTAGTTACCAGTTTGGTCTGGTAGGCCACTGCCGTTGGGATGATGTGGTTGATGGCCAAGTCACCCATTACGCGGCTCTCAATCTGAATCTTCTTGATATAGTCTTCCAGCAGAATCTCGTGGCGGGCGTGTAGCTCTACATGCGAGAAAATGCGGTGACGCTCGAACAGCGACGAAGCATCTTCCTGTACTAAGGCATCCAGCGCCTGGGGCGTGGTAGGCACATTGGCTAGGCCACGGGCTGCCGCCTCATCCTTCCACTCGTCGGAATAGCCGTTGCCTTCGAAGCGAATGTTTTTGGAGCTGATGACGTATTCACGCAGCACCTCTACAATAGCCACTTCCTTCTTCTTGCCCTGCTCAATCAGTGCATCTACCGACTTCTTGAAGTCAATGAGCTGCTCTGCCACAATAGTGTTAAGCGTGGTCATAGCCGAAGAGCTATTGGCCGAGGAGCCTACCGCACGGAATTCAAATTTGTTTCCGGTGAAAGCAAACGGCGATGTCCGGTTCCGGTCGGTGTTATCGAGCAGGATAGCCGGAATCTTATCAATACCGAGCTTCAGGTAAATGTTGTCGCCCTTGTCCAGGGGCACTTTAGCAGTGCGCTCCAACTCATCAAGTACCGAGTCCAGCATCGAACCCACGAACACCGACATGATAGCCGGCGGCGCTTCGTTGGCGCCCAAACGGTGGTCGTTGCTGGCCGAAGCGATGCTGGCGCGCAGCAAGTCGCCGTAGCGGTGTACGGCTTTGATAGTGGTGATGAAGAATGCCAGGAACTGTAGGTTCTCCTTTGGGCGGCGGCCAGGCGCGAGCAGGTTTACACCTGTATCGGTGCTCATTGCCCAGTTGTTGTGCTTGCCTGAGCCGTTTACGCCGGCAAAAGGCTTCTCGTGCAGCAGCACCTTGAAGTTGTGCTTGTCGGCCACACGCTCCATGATATCCATCAGGAGCTGATTGTGGTCAACGGCCAGGTTGGCATCTTCGAAGGTAGGCGCGCACTCGAACTGGTGTGGAGCTACCTCGTTATGGCGCGTACGTAGCGGAATGCCCAGTTTGTTGGCTTCCTCTTCGTAGTCCAGCATGTAGGCGTGTACGCGCGCCGGTATCGAGCCGAAGTAATGGTCTTCAAGTTGCTGACCTTTGGCGGGCGCGTGGCCAAACAACGTGCGGCCCGTCATCACGAGGTCTGGGCGGGCATTATACAAGGCCTTATCAACCAGGAAGTACTCCTGCTCGATGCCCAGCGTGGTATGCACGCGCTGTACGTCTTTATCGAAGTAGTGGCACACATCAACAGCCGCCTTTTCCAGAGAGGCCAACGACTTCAGCAAAGGAGCTTTATAGTCGAGGGCTTCGCCGGTGTAGGCCACAAAGATGGTCGGGATACACAAGGTTTTGGCGCCAGCGGTTTCAATGATGAAAGCGGGCGACGTAGGATCCCAGGCGGTATAGCCACGGGCCTCAAACGTGTTGCGGATACCGCCGTTCGGGAACGACGAAGCATCCGGCTCCTGCTGCACCAGCGCAGAACCCTTGAAATTCTCAATCGGACGACCATCCGAGTTCAGGTCGAAGAAAGAGTCGTGCTTTTCAGCGGTAGCACCCGTGAGGGGCTGGAACCAGTGCGTGTAGTGCGTGGCACCTTTCGCCATGGCCCAGGTTTTCATGGCCGAGGCAACGGCATCGGCAACACTGCGTTCAACTGGAGAACCTTGCTTAATAGCTGCCTGCAGCTTTTTGAAATATTCGCCGGGCATGGTAGCCCGCATCGCGTCGAGGTTGAATACGTTTTTACCGTATGAGTCAGAACGACGTTCGCCGTAAATAGTCACCGCCACTGGCTGGCGATGATCAACTATCTCTAAAGCTTTAAAGCGAAGGGTTGCCATGCAAAGATTGAAGTGAACTGTCAGTTGGGATTACTGAAGCAAAGGTAGAAGCTTACAGACATATTTTCCAAACACCCCTATCTATTAAGGGTCATTTTTCGATTAACGACCTAATTTTATCCACAAAGACTATATTTTCGACGGTACTTCTATCAAAATATTGTCTTTAACTACTGAAACCTCCTAATCAAGAGAACTTACAAGCGTTTGTAAGTCCTTTGCAGGACAGAAGCAAGGTTTCTGGGCGCTGTCAGGCGCATCTTTTGAGAAAAGAGATGATTTTGCAGGCCTCTCCTATTATATAACAGGCCTACAGCCGTTGGCCTAGCGCGACACAACTCCCCTAAACTGCTCCAACAGGAAGCAACCCCTTCGTTGGTTGCGTTACCTTTGTCCTTGTGAGAACCCGCTTCGCGTTTCAGCCACGGTATTTTTTGTTTTGGCTGACGTATTTCGTGGCCGCAAAGGCCGTATTTCTACTCTACCATTTTGCGAAAACAGGCGCCCTAGCAGCTGGCACGGTTCCGCGCATTTTTGGCTATGGCTTGCGGCTCGATGTTTCGGCCACTGCCTACTTGTGTCTGCCTCCCTTTATTCTATTTATACTGGGCAGCCTGCTACCCCGCTTTCCGCTCGACCGGCTGATTCGCTTCTTTACGGCCGTATTGGGTATTGTGGTGGCTTGCTTCACGGTGGCCGACCTGGAGTTATACCGCGTCTGGGGCTTCCGGCTCGATGCCACGCCCCTGCAGTATCTGGCTACGCCCAACGAAATGGCAGCTTCTGCGGAAGGCGCGCCGGTGCTGTTGCTGCTGGCGCTGTTGTTAGGCCTGTTGGTGCTGGGCTGGATACTTTATCAGAAGCTGGTAGGCCACCTGCCGGCGTTACCGGAGGGCTTCGGTCGCGGCCGGGCGGCGCTGGCAGGCTTCCTCTACATCCTGCTGCTACTATTGCCCATGCGGGGCGGCACTCAGCAGATTCCGGTGAACCAGAGCGACGTGTACTTTTCCAGCCAGCCTTTCGCTAACCACGCCGCCGTGAATATAGCCTGGAACGTGACCAATTCGCTGCTGCTGCAAAACAATGGCCCGAACCCCTATCAGTTCCTCCCCGATTCTACGGCCCAGCGCCTGGTGGCAGGCCTGTATGCACCTGCACCCGATACCACACAGCTGCTGCGCACGCCGCGGCCCAATGTGCTGTTCATCATTCTGGAAAGCTTCACGGGCAAGCTGGTAGGCCACCTCGGCGGCGAAAAGGGTGTCACGCCAACTCTGGATAGCCTGGCCCGCACGGATGTGAGCTTCCGCCACTTGTATGCCGCCGGCGACCGAAGCCAGAAAGGCTTGGTTGCCTTGCTTTCCGGCTATCCGAATCAGCCGGCCACCAGCATAATTAAGTATCCGCGCAAAACCGAGCAGCTTCCTCACCTGGCGCGTGTGCTGAAAGGCGCGGGGTATAGTACAGCCTATTATCATGGCGGCGAGCTGGCCTTTGCCAACATGAAAAGCTACCTCGTCACGGCCGGCTATGAGCGTTTCACGGAGCGCGCCGACTTTGCACCAGCCGACCAGAACTCCAAATGGGGCGCCCACGATCATGTGGTGCTGAACCGCATGCTGCGCGAGTTACCCCAGCAGCGGCAGCCGTTTTTCGTGACGGCCTTTACGCTTAGCAGCCACGAGCCCTTCGATGTACCTATGAAACCCCGCTTTCGGGGTGCTGATGAAGCCAGCCGTTTCCGCAACTCCATGTACTACACAGATCATGTGCTAGGCCAGTTCTTGGCCCAGGCCAAGCTGCAGCCGTGGTGGCAAAAGACGCTGGTAGTGCTCGTAGCCGACCACGGCCATCATCAGCCCGGCGATACGCCCAATGAGGCGCCGGCGAAATTCAAGATTCCGCTGCTCCTGACCGGCGGCGCGCTAAGGCCATCGGCGCGAGGCGTCGTGGTTGAGAACTACGGCAGCCAGACCGATGTGGCCGCCACGCTTCTGCAGCAGCTCCAGCTTCCGCGGACAGGTTTTGTCTGGAGCCGAGACCTGCTGGCTCCTGCGCCCGCTGCCTGGCCTGGCGGGGTTGCGTTTTACTGCTTTACCGATGGGTTTGGGGTGATGACTCCCGTTGGAGGCATCACGTATGATAATGTAGCGCGCCAGGTCATCGAAAAAGACCGACGGGTGCCCAAGTCGCAACTTCAGCTTGGACAGGCCTACGAGCAGGCTTCATTTGATGACTTCCTGAAAAAGTAGCGTAATGACGACTGAGTTGCCCGAGTTGCTTTTCGTGTATAATGCCGACGCCGGGCTGGTAAATGGCCTGCTCGATACGCTTCACAAAACCTTCTCGCCCGCCACCTATGCCTGCTCGCTGTGCGCTGTCACGTACGGGGCCACCGCCATGCGCCCGCAGTGGCGCGAGTTTATCAACGAGCTTCCGGCCCGCGCTATCTTCCGCCACCGCAACGAACTGCTGGAGGAGTTTCCGCAGCTGGCAAATCAGCCACTGCCCGCTGTTTTTCGCCGAGCCAGGGGCCTGGAGTGGGAACCGTTCCTGACGGCTACAGAGTTAAAGGCTGCTCGAGAGCTACCACAGCTTATGCAGCTGGTAACAGACCGGCTCTAGGCCACTCCCGCACCGCCACGATACGGCGTAACTGTCGTATCTTTGCCGCCTTGCTTATGGAAACCAGGAAAGTTGCTTTTTATACGTTGGGCTGCAAGCTCAATTTCTCCGAAACCTCGGCCATTGGCCGGCAGTTTGAGGAGCACGGCTTCGAGAAAGCGGCCTTTGAAGATGCCGCCGATATTTACGTTATCAATACGTGCTCCGTCACGGACCACGCCGACCGCAAGTGCCGTAAGGTGGTGAAGGAAGCGCTGAAGCATAATCCAGAGGCTTTCGTGGCCATTGTGGGCTGCTATGCCCAGCTGAAGCCGCAGGAAATTGCCGAAATACCAGGGGTGCACGCCGTGCTGGGAGCGGCCGAGAAATTTCAGCTGGTAGAAACCTTGGCGGGCTTCCAGAAACCGGCCGCCGGGCAGCCGGGCCGGGTGTTTGCCTCGCCTATTTCAGAGGCTACGGAGTTCCATGCGGCCCATAGCTACGGCGACCGAACCCGCACTTTCCTGAAGGTGCAGGATGGCTGCGACTACTCCTGCACTTTTTGCACCATACCGCTGGCCCGCGGCAACAGCCGCTCCGATTCCGTGCAGAGCGTGGTAGAGCGCGTGCAGAAGCTGGCCGAAACTGGCGTAAAGGAAATTGTGCTGACGGGCGTAAATCTCGGCGACTTCGGCCTGCAGGGTCCGGAACGTGAGCGGCGCGAGAATTTCTATGACCTGGTACAGGCCCTCGATGAGGTAGAAGGCATTGAGCGTTTCCGCATCAGCTCGTGTGAGCCTAACCTGTTATCGGATGAAATAATCCGCTTCGTGGCGCGCTCTAAGCGTTTTATGCCGCACTTTCATATTCCGCTGCAATCGGGCTCCAACAAGATTCTGGGTCTCATGCGCCGCCGCTACCGTCGCGAGCTGTATGTGGAACGCGTACGCCTCATTAAGGAAGTAATGCCGCACGCCTGCATCGGGGTAGATGTCATCGTAGGCTTTCCCGGCGAAACGGAGGCTGATTTCCTGGAAACGTATCAGTTCCTGAATGAGCTGGACGTAAGCTACCTCCACGTATTCCCCTACTCGGAGCGCGAAAACACGCTGGCACCTACCCTTCCCGGTCGTGTGCAGGACCGCCACCGCCACGAGCGCACCACCCAGTTGCGGAGCCTCTCCGAGAAGAAGAAACGACATTTCTACGAGCAGCACGTAGGCCTGGAAACAGCCGTGCTGTTCGAGGACGACGTGACCAACGGCCAGATGGAAGGCTTCACGCCCAACTATATCCGGGTAACGGCCAAATACGACCCACTCCTGGTGGGCGAACTGAAGCGCCTGCGCCTCACCGCCGTGAACCCGCAAAACCTGATGGAAGCGGAAGAAGTTGGGATAGAAGTATTTCAGCACTAAGACATAATAGCCTAGAAAACGACCAAGAGCAGCACGCCCCGATCCAGATAATGGAATCGGGGCGTGCTGCTCTTGGTCGTTTGGGGAAGCAGGTAGCAATCTACCCTGACCTCGTAGGCCAGTAGTTTAGCGCGTAAGCTGCCGCTGCATAAGATCCATCATTTGCTGCATCAGGCGCTGCTGGTCCTGCAAGTGCTGATTGCGTAGCTCAGCGAGTGCCAGTTGATGGGCCATCTGCTGCGTGTACAACGCCGCCTGCCAACTCGAATCCGCTGGAGCTGAAACAGGCGCTACCATAGGGCTGCCAGTTGCTACTGCAGTAGTAGGCAATACTGCCGCAGGCTCAGGAACAGCAGTTGGCATTTGCGCCACAGCTGGTGCTACGGCTGGCTCCTGGAGAGGCCTAGGTACTTCTGCTGCTGCAACTATGGGTTCTGAGGAAGTCCTATCTGCCGGCGTATTCAGTTGAGGCGTAGGAGTATTTTCGGTTACATTTCCTGCTTGGGCTACGGCAGCGGCAGTTGCCCGAGTCTCTTTTTCAGATTCAGGCGAGTCACTCACGTCGTCCGTTAGCATAGGACCTATACCCTGCAACAACCAATCTTTAGATACATTTGGATATACATCAAAAACCTTGCACAAAAGGTCAAATCCCGGCTTATTCCTCTCATCGACAAGATGTTGGATGACCGTGGCGGTTTTATCAAGAGAAGCCGCGAAGGCATTTTTCGATATGCCCAAATGAGAAATTAACTTTAAAAACCTCTGCCCTACTGTCTCAGTATGGTCCATGCCCAAATGGTTATTAGTCGAATGCATTGCAATATACACCCAAATGGTCAAACAACTCTAATTCTTTGTAAGCGCCATTTGTAGAGAAGAAATAGCGCTCTACTTCTTCCCTTGCCAACTGCTTGACTTGCGTGGTGTCATCAGGGAAAATAAAAAAGCATCTCTGAGCTATAGTACTGCTAGCGATTCAACTACGCTAGTACAGGACTATCCGTATTCACTTGGGTTTTCCTGGGGCTTAGGTTGATAATCTTGCACCAGCAGTCAACTTATATCAGGATATACGTCTGCATCTGTAGCGCATGTAATACCACAGCTCAATTCAGTCAGTTGCCAACTCTTTGGTAGATCTTGACGCCAGCAGGTGTAACATGCTGTTTTCAGATCTGCATAGATTAAAACTGGTGTTCCTTCACAGTAGAGTAAAAAAGGAGCAGTAGAGTCCGTATTGTCAGGGGCAATAGGCTTGCATGCGGTTTCAGATGGGATGACACTAAGTGTTTCGCAGCGCGTTTTTGACATCTATCTGACAGGCTTCTTACCTAGCATTCTCTTCTACTATACGCCAGACGCTTCCGTACCCCTCCCCTGCTTTTGGCTATCCAGGCCATTGCTTTGAAGCTTTTTCGACAAGTAGAAACACTACTCGAAAGGCATAAATAGGCCTAGCCACATTTGGTCCTGGAGGCCTTACGGTGCCCAATGAGAAGACGTTACTGGATCAACTTTGTGTTCACTTAACTTGAGAATTCACCTCAACCAGGCAGGCTACTTTTGCTGCCTTCGTCTATTTATCGCTGTGCATATTTCGGCCGTGTAACGCTCACGCCATCCGCGTTGCCGTTAGCGAAGTGGCGACAAGTTTTAAATGGCTACGACGGCGGCAAAAGAGAGGAGCTGCCTGGTATTTAAACCAAACAGCTCCTTTGTATTCTTTTCAGCGAAGGGCCTAAACGAAGCCCCTTATCCTTGGCGAATCGCGGAAGCCTAGGTGGCCAATGGGTAGTCTGGCCTAGGCCACTACTCGTAGCGCAACGACTCGATGGGGTCGAGGCCGGCAGCTTTGCTGGCGGGGTAATAGCCGGAAATCAGGCCTACCGTGACGCAAATAACCAGGCCAATAATCATCCAGAGCCACGGCACAATGAAGGCACCGCTGCCTACCAGCGCCGACACGCCATTGCCCATGCCTACGCCCAGCACAATGCCCAGTGTGCCCCCCATCATGCAAATCACAATGGCCTCAATCAGGAACTGCTGCCGGATTTGGAGCGACGTGGCGCCAAGCGCTTTCCGGATACCTATCTCGCGGGTGCGCTCCGTAACCGACACCATCATGATGTTCATGAGGGCAATGCTGGCGCCCAGCAGCGTGATGAAGCCCACCAGAAAACCACCCATTTTCAGGTTGCCGGAAAGAGAGTCGAGCTTGCCCGCCAACGAGTCGCTGCGCTCTACCTCGAAGCTATCCTCCTGGCCTAGGGCATCGTGCCGCACGGAGCGCATGATACCGGTAGCCTCGCCCGTGATGTAGTTCAACATGGCTGGGTCGAGCGTGGCCGTTTTGATATCGTAGGTGAGGGCGCGCTGGCGGGGCATCTGGTTGCCGGTTTCCAGCGGAATAAGTACGAGCCGGTCGGCACCGCCGCCGCCCATCGTGCTGCCGCTTTTTTCCAACTGGCCTACCACCAAAAAGCGGCGGCCCAGCATATAGATATACTTATCGAGCGGGCTTTGCTTAGGAAAAAGCTTGTCTTTGATTTCGCTGCCGACAATGGCGACGTTGGTGCCATTCTCCAGCTCTGCGGCCGAAAAAGAACGACCCGCGCCCAAGTTATAGCTCTGGATAAGCAGGTAGTTTTCGTCGCCGGCCACCACTTGCATATTGGGATTGGTTTTTTCGCCGCCCGCCTTCACTTCTACGGCACCCGCAATGAAGGTGGAGACGCCCACCTTGGCCTCATTGGCTACCTGTTGCTTGTACTGCTTGGCCTGCAGATAGGTAAGCGGCGGATAGGTTTTCTGCTGTACACCACCGCGCCGGGAGCGGTTGTTATAGCCCTTGGCCTTGATTTCAAAGGAGTTGGCCCCGAGGCTGGCAAATGTCTGGTTCAGCGAAGCTTTGATGGCATCAATAGCCGTGAGGATACCCACCAGCGACATGATGCCGATGCTCACGATAAGGGCGGTCAGGACGGTACGCAGCAGATTGCTGTTTATGGAACGAAACGCTTCTTTGATGTTTTCCAGCAAATGCATAGCGACGGCAACAAGCAAATGAAACCAAATTCGACCCGGCACAACCAGTTCGGCGGAGCCGTAGGGCAGCAAGGGCTAGTCCCGCAAGGTAGCCGGTTTGCGCTAAACTCCCAGCCCGTTTCGTTACCTTTAAATTAAGGTGTGGCTTTCCTCTTTATAGCCCCGCTTTATTTGGTGGCGCCCCCGCTCTGCGCAACGCGGCTACCCCTACTGCTCACCCTCATTCCGTATGTCTATATCTCGTCTTTTTGCTCTGTTTCTGCTGCTGGCCAGCATTTTCGGGCAACCGGCAGCCGCCTGGGCCAATCATATTCTCATCCCGATGGATGGGAGCCAGAAGGAACATCTGAAAGCTTACGGAGTGGCCTACTGGCTGCTGGGCAAGCAGGTGGAAGTGGATTGGCTGCTGAACTACAAAGGAGGCTCCTTTGCCTGCAATGTGGTGCAAGGCGCTGAAAATGAGCTGGCCGTACGCGGCATCACGTACCAAGTGATCAGCGAAGCCCAGTACACGGGCATCCTCTCCGAAATAGCCGATGCCAACGCCAACATGGATGTGATGAAGCTGGAGAAAGTGCCAAAGATTGCGGTATACACGCCTAAAGGCAAGCAGCCCTGGGACGACGCCGTGACCATGGTACTGGCCTACGCCGAAATTCCCTATACCCAGATTTATGACGACGAAGTGCTGCGCGGCGACCTGCCTAAATACGACTGGCTGCACCTCCACCACGAAGATTTCACGGGAGAGTACGGCAAGTTTTTTCGCAACTACCGCTACCGCCCCTGGTACCAGCAGCAGCAGCGCGACGCCGAAGCTACAGCCAAGCGCAACGGCTTCGGGAAAGTGAGCCAGATGAAAGGAGCCGTGACGGTGAAAATGCAGGAGTTTATTGCGGGCGGCGGCTTCATGTTTGCCATGTGCTCGGCCACCGACTCCTACGATATTGCCCTGGCAGGCCTAGGCGTAGATATGGTGGCGGAAATGTACGACGGCGACCCCGCCGACCCCCAGGCCCAGCAGAAGCTCAACTTCAACCGGACCCTGGCTTTCCAGAACTTCCAGCTGGAGCGCGACCCGCTGGAGTACGAGTACTCCAATATTGACATGCAGCCCGCCGAGCGCGGCGTGTACGAAGACAACGATTACTTCCAGCTCTTCAACTTTTCGGCCAAGTACGACCCCGTACCTACCATGCTCACCCAGAACCACGAGCGGACCATCAAGGGCTTCATGGGCCAGACCACGGCCTTCCGCAAGCCATTGATAAAGCCCGATGTGGTAATTATGGGCGAGAATAAGGCCTCGGGCGAAGTGCGCTACATGCACGGCACGCTGGGCAAAGGCACCTGGACCTTCTATGGCGGCCACGACCCCGAGGACTACCAGCACCTTGTAGAGGAAGAGCCCACCGACCTGGCGCTGCACCCCAACTCCCCTGGTTACCGCCTCATCCTGAACAACATCCTGTTCCCGGCGGCCAAAAAGAAAAAGCAGAAAACCTAGGCCACTCAAGTGGCCTAGAAGCTTCACAAAAAAGGCCCGACTGCAGACAGCCGGGCCTTTTTGTTATTTCGGAAGCCGCAGGATCTGGCGGGGCAGCTCCGGCAGCTGGGCGGTTTTATCGGGGTCGGTTTCCATAGTCAGCTGCAGCATAACGGGCTGGCCTTTGGCAATGCCGTACGCTATCAGTTCGTAGGCCATGCCCGATTCTGTGGGGTAGCTCACCCGGAAGCCTTTAGCAGGCTGATCCATGATAAAGCACTCCAGGGGCTGGCGCTCCGTGTGCTTATGCTTCTTCTCAATCTGGCGCACAAACTGCTCTGGAAAGTCCTGCATCATCTTATAATCCAGGTACATCCACGTCAGGCGGTAGCCCTGGCAGTTCACCTGATACTTTGACTCCGAAGTACAGGTGTTCGGCGCCGACAAGTCGACTCCGCAGAAGTTAACGGTGTTGACGGGTGTAGCTGCCTGGCCTACAGCCAGTAGCGGTGCAACCAGAAAGCTTGCGAGTAAAACTTGTTGCAGTAGGAGTCTTTTCATGTGGAGCGGTGTAAAGCAGGAAAGCTAATATAAGAATGGCTAGGTGGTTTATAATTTTTTACAATAAAATATTCCTATCGTCCACCGATTATACTCTGGGCGTCCCTGAGTATGTGGGGAATTCAACTCGCGGGTTATCCAATTGCGCCGCACCTACGTTAGTAGCTTTACTTGGCCTATCGGGCACTTCAACTGCTGGTATTATTCCAGTAGGCCCATTTTGCCCGGTCTCTCTGATCCTGCTACGCATTCGTTTCTGCATGAACGCCGACCATCCTAACTATAGTCTCTCTACCAGCACGACCGAAATCGTGCAACCTGCTGAGCCTATCTCCAACCCACTGCCGCGCGCTGTCTTGCGCATGAACAACTACCTGCTGCTGGACGGCGAATGGCGGTTTGCGCTTGATCTGGAAGATGTAGGTATTGCGCAAAACTGGGCGCTAGGCTACTCCTACGAGCAAACGGCCCAATGGCCCGGTTCCGTGGAAGAGCACATGGCCGAGGCAAAAGGGTTCAGTGGGCCTTCTCTTTGGAATGACAAGGTGGTAGCCTGGTACGAGCGGGAGTTTACGCTTCCGGCCCGCGACGAAAAAGAAACCGGCTCTATGCTCCAGATTACGTTTGGCGCATGCGGCTACGAAACCCGCGTGTGGCTGAACGGCATTCAGCTCAGCACTATTGAAGGCGAAGAGGTGCATTATGGAGAGTACACCTCCTTCACTTATGAGCTACCGGAAGAGCTACTGAAGCCCACTAACCGCCTCACCGTCCGGATTGCCGACACGATGGATGCCGAAACGCCCCGCGGCAAACAGGAGTCGCACGTGTACAAGCGCGGCGGCATCTGGTACCAGACCTACACGGGCGCCGTCCGGAGTGTGTGGCTGGAAATGGTGGAGCGCAACCGACTCCGCTCGCGCGTGGGCGTGGTCAGCATTGTGGAAGACCAACTCGTGCGCTTCAACCTAACCATGCGCATTCATGACGCCGGGGCGTACACGGTGCGCATTCGGGTGTTTGAACGCTCAGCGCCGGCCTCTTCGGCGCCCATTGCTACATCCGATTTTCCGCTACAGCTTCCCGTCGGGCAAAGTCGTCAGCGCGTGGTGCTGGAAGTGCCAGGGGCCCAGCTATGGTCGCCGGATGCTCCCAATCTGTACCGCCTCGATGCCAGCCTAATCGACGCCAACGGCTACGAAGCGAAAATAGAAGCCCATTTTGGCTTGCGCAAGATTGAAGCCCGGGGCCGTTTCGTGTATCTAAACAACGAGCCTACCTATTTGGATGGCATTCTGTATCAGCCCGGTACGGCTACGTTTGAGGAAACCCAGCGGCACATGTACGCCATGAAAGAGCTGGGTTGCAACCTGGTGCGCGTGCATATTGCCGGCGTAGACCCGCGTATCTATAACCTGGCCGATGAGCTAGGCCTATTGCTCTGGGTAGAGGTACCGAGTCCGCACAGCTCCACCGCCCGCAGCCGCGCCAACCACCGCGCCGAGCTGCTGCGCATGGTCGAGCTGATTGAAACGCACCCTTCCGTGGTTATCTGGAGCCTCTATAATGAGGACTGGGGCGCCCAGGACATTGCCACCAACAAGGAAACGCGCCAGTACATAGTGGATATGTACCACTACATGCAGATCAAGTATCCGCAGTTTCTGGTGGTTGATAACGATGGCTGGCATCACATTTCCTGGGAAGGTCGCCTGAAATCAGACCTGCTCACGGCTCACCTGTACACCCCCGACCTAAACCGCTGGAAGGAACTACTTGACCGCCTGACGCACGGTGAAATGGAAGGCACCGCAGCCTTTCCATTGGTCGTGGGCGACCCATTCTTCTACCGCCGCCAGGTGCCATTGCTGGTGAGCGAATGGGGCGGCTTCGGCTTCCCCGACTATGGCGGACCGCAGGATGCGGAATCCCGTGCCAACAACATCCGGGCCTTCAAGCAGGAGCTCCGCCAGCGCGATATTGCCGGCGACGTGTACACCCAGGCCACCAATATTGAGGATGAGCGCAACGGCCTCCTCGATTTTCATACCGGCGAGCTAAGCGTACCGGCTGGCCTACTGAACTCCAGGCAGATACCAAATCCGGAGAAACCGACAGCCTAGGCCACTGTACTGCCTATCTTGCGGGTAGAAAACAGATCCTTTCTGGGCCCAGGGGCCGCTTAATATGCAATATTCTTTCGTGGCGCAGGTACGTACTGTGGCATTCCTAGTGCTCAGTAGTGGCCTGATAATGGGCTGCGGCAAGGATTCTCCCTCTGTGCCACAGCCCGTACAGGAGCCAGCGCTGGCCCCCATCCTTTACCGAGGTGTAGACCTTTCCTTCTCGCCGCAGCTGGAAGCTGCTGGCAGTAAGTTCACGGACGCGGCCAGCCAACCGGCTCCAACACTTGCTATTTTTCAGCAGCAGGGTGCCAATCTGGTGCGTCTGCGGCTCTGGCACACTCCCCCCGATGGCCACAGTGGCCTACCGGAAGTAGTAGCCTATGCCAAACGCGTAAAACAGGCAGGCGCCAAACTGCTACTCGATATTCATTACGCTGACTCCTGGGCCGACCCCAGCCAGCAACCAACGCCCAAGGCCTGGCAGGGCCTCAGCGCTACCGTGCTTCAGGATAGCGTATATCGGTACACGCGGCGCGTGCTACAGGTATTGCAAAAAGCGCAAGCCTCCCCTGATCTGGTCCAGATCGGGAATGAGATTAACAGCGGCATGCTCTGGCCCCAGGGAAAGCTCAACAACGAAACCAGCTGGCCCGCCTTCGCGGCGCTACTCAATAGCGGCCTTTCGGCGGTAGCGGATGAGGACCCGCAGCATACTATCCGGACGGTGCTGCACTACGCGGGCACGGCCGATGCTGCTTACTTTTTCGGGCACCTGCAGCAGTACAACGTCCGCTACGATGTGCAAGGCATTTCCTACTACCCGTTATACCACGGGCGCACCTTCGAAGAAATGGAGCAGCGCCTCAACAGCCTGATTGTGCAGTTTGATAAGGACGTGCTGGTGGTAGAAACGGCCTATCCTTTCACGCTGCAGTGGAAAGACAACACCAACAACATCATCGGCGACGCCGGCCAGCTCATGCCCGGCTATGCGGCTACTCCTGAGGGCCAGCGGGCCTTTCTGCTGGAGCTGCGCCGCCGCGTGGCGGGCCTGCGCAATAAGCGCGGTATCGGCTTTTGCTACTGGGCTCCTGATTGGGTAGCAGCATCAGGTACTACCGGCTCCAGTTGGGAAAACCAGGCGCTGTTCGATTTCACGAACAAGGCGCAACCTGCCCTAGAGGCCTACAAACCCTGAGCAGCCTCCTCAGAGGTTAATGCATCCGGTCGTCGCGGACGGGCAGGTTAGTTACGATTTCACCTTCGATCTTCAGCAGCTCCTGCAGGCGTACTTCCACCACTTTTGGGTCGCAGTATTCCTTGGCCAAGTCCACGTAGCTCACGAAATGACCCGCTTCCGAGACCATCAACTCGTAGTAGAATTTCGATAGCTCGGGGTCAGGAATATGCTTCCACAAAAGCTTGAACCTTTCGCAGCTACGAGCCTCTATCAAAGCACTTACCAGCAACTGATCCATTAGCTGCCGCTCGCGGGCACCGCCCTTGCGTACGTGGGCCATTAGCTGCACCACGTACTCATCGCGGCGCGGGCGGCCCAGCTCGTGGCCACGCTTGCGCAGCTCCAGCAGCACCCGCTCGAAGTGGGCCCACTCCTCCGCTACCAGCATGGTTAGCTCATCTACCAGCCGGGTTTTTTCGGGGTATTTCACGATGAGGCTGATTCCGGTGCTGGCGGCCTTCTGCTCGCAGTAAGCGTGGTCAACCAGAATATCTTCGATGTTCTTGCTGGCAATATCTACCCACCGCGGATCGGTGTTGAGCTTGAGCTTTAGGATGGTCTTTTCTTTTCCTTCGGTTTCCATGACGGGCAAAGCGACTTATTAAATGGCGACGGAGGCCAGCCAACTGCTTTCGTAACAACTCACTTCTTAGAGTGGCCTAGCGCAGCATTAATTGAAAAACTGCCACCGAATACCAAACTGCAGCCGGCGCGGCAGGCCTGTGTAATACGGCGTAGTAAAGTAGCCCGACTGCGGCAGGAACTGGTTGATGTAGGCCATCTTGAAGAAGATGCTCAGCGTCTTGATATCGGCACTCACGAAGGCATCGGCAATGGGTGTGTTGCGGATAGTAAAGTGGTCCTGAATAAAGAACTGCTGCGTGCTGGGGCTGTAATCATAGGGCTGCCAGCGAGACTGGAAGTATGTCTGTACGCCAACCTGCCCTAACAAGGCTTTCTTGAACACATACCCTTGATAGTATAGCCGCGACTCTCCTACCAGCTCTGGAATTTGCAGGCCTATGGTGCCACCCGTCACCTTAGTATAGGTAGCTTGATTATCCATAAAGAAGTGGCCTACGTTGAACCGATGCCGGGCCATAATACTTAGCACCTGGCGCTCATCATCTAGCTGGGCAGGCACCGCTTGCTCATTGTAGTATACCAGGCCGGTAATATTTGCCGCTGTACCAACTAGTTGCAGGTATTGATTACCTAGTTTCTGGTTTATCAGTACACGTGCCTGCTGAACTTGGGTATTGCTAAATTCTGTAGCGCTGGTGGTATTGTCCCAGCTAAAATGGTTTCCCTCGAGGCGCTGCTGAGTAAGGGTCGGCGAGTAGCCGGTGAAGAGCAGTTCACCGGACAGAGGGCCTAAGCGGGCCAATCCTGTAAACCGGTATTCTGTCTGATCTATCTGTATGATTTCTTTGAACTTACCTGGCACTTTCACTTCGCCAGCTGCCTCGATGGCAAACTGCTTGTAGCGGAACGCTGCCGTTCCGCCCAGGAAAAGCTGAGGGCCATCGTTCTGGGTGTATTGCAACTCCTCCCGTGTAAAGCCAAGATCTGTATCGTCTTTCCGAACTCGGGACTCCAGTTTATAGTTTCGGACTTTTCCGTAGAGACGGTAGGCCACTGAAGGAGTATTCCCCATCACGCCTACCGTGTTCTCAAATTGCCGGTAATCGGCACGGTCGTCCGTAATGGTAGTGCTGTGCTTGCGAAGGTCGTAGCGCGGTAGGCCAGTGCTGGTGTTCAGCAGCTGATCATCGGTGTACTTGTTCTGCTGGCGACTCCAGTCGGCTACATGGTAGGCCGTGAGGCCGCGCCCGATCAGACGGTAGGTATGGGCCAGCCGGAAACGGTCCCGATCATCGCGGTTGATGGCACCTACCAGCCGTACTTCTTCATCTCCGTAATCAAATGATTGCTTCAGATTAACACTCCCATCATCCCGAATATCTTCAGGCTGCACCACAATTCCGCCTTGCTCAGCGGCGCGGTGGCGGGCCGTGGAGAAGTTGGTCATCAGATGATACCGGTCGTTCTTGTTCTGGTAGCGCAGAAACAGCAGGAAGTTGGTATGCTCTACCTGACCAGCACGCGGATTGCTGACGGCCAGAATTTTGTTCGAGCCAAATCGCTCAAAAGCAAAGCCTACGTTAACTGCTTTCTTGATGCTGCGGGCATACGACAGCTCAAAAATCTGCTCGTAAGGGTTTCCCTGGTTGAAGCGGAAGAATGTGTAGGGCGAGCGGGTATCGTAGTAGGGAATATTGGAGGCATCGCGCGCATAGCGGTCAAACGCATTGCGGCCCAGGCGGGCACCTAGCTGCCCGTTTGGCTCCCAAAGCAAGTGCCGGGAGGCGGTACCGAAGTTGCCCAGGTCCTGATAAAAGGCGCTATCATGCACCCAATAGCGGTTTTGGGGCAGCCGCGTGAGAGTACTGTCGATGATCTGGCCTACC
Organism: Hymenobacter gelipurpurascens; assembly: GCF_900187375.1. Lineage (NCBI taxonomy): Bacteria > Pseudomonadati > Bacteroidota > Cytophagia > Cytophagales > Hymenobacteraceae > Hymenobacter > Hymenobacter gelipurpurascens. The sequence goes on along the minus strand of NZ_FYEW01000001.1, from coordinate 716,378 downwards.
GTATCGCCCCGCATCAGGTTAGACTCGCGCAGAATAAACGTGGTGTGCGCGCCGTAGCGGTTTTTCGTGGAGTCGTCGACGATCTGGGCCTGGGCCGCGGGCCAGAGGCCTAGCAGCAGTACAAGCAGCAGCAACGGACGCACCAGCGGCGACCAGTAGGCGGGCGCAACGGCCCGGAAGTGCGGAGTCAAAGGTAAATCAGACAACAGCGTGGGGCTGAAAGTAGGGCATCAGGAGTTCCTGCAGGCGGGCTTGGCCATCGGCGAGGAACCTCACCTCAATGGGGAGGTAAAATACGGGCAATTGCGCGACAACGGGTGCCAATGCCGGATCAAGCAGGCGGGCCGCGTCTTTCTGCGTAGTGAAAACGCTTTGCTGGGGTTGTAATTGCGCAGCAATGGCAGCTATTTCGGCTTCCGTGAAGGCATGGTGGTCGGCAAAGCGAGTGTGGTGCACTACGTGGTAGCCGGCCGATGTGAGGTACTGCACCAGCGGCTCAGGCCGGGCAATGCCCGTGAGCAGCACCACCTCCGGCCCAAGTGGCCTAGCGGCGGCCCCTACCGCAACCGGCTCCCCGTACACGTAGGTTGAGAACAGCACCGGCACCGTAGGCCGGGCGTAGCGCCGGATGTCGCGGGTAAACTCCTGCCGGCGGGCATCGGAAAGCAGTTCGTCGCACTTCGTTACGATGATGAGGTCGGCGCGCACGGCTCCGACCCTGCTTTCGCGCAACCGGCCGGCGGGCAGCACAAAGTCTTCCGTAAAGGGCCTCTCCTGTTCCGTCAGCAGGATATTGATGGCCGGCTGCACGCGGCGGTGTTGGTAGGCATCATCCAGCACGATGGCGGAAGTGATAGGCGCATCAAGCAGCAGCTGTCGGATTCCGGCTACCCGGTCTTCGCACACCGCCACCGGAATGCCTCCCGCAAAATGCCTAAACTGTTGCAGTGGTTCGTCGCCGATCGTAGCCGCCGTGTCAGTTAAAGTGGCCAAGCGGTAACCGCGCGTCTGCCGACCATAGCCGCGGCTTAGCATGGCCGGATGCTGGCCTAGCTGCTGAAGCAGCGCGAGTAGAAAGGCTACATGGGGCGTTTTGCCAGTGCCTCCTACCCGCAAATTGCCCACGTTTAGCACCGGCACCTCCGGGAAGCTCACCGATGGGTTTAGCCCCGTATGGTACAGCAGGTTGCGCACGGCCATCACGCCGGCGTAGAGCAAGCTCAGGGGCAATAACAGCAGAGTGAGCAAGGATGGCACGGGCGCAGGTATAGCAGGGAGAGGCGCAAAAATAGCGGGTTGCGGGCTGTTATCCGTGCGGAAGTACCGTAACTCCTCTTTTTCCTGCGTATACGTGGCCTACCATCCTTCTGATGACGCACCTATGTTTGCCAACCGTCTGCTTCGCTTTCTCACGGAATTTCCTGTTCCCCAGACTCTGCCGGAGGAGGTAGTGGCCTACAGCCCCTATCAGGACCCGACGCCGCGTGAGTTGTTCACGCAATTTGCGCAGCGCTACTACACCGGCAACCAGCCGCGTGTGGCTCTGCTGGGCATCAATCCGGGCCGCCTGGGCAATGGTCGGACGGGCGTAGCCTTCACCGATCCGGTGGCGCTGGCGGCCTGGGGAATTGAGAACGAGTTGCCGCAGCGGCGGGAACCTTCCAGTGAGTTTGTGCAGGCTGTAATAGTGGCAATGGGCGGGCCAGCCGCATTTTACGAACACTTTTTCCTAGGTTCCCTGTATCCGTTGGTGCTCCTGCGCAACGGCCTGAACTATAACTTCTACGATTCGCCGGCCGTGACGGCCGCGCTATGGCCAAGAATCAGGTCGGGAATGCAGCAACAGGTGCAGGAGGTGGGGTTGGCGCGGCACGCCGCCATTTGCCTGGGTCAGCGCAACGGCAAGTATTTCCAGAAGCTGAATGATGAGCTACAGCTATTCGACCACATTCATGTGCTGGACCATCCGCGCTACCTCATGCAGTACAAACGCCGCGCTCTAGCCGACAATGTTGCCCACTACGTGCAGGTGCTGGAATCAGTGAAGCGTTAAGTCTTGACGCTCCTGTTGCAACTTGCCGCTACTTTAGTGGCCTACTGCTGCTTCTAGGCCACTTCCAGGCCTGCATCTTCTTTGCTCCTGACTTCTCAACACCGTACTTATATGCCCGTAACCGTTCAAGAACTGGCCCGCGTGCTGGAGCGCGCTGCTCCCCTGGCCTACCAGGAATCCTACGACAATGCTGGCCTGCAGTGCGGCAACCCACAGATGGAAGTGCGCGGCGTGCTCATTGCCCTAGACTGCACCCCGGCCATACTAGACGAAGCTCTGCGCCGCGGCTGCAACGTAGTGGTAGCCCACCATCCGGTGGTGTTCAAGCCGCTCAAACGCCTTACCGGGGCCAATGAAGTAGAGCAAACCATCATCAAGGCTATTAAAAACGACATAGCCATCTATGCAGCGCATACCAACCTGGATAATGTGCTGCACGGCGTCAACCGGAAGCTGGCCGAGAAACTGGGCCTGCAGAATCTGCAGATCCTCGATCCCAAATCGGGGACGCTGGGCAAACTCGTAACGTACGTGCCTCCTGCGCATACTGAGGTAGTGCTGCAGGCGCTCTATCAGGCCGGCGCGGGCCAGATAGGCCAGTATTCCAACTGCAGCTTCCGCATGGAAGGCACCGGCACGTTCACGCCGGGCGCGGGCACTAACCCCCATACCGGCACCCCGCTTCAGCCCGAAAGCACACGCGAGGAGCGCGTGGAGGTGCTGCTGCCACTGCATCTGCAGGGCGCCGTGCTGCGGGCGTTGCAACAGGCGCATCCGTATGAAGAAGTGGCCTACGAGCTTATCAGGCTGGAAAACGTGCACCAGGATGTGGGCTCCGGTATGGTCGGTGACCTGACCGAGGAGATGAGCCCCCAGGAATTCCGGCGGCATTTGCGCGAGGCGCTGGGCGTGCCCGTCGTGAAACATACTGATTTTGACCAGCCCATCCGGCGGGTGGCCTTGTGCGGTGGCGCGGGCAGCTTCCTTATCGGGAAGGCCCGCGCCGCTGGCGCCCAGGCCTATGTAACCGGCGACCTGAAGTATCACGAATATTTTGGCGCCGAAGGCCGCCTGATGCTCTGCGACGTAGGCCACTTTGAGAGCGAGCAATTCACGGGCGAAATATTCCGGGATTTGCTTACCGACAACTTTGGGAGTACTTTTGCGCTCTTAACTGCTGAGACCCTTACCAACCCCGTCCGTTATGATTTCTAATCCCTCCGCGGAGAATCCCGTTGCCAGCAAGCTGGAAGCCCTTCTGAATCTGCAGCGTATCGACTCGCAGCTCGACGAAATCCGGCGCGTGCGTGGCGACTTGCCAGAAGAGGTTCGTGACCTGGAGGACGAAATTGCCGGCTATGAGGTGCGCGTGAGCAAGTTCGACGAGGAAATCGCCGGACTCAACGAGCAGATCAAGCAGCGCAAGCAGAACGCCAAAGATGCCGACGGCCTCATTAAGCGCTACGAAGACCAGCAGCAGAACGTCCGCAACAACCGCGAGTACGAGGCTATTGCCAAGGAAATTGAACTCCAGAAGCTGGAAATCCAGATTTCTGAGAAGAAAATCAAAGAAGCTCAGTACCAGATTGAGCTGAAGAACACCGATATCGCTGGCACCAAGCAGCGCCTTGAAGAGCGGAAGAAAGACCTTACCAACAAGAAAGGTGAACTCGATGTGATTGTAGGTGAAAGCGAAGCCGACGAGAAGAAACTCATGGACGAGCGCGGCGAAGCCGTGAAGCCCGTTGAGGATCGTTTGCTGATGGCCTACACCCGTATCCGCGGTAACGTACGTAACGGCCTGGCCGTGGTAACGGTAAAGCGCGATGCATGCGGTGGCTGCTTCAACACGGTGCCCCCGCAGCGCCAGGCAGACATCATTGCCCACAAGAAAATCATCGTGTGTGAGCACTGCGGCCGCGTTTTGGCTGACGTAGAAGCTCGCGTTGCGTAGGCTTACTGCTTATTGACTTGCAAAAGAACGGCCTTTTACGGGGCCGTTCTTTTTTTGCCCTATGATGCTCCCCACCCCGATGCGCGCAGGATTTGGCAGAGGCCTACGACGGCTGTGTCTCTGGCTGACATGCTTCGTATGGGGTATAGATACCAGCTTCAGTGGCCCACTCCAGGAGGCAGAGGTAGCCGCAGCCAGCCAGCAGCCAACCCTCAATAAACAGCTCGCCCGCGCCTACGCCGAAGTACTCAAGATGCGGCCCGCGGCGGCACGTTCCCTGCTACGCCCGGAGCTAGCCCGCACGCCTACTGCCGCCGGACCCTTGCTGGTGGCCGATTGCCTGCAAATCACAGAACTACTTATAAGTCAGGATGCCACAGGGTATCAGGCCACCATCGACGCCCAGGATCAGCGCCTAAGCACGCTGGAGAAGTCTGGGGAAGCCGGAGCTTTGCGGGCGTATGCGCGGGCCGAAATCCGTTTGCACCAGGCGGCCGCACAGGTGGTGTTTGGGCATGAGGTGCAGGGCGCCTGGAGCTTACGCCAGAGCTTCCTCCAGATGCAGGCCGTCGTGCAGCGCTTTCCGCAATACCTGCCGGCCCGCAAAACGCTGGGGATGATGCAGTTCTTCATCGGCTCTTTGCCTGAAAACTACCGCTGGTTCCTGAAGCTGCTAGGCCTGCCGGGCAGCGTGGAGACTGGCCTACAGAACATGCGCTTAGCTGCCAGCCAGCCCAACGACTTCCAACTGGAAGCCCGCCTGATTCTGGCCCTACTGGAAGAAACGTACTACAAAAAGCCCGAAGCCGCCCTGCAGCTGGTGGAAACGCTTCATCATCAACAGCCTGACAATTTGTTGCTGGGGTATCTACGGGTGAGCTTGCATAAAAAGCAGCACCACACCGATGCGGCTTTGGCCGCTTACCGGGCCTGCCCCAGCGGCCCAACCTACCTAGCCCTGCCCTACCTGCACCACATGGCAGCCGACCTGTTGCTCTACCAGGGCCAGTACGCCGCTTCAGCGCGGGAAAACCAACAATTCCTTACGAATTACAGCGGGCAGCACTATCGCAAAGATGCCGCCTTCAAGCTCTATCTCGCAGCCTGGCTTGCCGGAGATGCCACTTCCGCCGAAAAATACCGCCGACAGATTGATATGGGCGGCCGTACAGTGCTGGAGGAAGACAACTATGCGCAGCGGTTTTTCGAGGAAAAGCTCCCGCTTAACCGCACGCTCACGCGGGCCCGCCTGCAAATAGACGGCGGCTACTACCACGATGCCTTACGCACCCTAAACAGCTTTCGGGCCGTGCGCACCACACCTTTGCGCGACCGGCTAGAAGAACCGTACCGGCGGGCCCGCGCCTACCACCTCCTAGGCCACCCCGATTCGGCCCGGCTTCTTTACGCCCGCACAATTGCGTTAGCGGGCAGCGCACCTTATTACTTTGCCCCCCAATCGGCTTTGCAGCTAGGCTACTTATACCAGCTGGAAGGACAGAAGAATACCGCCCGTGTCTACTTTAAAAAGGCCCTGAGCTACCCCAAACACGAGTATAAAAACAGTACCGACACCAAAGCAAAACTGGCACTGAAGGAGTTAGAGTAGCCCTGTTCCTCTGGCTGACCCAGGCGTTGTATTAGCAACAGGCAACCGAACGGCGTCTCGCTACCTCGCACCCGGCGGTTACCTTTGCACCGTGTACTCTGTTCGCCTACCCGACCTCCCGCCCGACTTCCGCGCCCGTGCTCTAGAGTGGGCCTCTGGGTTTCCTTTATGCGCCTATTTTGAGCCAAATAATGTAGCCTATCCGCACGGCTCCTTCCAGCGGCGGTTAGCAGTACGGGGCTCACTGGCTCCTTCTCCCGGCACATTAGCGGAGTTGGAACAATGGCTAGGCCAGGCCAGCGAGGCGCCCCGGTGTGGACTGCTCACCTACGATCTTAAAAACGAAGTGGAAGTGCTGCACAGCCGCCACCCCGATGGGCTGGAGTGGCCTACACTTCATTTTTTCGAGCCGGAAATCTGGTTGGAATGGCAAACGGACACTCTGGAAATCCACACCATCTCGTCCGCCTCTGCTTCCCCAACCGATATACTGGCGCAAATTCTGGCCACTACGCCACTTACGCCGCCTGTTTCTGCTCCTCTTTCCTTTGAGGCCCGCATGCCAAAAGCGGAATATCTGGCGGCCGTCGAGAACATCCGGGAAGACATTCTCAACGGGGAAGTGTACGAGTTGAACCTGTGTCAGGAATTCTACGCCGAAAACGTGGTGCTTGACCCCGTTGCGGTCTTTCTGCGCTTGCAGGAGGTTTCGCCTACACCTTTCGCCGGGTTTTACCGCTGGCACGACCGGTACTTACTCTGCGCCTCTCCAGAAAGGTTTCTGCGTCGCCAGGGCTCCACGCTGCTGTCGCAACCAATCAAAGGCACCATCCGGCGCGGTGCCACCCCGGAAACCGATGAACAGCAGCGCCTGACGTTGCTGCACGACGAGAAAGAGCGTGCCGAAAACCTGATGATTGTGGATCTGGTGCGCAACGATCTGGCGCGCGTAGCCGAAACCGGTACGGTGCACGTGCCGGAGTTATTCGGCCTCTACCCTTTCCGCCATGTGTGGCAGATGATTTCCACCGTGCAGGCCACCGCCCAACCAGGCCTAGGCCTGGTTGATTCACTACGGGCCGCCTTCCCAATGGGCTCCATGACGGGTGCCCCGAAAATCAGGGCCATGCAGCTTATTGAGCACTACGAGCGTGCCCGTCGGGGCCTGTACAGCGGCAGCATCGGCTACGTACTGCCAAATGGCGACTTCGATTTCAACGTGGTCATCCGCAGCCTGCAGTACCGCCAAGATACCGGCTACCTCAGCTTCCAGGTCGGCTCCGCCATCACCTATGACTCTGTGCCTGAGCGCGAATACGAAGAATGCCTCCTGAAAGCCCGGGCCATACTGGACGTTTTGGGCGTTCAGCATCTGTAGGCCAGTATCTGCACCAAGTTCCCTGTTTAGCTTCCCTGTTTCAGTCGGCGCTCAAAGGCCGCCAGGAATAGGCCTACATGATACGCATCGGCTAGGCCATGGTGAATATTCACAGACACGGGCATCCAGGTGGCACCGTTCTCCTGATAGAGCTGGCCGAAGGAGACTTTGGGGCAGCTATCCGGGTGGCTGAAGCTGCGGGCATGGGTGAGCCCGCTGAAGCGCACCCACGGCAGGGCCGAGCAATGCAGCACATCGGGGCGGGCAGTGGTTTCGCTCAGGCGTAGGCCAGTGCTGGTGCGTACGGCCTCCATTTCAGCAGTAGCGGAAGCCACGAAACCTGCCAACTCATCGTGCTGCTCAATAAAGGAAAAGGCAAACGTATGGTCTTCGCGGCCCAGCGTGGCTGAGGCATGCACCCGATCATATAGATACACCTGGCCATTCTCAATGCGCGTGCGAAACTCTGGTATCTCGTTGGCGGCCTGCACGGCGTGGTAGAGGTAGTACAGGAAAAACGACACGCCCAGCCGCTTGGCTTCCGCCTGAGCGCCTGTGCATTCCACGGGCGCGACTAAGCCGAAGAAAGGTTCTTCAAACGCAGAGAAGAAGGCAAAATGCTCGCGGCGGTTCCAGGTGGCCAGGTTAATAGGCTGTTTCATGGGCGCTAAGTTCGGTAACTTTGCTGCCCTGCGCGCCTTCTCACGCAGTTTTCCTAGTTCTGCGGCTATGTTTACTCCCCATCTTATTGCCTTCGATGCCGACGATACACTGTGGTCAAACCAACCGCATTTCGATCAGGTAGAAGCCCGGCTCTTCAACATCATGGCCCATTGTGGCGATCCTGACCGCATCAGCCGGCAGCTTAATGCGGTGCAGCGGGAAAACATGAAACTCTTCGGCTATGGGGCCAAGTCTTTCATGCTCTCCATGATCGAAACTGCCCTCCAGCTCACCGACGGTGCCATAACCGGTTCAGACATTCAGCACATTCTGGATATGGGCAAAGACTTGCTGCGCTACCCCATTGAGCCGCTACCCGGCGTACAGGAAGTCCTAACCGAGTTGCGCCAGCGTGGCCATCAGCTGATGGTGCTTACCAAAGGCGACCTGTTCGATCAGGAAAGCAAAATTGCCCGCTCCGGGCTAGGAGAGTTTTTCGACCACGTAGAGATTGTCAGCGAGAAGGACGAGGCTACCTACCAGCGTTTACTTACGCGCTACAGCGCTCAGCCCGAGACCTTTTGTATGATCGGCAATTCGCTGAAATCCGATATTATGCCGATTGCCCGATTGGGATTTCGGGCCGTGCACGTGCCCTACCACGCCACCTGGATTTTCGAACGCGTGGAGCCCGAGCAGCTGACTGGACTAGAGTTCCATCAAGTAAGTGATTTGCGCGAGGTGCTTACCTATCTGCCTTGAGGTGAAGTAGTGAAAGGGTGAGTTGGACGTTCGACTGGCCTAGACCAGACCACTTGTGCATTTCGCGCAAGCAGCACGTCCAACTCACCCTTTCACCACTTCACAATTTCACCTTCCCCTACCTGCCATTCTGTCATTTTCGGCCTAAAAGGGTTACCTTTGCCCCTCTTTGAACCGTGAAGCTGACGCCTGCGACGCCTTTCCTATGTCCCAACCGCTGATTACCCTCGATTTTCTCGATACCGCTACTATACCTACTCCTTCGGTGGAAGCTACCACACATGAGCAGACGCCTTCGGGTGAAGTGCGCGTGAGCCCGGCCACCGAAACCGGCCGCAAGCGCAAGCTCTATATTGAAAGCTACGGCTGTCAGATGAATTTCTCCGACTCTGAAATCGTGTCAAGCATCCTCTTCGAGCAGGGCTTCGATACGACGGAACAACTGGAAGATGCTGACCTGGTGCTACTTAACACCTGCTCCATTCGGGAAAAGGCCGAGCAGACCGTGCGCATGCGCTTGTCGCAGATCAACAGCCACAAGAAGCGCAACCCTGGCCTACTGGTAGGGGTGCTGGGCTGCATGGCGGAGCGCCTGAAAAGCAAGTTTCTGGAAGAAGAAAAGCTGGTAGACTTAGTGGTTGGCCCCGATGCTTACCGCGACCTTCCCCAACTGATTCAGCAGGTTGACAGCGGCCAAAAAGCCGTAAACGTGCTGCTGAGCCGCGAGGAAACATACGCCGACATCACGCCGGTGCGCCTGAACTCGAACGGTATTACGGCCTTTATCAGCATCATGCGCGGCTGCGACAACATGTGCTCTTTCTGCGTGGTGCCCTTCACCCGCGGCCGGGAGCGCAGCCGCGACGCCCACAGCATTGTGCAGGAAGCCCGCGACCTGGTGGCCCAGGGCTACAAGGAAGTCACGCTCCTAGGCCAGAACGTCGACTCTTATAAGTGGGCTTCAGAAGATGGCCTGGAGCAAGTTAACTTTGCCCAGCTCTTGGAAAGCGTAGCCCTCGTGAGCCCGGAGCTGCGGGTACGCTTCTCTACCTCGCACCCCAAGGACATCACCGATGAAGTGCTCCACACCATGGCGCGCTACGACAATATCTGCAAGTACATCCATCTGCCTGCCCAAAGCGGTAACTCGCGGGTACTCAAGCTGATGAACCGCACCTACGACCGCCCTTGGTACGAGGAGCGTGTGCAAGCTATCCGTCGCATCCTCGGCCCCGGGTGCGCCATTAGCACCGACATGATTGCGGGCTTCTGCTCCGAAACCGAGGAAGAACACCAGGATACGCTTAGTCTTATCGACTGGGTACAGTATGATATGGCCTACATGTTCTTCTACTCGGAGCGTCCCGGTACGCTGGCTGCGCGCAAGCTGGAAGACGATATTCCGCTGGACGTAAAGAAGCGCCGCCTGCAGGAAATCATTGATTTACAGCAGAAAAGCAGCGCGGCCCGCAATCAGCTAGCGGTGGGCAAGGTGCACCAGGTTTTGGTCGAGAATTTCTCTAAGCGCAGCGCTGAGCACCTCAGCGGCCGCAATAGCCAGAACCAGGTCGTCATCTTCCCCAAAAAGCACTACAAAAAGGGCGACTACGTGAACGTGTTTGTGCACACAGGCACCGGCGGCTCGTTGCTCGGCGACGCCGTAGAGTAACAGCCCGGCTAGAGCGCAGGAATGGCTACTTGCATCATCGTATTCAGTGGCCACTTCTCACAGCTACTACTTGATCTGGAAAAGGCGTTAGGAATTGTGCTTTCGTGGGAAGAAGGACTCATAAACCCAGCCGGAGTAACAGTTTATTCTTTCTTCGATCAGGAAACTCCGTCAGGCCCTTTACGAATTACTGGATATACCGACCACTGGCTTCCCGAAGAGTTTGACCTCCATATAACGGGGTCAGCGGAGCACCACCGCCTCTTCTGTGCCACCCTCGACGCTTGGCCCGGCTCTGTTTTGCAGCGCAGCAATTGGGTTTAGATTACCTGTTTTGCCTGACGAGTAAAATATTTTCCGCTGCTTTTCGTCTTCCACACGAAAATCCACTACCGACCTTGACTCCTTCCGAAATACAATCTATCAAGCAGCGCTTTGGCATCATTGGCAATGCACCGTCGCTGAATTACGCCATTCAGGTAGCGGCCCAGGTGGCGCCTACCGACATGACGGTGCTTATCACCGGCGAGAGTGGCTCCGGCAAGGAGTCGTTTTCCAAGATCATTCATGCGCTTTCGCCGCGCAAGCACGGCCAGTTCATTGCCATCAACTGCGGCGCCATTCCGGAAGGCACCATCGACTCGGAGCTGTTCGGTCACGAGAAAGGTTCGTTTACTGGTGCCCAGGAAGCCCGCAAGGGTTACTTCGAAGTGACCAACGGCGGCACCATTTTCCTGGATGAGATTGGCGAGATGCCGCTCGGCACCCAGGCCCGCCTGCTCCGCGTGCTGGAAAACGGCGAGTTTATCCGGGTAGGTTCTTCTAAAGTGCAGAAGACCGACGTACGCGTAGTAGCCGCTACCAACGTAAATCTGCTGGATGCCGTGCGTGAAGGCCGCTTCCGCGAAGACCTATATTACCGCCTCAACACGGTGCCCATCACAGTTCCACCGTTACGTGAACGAGACGATGACATCTACTTACTGTTTAGAAAGTTCGCGACGGATTTTGCCGACCGTTATCGGGTAAAGCCGGTGTCGCTGACGCCCGAAGCAGTGCAGGAATTGCAGCGCTTCCGGTTCCCCGGCAATATCCGCCAACTCAAGAACGTGGCCGAGCAGATGTCAGTGCTGGAAACGGACCGCGAGGTAGACGCGCGCCGCCTACGGCAGTACCTGCCCGCCGACCAGAGCAGCCGCCTGCCCATGCTGGTGCACGCCGCCGGCAGCGCCACCGATGGCGCCGGCAACACCTACTCCGAGCGCGACTTGCTGTACAAAGTGCTCTTCGATATGCGCCGTGACATGACGGACCTGAAGAAGCTGGTGCTGGATATGGCCACAGGTCAGCGCCCCCACGAAACTCAGGAGCTGCTGCGCCAGAACAGCCATCTGTTCAATAACCTAAGCGTGGCCCCCTATGAAAATGGGCAAGCGGCTAGGCCACTTCGGCAGCCTTCGCCGGATGGCTCTTCGAGCGAGTATATTCTCAACTCCCGCGACTTGGACGTGGAAGACGCGGCTGATTATGAGGATGATGCACACCGCGTAGAGGACATCACCCACGAAACTGAAGAAGAAACTCTTTCTCTGGAGGCCAAAGAGAAGGAGATGATTATCAAGGCGCTGAAAAAGCATCACAACAAGCGCAAGTATGCCGCCCATGACTTGGGCATTTCGGAGCGCACGCTCTACCGCAAACTCAAGCAATATGACCTCGAACAAGCGTAACGCCGGGCTTCCCTCCTGGCTGGTTGCCTGCTTTCTGCTTCTGCTGTCATTGAGTGGCTGCAGCGTGTACTCCTTTAGCGGCACCAATATTTCGCCGGAAATACAAACGATTTCCATCTCCACCTTCCAGAACAACGCCAATAACGGCCCGTCGTTTTTGGCCCAGCGCTTTACGGAAGATTTCAAGGACTATTTCCAGCGCAACACTACGCTCAAACAACAGGCCCGCGACGGCGATTTACAGTTTGAGGGCCAGATCATTGCGTTTGATTTTGCGCCCGCAGCTATTCAACAGCAGAACAACCAGGACATTGCCGGTGTCAACCGCCTAACCATTCAGGTGCGGGTGAAGTACACGAATACTAAAGACCCCAAGCAGGACTTTGAGCAGACCTTCCAAAGCACCCGCGACTTTCCGGCCAGTCGGGATATTTCCAGCATTAATAATGATCCAGCGGCCCTGCGTGAGGTTTTTCGCAACATCATTACCGATACGTTTAATAAGTCGGTGGCGAACTGGTAAATAGCGGTTCTCTGAATAAATTGATGCACTTTTGCCGCCCCTAGGCCAGTCCGCATTCTGTAGCTGTTGGCTTGTTTGCCGCAACATGCAGCTGATTGGCCTAGCAGCTTTGTCACCTATTTAGCTCCGTATTGCATGACCCGCGCGTCGCTTCTTCATATTCTGGACCATGTGAGCGAGATTTCGGACGCCGAAATTCGGGAGCTGGAACAGTTGGCGGCCGCCTTCCCCTATTGCCAGACGGCCCACATCCTACTGGCAAAAACGGCCCACGACCGCGGCAGCATGCTGGCCAGCCAGCGCCTGCGCCGTGCTGCCACCTATGCCGCCAACCGCGACCTGCTGCGCCACTTATTGGAGCAACCTGCTCCCGTGGCTGCAGCTACTGTAGCTGAGCCTGGCCTAGCCATTGTTCCGGCCGCCCCAGCAGCCGATGAAGCACCGACAGCGGAAGCCGACAGCACCGTCTCTGCGCTATTCATTGAAGACGAGACCATTGCCAATAGTTCAGAGTTGGCAGCAGCGACGAGTACTGTAGAGGAGGCTGAAGAAAAGGCCGAAACGGCGTTCGAAAACTCAACCAATTCGGCTTCTACTCTAGCAGGTGATTTCGCGGAAGAATCCCCGTCAACTGCCGAAGCTCCCTTTATAGTTTTGGAAGCTGACCAGGATGGTGCTTTGGTCTCAGAGGCTGTCGCTGAGTCAGTACCCACACCTGGCCTAGAGACACAACTTAATGATGTTCAAGTAACTACAGGAGAACGTGCTGAGTCTACCGAAACGCCAGAGGCTGAACTAACGGCATTTACGGAACCAGAAAAAGTAGCCACAACGGCAGAAGTTGCTCCGGTATCTATTGAGGAGATTGAGCAACCAACGAAAATTGCTGAGGTTGCGGTAGAACCTACTCACGAGATTCCTACTGTAGATGAAACTTCAGCTTCAGTTGCGGAAGAAGATTCTGGCGAGCATATATCCAATACTGGCCCAGAGCAAGAAGTAGCTCCTCTTACTACTGAAAGCAATACGCTAAGTGCGGTATTGGACAATGAAACGGAGGTAAACGACTTGCTACCGGCTACCGCGCCTCCCATCCGGCCACCGGCAGAGGCTGGTATCTCGCGGTTTGAGTTTGACTTGGTGGAGCCTGCTCTGCCGGAGCCATCTAGCTACCTACTGCCAGACCTGGAGGAAGAAGTAGCGGAGGAACCCATCCTGTCGGGTATACTCCAGCGTACCGCTCCTGCCTTCCATGCCGATGAAGATCTGGGCTATGCGCTCGGAGCCAGCAGCCGGCTAGGCTACGACCTCCAGCCGCACGATGGCTTTACGCTGGATCTGCCGCTGGATGCTTTCTTCGAGCCCGACGCCCTTCTGCTGGCCCATATTGCGGCGCACCGTCCGAAGCTCAGCACTTCTTCCCTGGACCTTATCAACCGGTTCCTAAAGACCAAGCCCCGGATAAAGACGGCTGCCGTGGATGCCAAGCCAGTAGAAGAGCAGGCCGATTTATCGGTGCGCAGCATTCAGGCGGCGCCGGCTTTGGCGTCGGAGAGCCTGGCCAAAATCATGGTCAAACAGGGCAAAATCGACAAAGCCATTGAAATATATGAGCGTCTGATGACGCGCCAGCCAGAAAAAAAGGCGTACTTTGCCGATCAAATTCAACAACTGAAACAACCTTCAGCGTAGATGTACACCGCTCTTATTGTCCTGATTCTTTTTGTTTGCCTGTTGCTAGGCCTAGTCGTATTGGCCCAGAACCCCAAAGGCGGCGGAATTTCCAGCCAGTTTGGCGCAGGTGGTGCCGCACAGCTGATGGGCGTTAAGCGTACCGGCGACCTGCTGGAGCGCCTCACCTGGGGCCTCGCCATTGCCCTAATTGTACTGAGCCTCGGTACTCACGTAATTGGTGGCAACCAAAGCGGTCAGGTTCGCAGCATAAACCAGCAGAAAGCGCTGGAAACTCGTATTCCGGCTACGCCGGCTCCTTCTGGCCCAGCTACTCCCGGTGCCCCGGGCGCTGCTGCTCCTGGTCCTGCTGCTCCTCAGTCGGCTCCGGCCACGGCTCCCGTTCAGCAGCCTGCCACGGCTCCGGCCAACTAATCTAGAGTTTTCTTGCTTCAGATTTTATGGTGGCTCCTTCCTAGGGGCCACCATTTTTTTGTCATTTTCTAACTCTACGGCGTAGGGGGCGTAAAGCGGGCCGCTGCCTGTTTTCAGTGATATAGGCCTGTAGTCTGACATCTCTGACAGGCTCTGGAGGAAATCCTGACCGAAAAGTTCCTGAAAGTGTCTATTCTGTCAGGTTTCAGTAGGCTGGCACAGGAAGTGCGGAACGGACGTCACCCTCTTAGTACAAGTAAACCTTTCAACCAAAACGTACAATATGTCGCTTAGCATCAAACCGCTGGCTGACCGCGTTATCATCGCGCCGGCCGCCGCCGAGGAGAAAACCAAATCGGGCATCATCATCCCCGACACGGCCAAGGAAAAACCCCAGCGTGGCGAAGTAGTAGCCGTAGGTGAAGGCAAAGTGGCCGACAACGGTACCACCATCAAGCCGCAGGTGAAAGCCGGCGACCAAGTGCTGTATGGTAAGTACGCAGGTACTGAAATTACGGTAGATGGTCAGGACTACCTCATCATGAAGGAGTCGGACATCTTCGCCGTACTGTAGGCCTCCTTCCCCTCTCTCTGATTAACCTCATCCGAAATTAAGATGGCTAAGAACATCCAATTTGATACCGACGGCCGCGACAAGCTGAAGCGCGGTGTAGATAAACTAGCAAACGCTGTGAAGGTAACCCTGGGCCCTAAAGGCCGCAACGTGGTTATCGACAAGAAATTCGGCGCTCCCACCATCACCAAAGACGGTGTGACGGTAGCCAAAGAAATTGAACTGAGCGACCCGGTTGAAAACATGGGCGCCCAGCTAGTGAAGGAAGTTGCTTCCAAAACTGCTGACCAAGCCGGTGACGGCACCACGACGGCAACCGTACTGGCCCAGGCTATCTATGCTGCTGGCTCGAAGAACGTAGCTGCCGGTGCAAACCCCATGGACCTGAAGCGTGGTATCGACAAGGCGGTGAAAGCCGTTGTGGAGAACCTGAAGCAGCAGTCCAAGAAGATTGAAAACTCTTCGGAAATTGCGCAGGTAGGTGCTATTTCGGCCAACAACGACATGGAAATCGGCAAAATGATTGCTGATGCCATGGATAAAGTGGGTAAAGAAGGCGTTATCACGGTAGAAGAAGCTCGCGGCACGGAAACCGAAGTAAAAACGGTGGAAGGCATGCAGTTCGACCGTGGCTACCTCTCTCCTTACTTCGTGACCAACCCGGAGAAAATGGAGGCGGAGTTCGACAACCCCTACATCCTGATCTACGATAAGAAAGTGAGCACTATGAAGGAGCTGCTGCCCGTACTGGAGCAGGTAGTTCAGACTGGTAAGCCTTTGGTTATCATCTCGGAAGATGTTGACGGTGAAGCTCTTGCTACCTTGGTAGTAAACAAGCTGCGCGGCTCGCTGAAAATTGCTGCCGTGAAGGCTCCTGGCTTCGGCGACCGTCGTAAGGCGATGCTGGAAGACATTGCTGTCCTGACCGGTGGTACCGTGATTTCGGAAGAGCGTGGCTACAAGCTCGACAGCGCTACGCTGGAGTACTTGGGTCAGGCTGAGAAGGTTATCATCGACAAAGACAACACCACGATTGTAAACGGCCGTGGTGAGAAAGACACGATTTCGGGCCGTATCAACGAAATCAAGTCGCAGATTGGCACTACTACTTCCGACTACGACAAAGAGAAGCTGCAAGAGCGTCTCGCTAAGCTGTCGGGTGGTGTGGCCATCCTCTACATCGGTGCTTCTACGGAAGTAGAGATGAAAGAGAAGAAAGACCGCGTTGACGATGCCCTGCACGCTACCCGCGCCGCCGTTGAGGAAGGCGTAGTACCCGGTGGCGGTGTTGCGCTGGTGCGTGCGCTGGAGTCGCTGGAAGGCGTTGATACCCTGAACGGTGACGAGCGCACGGGTGTAAACATCATCCGTACGGCTATCGAAGCTCCCCTGCGTACGATCGTAGCTAACGCCGGTGGCGAAGGCTCGGTGGTAGTACAGAAGGTTCGCGAAGGCAAAGGTGACTTCGGTTACAACGCCCGCGAAGACCGCTACGAGAACCTGATGGCTGCTGGTATCCTTGACCCGACCAAAGTAACGCGTCTGGCTCTGGAAAATGCTGCTTCGATTGCAGGTCTGCTCCTGACCACTGAGTGTGTGATTTCGGATGAGCTGGAAGAAGACAAAGGTGGTGCTGCCGGTGGTGGCATGGGCGGCATGGGCGGTGGCATGGGCGGCATGATGTAAGATCAGCCGTCTGGCGCCACTACTGGCCTAGACTAATAAAAGCCCCGCTGGGATTCGTCCGGCGGGGCTTTTTGTTGTCTAGGCCAGGTGAGGCTTGTCATAATGAGACAGCGCTGAAGCATCTTGTGTGCTGACGTTGTAACAATAATTACTATGCTGAGCGCAGTCGAACCTAAGGTCGCAGTAGGCCACTCTGGTGTGCTGACGTGTGCTGTAGAGACGCAATAGTTGGAGTCTCGTCGTTGCTGGCTTTGTTTAGATGACTAAACTTAGATGGCGGTTCTAGGCCAGTCGTTCAACGACGAGACTCCAACTATTGCGTCTCTACAACCTGGCAACGAAGCGAAGAACTGCCTTAATTGCTGCACAAGCTCAGCATGACAGAATCTCTCATACCATTCGTTCTCGCTTCCTCATTACACGAAAAAGCCCCCGACCGCAGTAGCAGCCGGGGGCTTTTCAATAATAGAATGGTGGATCTAAGCCGTTACGGGCTCTTCCATCATGGTGTAAAGGCGCTTGTAGATCAGGAACAGGATAACTGAAGCTACAGCTGACAGGCCTACGAAAATCATGAAGAAGTCGTAGAGGCTCGTGATTTGGAAGCCTAGGAACGTAGGCCAGTGCGAGGTCAGCTCTAGGCCACTCAGTTTGGCCGTAATGTCGGCGGTAGTTTGGGTGGTGCCGTTCAGGATGGCGGGGAGGTTGATGCCTTCCTTGGCGGCCTTGGCAAACTCGCCGGGACCGGGAGGATACAGGCCGGATAGCACACCGGCCAGCTTGTTGCCGGCGGCAGTTGCCAGGAACCATACAGCCATCAGCAGCGAAGCAAAACGAGCTGGGGCCAGCTTGTTTACCAGCGCCAAGCCAATAGGCGATAAGCATAGCTCCGCGAAAGTGTGCATCAGGTACATGGTGATGAGCCAGAACATGCTCACTTTGGTAGAAGCATCAACACCCTTCACGCCGAAAGCAATGATGAGGTAGCCTACAGCCATCAGCATAAGGCTAAGGGCCATTTTCAGGGGCGAAGAAGGCTCTGTGCCTCTTTTGCCCATCCAGGTCCAGAGAACGGCGAATACTGGCGCAAACACGATGATAAACAACGCATTGGCCGACTGGAAGTAGGAAGCAGGCACTACATAGGAGCCTAACGTACGGTCGGTTTGCTCATCAGCGAAGAAGGTGAGCGAAGCGCCGGCCTGCTCGAAGGCACCCCAGAAGAAGATTACGAAGAAGCTGAGAATGAAAATAACGTAGATTTTCTGCTTTTCGCGGGCCGTGAGCGACGGGTCGGTAAGGATAGTAACAGGGGCCACAATCATGGCGGAGAACACCAGGGCGCCAATCCAGTCGCGGTCCATGAGCCAGGCAATAGCGGCGTACACCACCACAAACAGGCCGATGAGCATGGGCAACTTGCTCGCGAAGCTCTTGGTGGGCTGCGCAATCGTTTCAGCCCGAACAGGGCCGTCAGTTTGCACGGGCACTACGGGGGAGTGCTCTACGGTGCGCTCAGGCTTGGCACCCAGCGGGGCACCTTCGGCCGTAACCACATATTTATTCTTGAGCAACTCGAAGGTCAGGCTACCTACCAACATACCAATACCGGCGGCCAGGAAGCCCCACTTAAAGTCGGCGGGATTGCCGGTATCACCGAGCGTACCGCACACCAGAGGCGAGAAAAATGCGCCCAGGTTGATGCCCATGTAGAAAATGGTGTAGGCTGCATCAATGCGAGAATCACCTTTAGGGTAGAGCGAACCTACCATTGAGGAGATATTCGGCTTGAAGAAACCGTTGCCAAAAATCAAGCAGCCCAAGCCCAGAAAGAATAGCAAGAGCTGCGCCGAAGGCACCGAGGTTTGCCCGGTGGCGTACATAGAAGCCGAGAAAAACAAGGCAAACTGGCCTGCAGCCATCAGTAGGCCACCTACCAGAATAGAGCGGCGGTTGCCCCAATAGCGGTCGGCCATGTAGCCGCCCAGCAGAGGCGTCAGGTACACGAGCGAGGTATAGTTGCCGTAGATGAGCGACGACATCTCCTTGTTCATAAGGAGAGCCTTGAGCATATACAGCGAGAGCAGGGCACGCATGCCGTAGTAGCTGAACCGCTCCCACATTTCGGTGGCAAAGAGCACATAAAGGCCCTTCGGGTGGCTGGCTTGGGCAGCCTGCGCTGGCTGATTCTGCACAGCAGAGGTCGTTTGCATGAAAGGTGAACTGAGAGTGATTGGGAATAGAGAAACCGGCAGCTGCAACTGCAGGGTAGGTTGGTAAAGCTACAAAAGTTTCGTTAGCCTGTTATACCGGGCTTTTTGTACGCCACATCATCTCCTGCGAGTCCCTGCTCATTGCGACTTGTTCGCTAGGCCACTATTAACCCCTCTTGATTCTCGCTTGCCAAAAACAGCTCGCTCACTGGTCCAGAACTCTTTACAAACAGAATCCTTTAGCAAAAGCAACTTTTGAAGCGGTTCAACCTCTTTGCGGGTGTATTGCTAGGATGGCTTATTGCTGCTGGAAAAACCGTTTTATGCGTTTCTCCATAGGCCTAGGCCACTGGTAAGCATCCTGGTTTGGCGGGCGGCTGTCCACATCACGCAAACCACTACTTTTGCGGACTTACTCCCTACTCATTTTCTTTATGCGCAAGCGTCTTCTTCCTCTGTTCCTGTTGCTGCTCTCCCCTGTTACCCTCTGGGCCTGGGGTGTTGATGGCCATCGGGCAGTAGGTAAAATTGCTGAACAACACCTTTCCCGCCACGCCCGCCAGCAGGTGCAGCGCATTCTGGGCACCGAAACGCTGACGCTGGTAAGCACCTGGCCCGATGAAATCCGGTTCTACCCCGAGTTCAAGGAAACCGGCCCCTGGCACTACGTGAATACCCCCTCCGGCCTCAACCACGACCAATACTTGCAGCAGCTCAACGCCCAGACGGAGCCGAATGCCTATAACATGCTGGCCGTGAAGCTCAAGGAGCTGAAGGACCCCACCAAAACCCAAGCCGAGCGAGCCGCAGCCCTGAAGTTTGTGGTGCACTTGGTAGGTGATGTACACCAGCCCCTGCACGCCGGCCACGCCGAAGACAAAGGCGGCAACGACATTAAGGTGAAGTACCGCGGCAAAGACACCAACCTGCACAGCCTCTGGGACAGCGGCCTGATTGACTACCAAGGCCTCACGTACACCGAAATGGCTACGCAGTACGACCGCAACCTGCGCCGTAAAGAAGTCAAGAAGTTGCAAAAAGCGGCACCGGAGCAGTGGCTCTGGGAGTCGTATCAGGCCTGTGAGCGGCTGTACAGCGAAACGCCAACGGGTGCCGACCTCAACTACACCTACTACCCGCAGCACGCCGAGCTCATGCGCCAGCGTATTGTAGAAGCCGGCGTCCGACTGGCCTACGTGCTCAATGAGGCCCTGAAATAGGCTTTTATAAAACCCAAAAGGCCCGCAGCTACAGTAGCTGCGGGCCTTTTGGGTTTACAGGCTCAGGACTAGAGCAACTTTTCTAGTCTTTGTGTGCGTGTCCGTTGCTGGCTTTCTTGCGGCTGATCCAGGCGGCTAGGGCTACTCCGGCGCCAGCTAATAAAGCTGTGCGCAGGGCCGGGCTGCCAGCCGTGACAGCCTGGGTGTAGTAGCTATTTTCGCGGGTGTGGCCGGGGTAATTGCCGCGCTCTTCTAGCTGGCCTAGGGCTTTATCTAAGCCATTGTGGCCTAGGGGCCGCGGCGCGTAATCGGCTTTTTCCTGCTTCACAAAGGACTTCTCCATAAACTTATCGAGTAGCGCGGGCGTCCAGTGCTCCATCCCGATGAAGGCGCGCCCACCACCGCCCACCACTACCGAACGCTCCGGCGTGGTGCAGCTGTGCAGAATAGCGCGGGCCACCGTCTCGGGGGCGTAGGCCGGTGGTGCGTGCTTGGCTTCGCGCTCCATAAAGTTCTTGGCGTGCAGCGGATACGGCGTATCAATAGCCGCTGGCTGAATCAGGGTAACAGAAATAGGGGCGCCTTCCATCTCCAGCTCCATCCGCAGGCCATCGGTGAAGCCTTTTACGGCATGCTTGCTGGCAGAATATATGGTTTGCAGAATAGCGGTAACATCAGACAGGATACTGCCCAGGTTGATGATAGCGCCACCCTTGCTTTTCAGGTGCTTCGCTGCTTCCAGAGAGCCGTAGATCAACCCCCAGAAGTTGGTTTCGAAGAGCTTGCGCATGTCCTCAATCGGCACCTCTTCTACCTTGCCGTAGATAGAAACGCCGGCATTATTGATCCACGTATCGAAGCCGCCGAACCGCTCCTGCGCTTTGCGCGCAATGGCCTGTACCTCTTCCTGCTTGCTGACATC
This sequence comes from Hymenobacter gelipurpurascens, assembly GCF_900187375.1. Taxonomy (NCBI): domain Bacteria; kingdom Pseudomonadati; phylum Bacteroidota; class Cytophagia; order Cytophagales; family Hymenobacteraceae; genus Hymenobacter; species Hymenobacter gelipurpurascens. Next base: position 695,316 of record NZ_FYEW01000001.1, on the reverse strand, counting down.
GGCCACCACGTATGTAGCTTGGCCACCGCCGCGGTTGATTTCATCAGATAGCTGACGCAGAGCACTTTCGCTGCGCGAAGCCAGTACCAGCTTCGCTCCTTCTTTGGCGGCCATCCGGGCCGTTACCAGCCCGATACCCGACGAGGCACCGGTAATGACAAGCACCTGATCTTTGAGTTTCTTGAGTTTGAGTTTCATTAGACGTAGTGGTTAGTATAGAAAGAAGAGTAGTTGGCTCCTATGCCGTAGCCATAAAATAATACGCACGAAAGCGTCACCAGACTATCTAATAGCAATATTTTGTAGCATTTTCCTGATTTCAACCGAGTACACAGGCCTAGCGAAACATACTGCGGGGCGGGTGAAGTGACCTAGCCCCCCGACGCCAGCGTGCGGTGCTAGGCGGTTTCCCTGTAGCTTTACGCCATGCCGCATACCTTTTTCGCCCCCGATCTGACTACGCCCCTCTACACGCTCCCAGAAGATGAGAGCAAACATGCCGTGCGCGTGTTGCGCCTCAGCACCGGCGACGCCGTAGAGCTGGTAGATGGTCGGGGCGGTGTGTATAAGGCAGAGGTAGAAACCGCCGATGCCAAGCGCTGCCGCCTGCGTGTAGTGCAGGAGCAGCAAGTGCCGCGCCGGACTTATGAGGTGCACATAGCGGTAGCACCCACCAAAAACCTCGACCGCATGGAATGGCTGGTAGAAAAGGCTACCGAAATAGGAATAGACCGACTCTCTTTTTTGCGCTGTGCCCGTTCCGAGCGACGGGAGCTAAAGCTGGAGCGCCTCCAGAAAATAGCCGTAAGTGCCCTGAAGCAATCGGGGCAGGCGTGGCTGCCGGAGCTGGCAGAGCTGACGGATTTTACCGCTTTTCTGCCCACGGTAGCCCCTGAAACCACTTTTATTGCCCATCTGGAAGACGGTGAGCGAACCCCACTCTCGCACATAGCGGCTCTAGGCCACTCCTGCTGCATCCTGATCGGGCCGGAAGGCGACTTTACCCCGCAGGAGATTGAGGCGGCCTTCGCACGGGGCATTCGCCCCGTTACGCTAGGCCACTCCCGCCTCCGCACCGAAACGGCCGCGCTGGCCGCCGTGCATACGGTGCATATAGCCCGGGAATTGGCGCACTAGGCCACCTGGAACAACTTCAGTATGGCGCCATGTTACTCTCTGCGGAGAAACTCCATTTGATTAGTATGATGCGTAAAAACCTGCTTTTGCTCCTGTTGCTGCCGCTACTCCTAATGGCCGCTTTCCCGGTAGCTTCTAGCTTCCGGATTGCCAAGCTGCACTACGGCGGGGGCGGCGACTGGTATGCCAACAAGACTTCCCTGCCCAACCTCATCCGCTACTGCAACCAGTCGCTGAAGACGAACATAGACCCCGAGGAAGCTACCGTAGAGCTGGATTCGCCGGAGTTGCTCACCTACCCTTTCATCCACATGACCGGCCACGGCAACGTGACGTTTACGGATGCTGAAGCCCGCAACCTGCGCCGCTACCTGATGGGCGGCGGTTTCCTGCACATTGATGATAACTACGGGCTCGATAAGTTTATCCGCCCCGAGATGAAGAAGGTATTTCCGGAGCTGGAATTTGTGGAGTTGCCCTTCACGCATCCCATCTATCACCAAAAGTTTGCTTTCCCGCGGGGCCTGCCGAAAGTGCACGAGCACGATGGCAAACGCCCCCAGGGCTTCGGGTTGCTCTATAAAGGCCGGTTGGTGTGCTATTACACCTTTGAGTGCGACTTAGGCAATGGTTGGGAAGACCTCGGCACCTATCCCGAAGACACACCCGCCACGCACGAAGCTGCCCTCAAGATGGGTGCTAACCTGGTGGCCTACGCCCTCACGCAGGATTAGCACCGAATGCTTTTTACCAGAAAAGCCCTACCAAAACGTATTACAGCGTTCTGGTAGGGCTTTTGTACTCAGTGCCCTTTTAGCAATAAGTCCTAGGCCAGTGCAAACTGTTTAACTGGCCCACTTAGAACTTACGTTGCAGGATTTCACTCAAAATAAACGCATTGCGTAAGTCGGCGGGCGTTTTGAGCAAGTCCCTGATGTTCCGATTAAGCTCCGGCCGGCGGGTTTCATGGCGGCGGGCTTCATCCTGCTTCCAGTAATCATTAGCGGGAGTATCGCGCGTGGCGGCGCGTGGGAGTGTAGAAGCCCGGCGAGCATCGTGGGCGGGCGTTTCCAGGGAGCGGGCAACAACGGTTCGCTCCTGGCTACGGGCCGTCACCTCCGTTTTTTCCTGGCTGCGGGCGGCCTCCCGAGGAAGTGGCCTACCGCCTGGAGTTTTCTCCTCCGAAGCCGGGTTTGGTGCAGAGGCGGGCTTTGCAGGTTGGTTTTGGGCCTGCATCTGCTTCAGCAATTCCTCAAACGAGGTTGCTGGCAGCGGCGCTACCGGTCGCGGACGCCCCGTGCTGTCGGGCTTGGAGAAGCGGCGTTCCTGCTGCTCGCGCTGGGTGGTAGCGCGGGCCTTCTGCACCATTCGCCAAATGAAAATGGCCAATCCAATCAGAATCCAGGCCAGCGTTTGTAGCTTTTCCATACAGCGAGAGTGAACTTGTGAAAGGCGACGTTAAGAGGTGGGGTTGTGCAATAACTCCAGTGGAACCAGGATTCACTACTTCACTTCTCACAACTCCATCTTTGTCTAACGTACGCCTTTTTCAGGGAAACGAGCCTGCTTGGTGCGGTAGAAAGCCTTGATTTCCTCCAGATCTTTCTCGTAGTCGCCGGTAGGCCAGAAAGGGCCGGCTACACCTGCTTCTTTGTTTTTGTAATCGAGGTAGCCGAACAGAATAGGTACGCCGGCACCCATGGCGGCATGGTAGAAGCCTTTACGCCATTTGGGTTGGTAGGAGCGCGTGCCTTCGGGTGTTATAAGAATCACCAGTTCGTCGCGCTCATTGAACATCTGGACCATGGCATCTACCAAGCTGTTGTTCTTGCTCCTATCCACGGCTAGGCCACCCAACGACCGCACCAGGGCTCCCAGCACCGGAAGGGTGGTCCACTCCTTCTTAATGGTCAGCTTTACGTCGATATCCATTAGAAAGAAAGCGGCCCGGGCGAACATAAAGTCCCAATTGCTGGTGTGAGGAGCCGCAATCATCATGCTTTTCTTAATGTTGGGGGGCACTGCGGAGCCCAGGTGCCAGCCCGTTATCCAGAACCAGAATTTGGAGAAGAGGTACCAGAAGGTAGAAGTTTTGCGTGCAGCCATGAAAAAGAAATACGGTAGCCGGTTAAAGAGCGCTACGTAAGGTCAAAGCTAGAGAAATGTTGCGGATGCTCATCTATGAGGCTTTTTAGCTAGCCTGCAGCAGCTTGGCCAGATCATCGGCCCGGCTTAGGGTGTAGCGGTAGCCTATTTCGAACAGCTCGGGTGCCCGGCGGTAGCTCATGGTGCGAAATCGGCGCAGTTCCGTAGGCTCCAGTAGTATCTCACATTGTTGCTTGCTGATAACGGTATTTCCCCCAATGGCCAGATTCAGCGTCCGTTCAATCACGCCGCGCAGGTTGTTGAATTGCGCGTCCGGATTGGGTGGGTTGCAGTGCACGCCCACAATGCGTAGGCCAGGGTGCTGGTGCTCTATCAGCGCTTCCACCGGTAAATTATTGAGTAGGCCACCATCCACGAGTTGGCGCCCCATATACTCAACTGGCTTGTACAGAATAGGAACGGCCGAAGAGGCCAGCAACGGCGGCACCACTAGGCCACTCGAAAACCGTACGGAGGTACCTTCCACCAGATCCGTAGCAACCAAGGTAAGCGGCAGCCGAAGTTGCTCAAACGTGCAGCCTACTCCCAAGTGCTTTTCCAGTAAGGGCCCCACGCCATCTATCCGGAACAGGCCATAGCGGCTCAGTGCTATCCGGGTTATCTGGGTGATGTTTACTTCCTGAAACAGGCGCAGAATCTCACGGGGCGGCACCCCAGCCGCGTAAAACGTAGCCGCAATGGCCCCCGATGATACGCCGGCCAGACGCCCAATAGGCAGGCCCAGCTCATCGAGCGCGGCCAGGACCCCCAAATGCGCAATGCCCCGGGCGCCGCCGCCGGAAAGTGCCAACCCTAACATAGAAAGCTCGTGGTAGAAAAGTGGTTTGGAGCTTAAACGCAAATTCGATGAATTACCTCATGCTTTCAGGCCGAACTCCATCCAAACACCTGGCTTACAGCTCGCTTAATCGAAAGGAATCCGCCAGCCGAACTCCCTTGTCGGTGTGTTGTACCGTTATGCATTCCACGTTGGGGTCGTGCTCCAGCACCAGCACCCAGTTTTCATCAGCAGCCCGCCGCAGCACTCGCTCCTTTTCGTCCATCGTTACGAGGGGGCGCACATCGTAGCTCATCACATAAGGCAGCGGCACGTGCCCGGCGCTTGGGAGCAAATCGGCCATAAAAGCCACGGTGCGGCCTTTGTATTCCAGCACGGGCAGCATCATTTTTTCGGTGTGGCCATCAGCCAAAACGATTTCCCGGAAGCTGGGCAGCGCATCGGGTATTGCGGCAGAGGAGCTGATAAACTGCAGATGGCCGCTTTCCTGAATAGGAAGAATATTTTCCCGCAGGAAGCTGGCCTTTTCGCGCGGGTTAGGCGTCACGGCCCAGTTCCAATGCTGTTCATTGCTCCAATAGGTGGCATTCGGGAAGGCCAGGTCCAGCTTACCATCCGGCGTGCGCACCACCGAACCGCCGCAATGGTCGAAGTGTAAGTGGGTCAGGAATACGTCGGTAATATCGGAGGAGGTAAAGCCCAGCTTCCGCAGCGACTTTTCCAGCGTATCCTCACCGTGCAGGTAGAAATGCCCCCGGAACTTCTCATCCTGCTTAGCCCCAATACCATTATCCACCAGCACCAGCCGCCCCCCATCCTCCACCAGCAGGCAGCGCATGGCCCAAGTGCACATATTGTTCTCGTCAGCGGGGTTCAGCTTGTGCCACATGCTCTTGGGCACCACGCCAAACATGGCGCCGCCATCAAGCTTAAACAAACCGGTGTCGAGGGTGTGAAGGGTCATGGGTGGGAGTTTTGCGGAATGAATAGAAAAGCAGACTGTAAAGGAATAAAAAAGAACGTCATCCTGATGCCGGAAGAATCTTTTCAACGCTAAACGACTGGCCTAGCAAACCGTTCCGCGGTGAAAAGATCCTTCCGGCGTTAGGATGACGCTTTCAGGGTAGCTCTGGCAGGTGCTTTATTCCAGCACCACGCCCATATTCGAAAACTTCTCAATACGCTGGTTTACACGCTCTTCGTGAGACAGCGCCTCCAGTTCGTCGAGGGTTTTGAGGATGGTCTTTTTCAGGGTTTTGATCATGGTGGCCGAATCTGTGTGAGCACCACCGAGAGGCTCCTTCACAATGCCATCAACCAGGCCAGCCTTCAACATATCGGTAGCGGTAGGCTTCATGGCCTCAGCGGCCTGTTCTTTATAATCCCAGGAGCGCCACAGGATGGTAGAGCAGTTTTCAGGCGAAATCACGGAATACCAGGTATTCTCCAGCATCAGCACCCGGTCGCCGATGGCAATGCCCAAAGCACCACCCGAAGCTCCTTCCCCAATCACGATGCAAATCACGGGCACCTTCAGCAGGAACATTTCCTTCAGGTTGCGGGCAATGGCCTCGCCCTGCCCCCGTTCCTCTGCCTCTAGGCCAGGAAAAGCACCGGGGGTATCAATAAGCGTGACGATAGGCTTCCCGAACTTTTCGGCCATCTTCATCAGGCGCAGCGCTTTGCGGTATCCTTCGGGGTTGGGCATCCCGAAGTTGCGGAGCTGCCGCTGCTTGGTGTTGCGGCCCTTTTGCTGGCCAATAAACATAATAGAACGGCCATCAAGCTCCGCGAAACCGCCCACCATGGCCTTATCGTCGGCCACGGTACGGTCGCCGTGCAGCTCGATAAACTTTTCGGACATACCCTCGATATAGTCTAAGGTATAAGGCCGATCGGGGTGGCGGGAGAGTTGCACGCGCTGCCAGCGGGTCAGGTTGGCATATGTTTCCTTTTTGAGGGCTTTAATCTTGTTCTCAAGGGCCACTACGGCTTCCGAAACATCTACCTGGCTATCGAGGGCCAGTTGCTGCATTTCACGGAGCTTGCCTTCGAGAGCGGCAATAGGTTGTTCAAAATCGAGGAGCATTGCCACGGCAGGGAGGGTCTGGTTGCGGGGTGAGAGAAGAAAGCAAAGGTAAGCGAAGCCATGCACACGGCGCACGCTCTACCCCCGACGATTTTTCTAAAATTTTTCTCCCTGAAATACAGGCGCAAACAATCTGCACCGCTTCTTTTTTATGTCTTTTTTGCCCGTACTGTTGCACAGCCGGAACCAGTCCTCTACTTTTGCATCATCAAAACGGAAGGACACACGGTCTGACCAGTTGCGATAACCGGTTCGGTAGTTCAGTTGGTTAGAATGCCGCCCTGTCACGGCGGAGGTCGCGGGTTCGAGTCCCGTCCGGACCGCAAAGGCCCTTCAGAGAAATCTGAAGGGCCTTTTGCTTTTTCCGCCCCTCACCTACTGGCCTAGCGCACACTCGCCTGCTTACTCTGCAGAACATGTGTTGCTGTAGCCGGCATCTTAGAAATACACTGCTTAAGCAACCTGCTCGGGCAGACTTATTTCACATCGTTTTCTTCTGTGGGCAGAGGAATGGGCTGATGAAGCGACGAGTGAAAATTATTTTTCAACTCTATCCTGTTTAGTAACAGAGCAGTAAGCGCAAAAACCGGCCTATAGAGCCTGGTATCGCATATTTTTGTTTGCACAGTCAAAATAGGCCTTCTATATTTGCATCATCAAAACGGAAGGACACACGGTCTGACCAGTTGCGATAACCGGTTCGGTAGTTCAGTTGGTTAGAATGCCGCCCTGTCACGGCGGAGGTCGCGGGTTCGAGTCCCGTCCGGACCGCAAAGGCCCTTCAGAGAAATCTGAAGGGCCTTTTGCTTTTTCCGCCCCTCACCTACTGGCCTAGCGCACACCATCTCCGAGCGACATCCGATGGGCTAAGTCCTCAATATCCTGGCGGCGGGCCAGCACCCGCAACCACTCGGCAGGAATAGCTGCTTCTCCGTAATTCAGCCCTGCTAGGCCACCAGTTACGGCTCCGGTAGTATCCGTGTCGTCGCCGAGGTTGACAGCGGCCAGCACCGTTTCGGCATAGGTACTATAGCGCAGCAGGCACCATAGGGCCGCCTCCAGAGTATGCAGCACGTAGCCGCCGCTATTTATGGCCGCAGCAGCTATATCGGGCAGGCGGCCGCTCAGAATGCGCTCAAACTGATCAGCTTCCCGCGCCGGAATATTAAGCGCATACAGCTGAGCCGGGACCTCCGCACATAGCTTAGCATAGGCCTCTGCCGGGGTTAGCCCTGCCCGCAGATGACGGGCCATTTCCAGATACAGAAAGCAGGCCACTGCGGAGCGGATATGCCCGTGCGTGATGGCTGATACCTGGGAAATCAGTAGAAATCGGCTTGCCAGGGGCATTTCGGGTTGATAAAAAGCCAGAGGCAAAATCCGCATCAAGGAGCCATTGCCGTTGCTATATTCATCGGTGCCGCCAGCCAGCGGCGAGCCTTCCGGGTTTAAGCGAAGCTTATCCAAGGCCTCACGCGTGGTTATGCCTATATCGAAAACAGCGCCGTGTGGCGTCCAGAGTTGTTCGAAGTACCAGCGGCAACTTGTTTGCGCCAACTTACGCAGTGTGAAGCCATTGGCAATGGTTTCGGCCAGGCAGAAAGTAAGCGAGGCATCATCGGACCAGGTTCCGGCAGGCTGATGGTGGGTGCCATAGGCCCGCATGTGCACCACAGGGTCTTGGAGGCGGGCAGCACGGCTCTTAAACTCAACCGGAACGCCCAGCGCATCGCCTACAGCCAGGCCCAGCAATGCGGCTCGCAACTGAGCAGTACAAGTAATTGGAGGATACGTGTTCTGGTGATCTGACATTGGGACGCTTCAGATTTATCGGATGACTGCATTACTGCTAGACTTGCGAAATGTAGTTTAGCAGCGCTAAAACGGGGATAAAGTCGGTCAAAGGAACAGTTCTTCTCAGTAGCAAGAAAACCTTGGTGCGGCTATTGCGTTGACGGGCGCGTGCCGGCTCTGCCAGACTACAGTTAGTAGGGCCACTCCTCCAAGTATAAATAGAAGAAAACCAAGGACTAATAAACCGACTGTATCTGGCGGACGCTAACGCTCCGTAGCCGCGTACGTTTGGTAGCGAAATTAATTCCGCTTTTTGGTCTGCTTTTTTTTCTATTATCTCGGAATATGGCCAGACTTTTGCCTGCTTTCTTTTTAGTTCCGCACCCCTCGCGCATTTCACTATTTTTTTATGGCAAGATTTTTTCTTCTCCTCTGGGTATTCCTGATGGCGCTCGTCGACATCAGCCCGGCTCTGGCCGATCAGGGTGGTCCCGCAGCCCGCGCGAAGATGCGGGGCAAAACCTACGTGCATCGCCCCAATTACAAGTACTACTCGCGTAAGAAGCGTACCAAGCACAGCCGTCGCTGGTATCAGTTCTGGAAGCGTCGCAAAGCCAAGAAAACTACGCCGGCGCCCAAGCGGCCCTCGCGCAACACGACCATCGGCGCAAACTAGGTTTTCGCGTTAGCCCATAAGCAAATGGCGTCTCTTTCCAGCTTTGGAGAGAGACGCCATTCTTGTTTTTGCGCAGGCTGCAGCGGACTGCAGAATCATCTTATTGTTGAGGTGCACAATTTTCACCCCTGATAATAAGTTAGATAGGTGCTAACCATTTTCCTGCACCATGACCAGAATCCTAATTCTCTTCTTCGCCTTGCTCATGGTAGGCGCCGCCGAACCAGCAGAAGCGGCCCGCCCTACCGCCTATGCACGCGCCAAGATGAAAGGCCACTCCTATACGCACCGCCCGTTTTACAAAAAGTACAAGGGCAGCAAATCCAGCAAAAAGCGCCGTGGTCTGTTCGGCAAAAAAGCTACTTCCTCTAAATCCACGTACCGCGTAGGCCACTCTACCCGGTAGCGCTGTTTCTTCGAAGAAGTAATAAAAGCCGGTCGGGTGGCCTAGCGCCATCTGACCGGCTTTTTAGTGACCTGCTGCTTGCTGGTAGAATGCCCGCCGCACCTGAATCAGCAGTTGTTCCGTGGCTTGTTTGTCCGGTGTTTCGGGTAGCGCGGAGGTGGCGAAAGCGGCTTCTACCCGCTCTACCAAGGCGTCGGCTTCGCTCACTAATTGTTCGTACTCAAACTCGCCCCGCCGGATTTGCAGCAGAAACTCCCGGTCTGGCCGCCGCACCTGGAGCTGGCCAGAGGTGGCTATTTCCTCCGCCATGCGCAGCAGCCGAAACACGTGCAGCATGTTCTTGGCATCGTAGTTTTTGCCGTGCTGCACCGTATTCTGGTAGCGCTCGGCGTTGCGTTTCTGCACCCACTCATGGTACTCGCGGTACACGCGGCAGTAGGTACTGTAGCCGTTGCGGTTGAAGCTAAGGTAGGCCACTGGCACCTCCCCTTTCGGCACGGCCGATAGCTGCACATCCTGCGACGTTTCGGCGTCGCGGACGAGGCCGCGGTAACCGAGGGAGCCCGCCGGCTCATCTACGAATAGCGCATATAAATCGGTGAGGTGCGGCACCTTCGCCAGGCCACATTGTGCCGCTGCCAGGTCCTGCCGCGTCAGCCACTGGCCTACGGGCTGCGCACCGGCCCCTACCGTTACGTAGCAGAAATCCAGCACCGACTTGCGGCTGGGCGGCTCTGGGTGGTTGATTTTCTTGTTCAGGCCCCGCGCCTTTCGAATCTGGGCCACGGCATACTCCGCGAAACTCTGCCGACAGAGCTTGGATAGAAAATTCTCCGCCCGAAACCCTTCAAATAACGGATGCCGATACACCACGCAGTCGGCGGGAGTGCCCAGCAGCTCCAACACAGTAGGGTTGTTTTTGAGCAGCAGTTCTACGAAGCGCCGTAGCTCATAAAACACTTCGTCGTTGGTCTCATTGGCTATCTGGGGCACATAGTCGAGCCCGTAGAAATCCGCTTCAGGCAGAATAAACACACCTTTTAGGTCAGTATCGGAATGAGGCAGATGAGTGCCGTAAGCGCGGCTGCCACTGATAGCTTCAAAGAGAATCAAGCCACGTTGGCGCAGGTCGGAAATAGTCATAATAGAGGTAGCGCGGACTGGGCAATGCGCGTATCGACGAAGTAGTTGAAATCAATGGGCTAAGCGCGAACTACCTTGCCGGCGCTACAGCCATGCCCGGAATAGGTCGTTTAGCTTTTGGGTGGGGTCGGTGCTTCGCACTAGGGGCAGCTTCTCGCGGGCTGAGAGTATAGCCCGGTACTCCTCCTGTAGAAAGGCAACCAGAGCCGTTGGGCGCGCTACGGTCGTTTTCTCGTTGGCGGTGGCTTTGCGGGCCAGCAATTCCGCCACTTCGGCATGCAGTTCCAGTGGCAGCAGTTCGTGTAACTCCCGCAACTCCATCGGCGGTACCGATGTAGGCCGCTCCCGAATCCAGCGGGCGGCCAGCGCCGAGCGAAGGGCGTAGAACAGCCGCTTCAGCCGCACTTCTTCGCCTACCAAGTCGTCCTCTACGCCTCGGCGCACCAAGCCCGCATAATGGTTGAGGCCGGCCCGCGAATTCCAGCAGTTGGCTAGGTGTGGTTGTAGTGCTTCCCGAAACCCGGCCGCCTCTGCATACACCACCGGCGACTGTAGCCACTCGAAGAGGGCCGCATTGGAGCCGCGCAGCAGTTTCAGCGATTTGCGCAGTTCCCAGCCGGCCAGGTCCAGCTCCTCATCGACGGGGAAGTTGAGCGTATCCGCGCCTTCATCCAGCGTCAGGTACCAATCGCCTGGGTGAGCGTAGATAAAGCGCACGTCGAAGTCGGAATCCGGCGATGGAAAGCCCCAGGCGCGGCTACCCGACTCGCAGGCGTATAGAACACGAATATGGTGGCGGGCTTCGAGCTCAGTGAGAGCCGACTGGATACGAGCGAGCATAGAATAAAAAAGGCAACTGCGGCTAATAGCCCGAAAGGTAGCACCAGCTCCCGTTGCGGCCGCAACAACTGCCGGCTAGGCGGCTTCGGAAACACACCAGCGCGTGTATATTTGGCTGAAGTGCTGTGCAGAGCGCCGTAAAGCATGACGTGCTTTATAGTCTCAAAATCCTTGCTATCCACACTCCTAGGCCACTCTTCCTGCTAACTATCAAATCAGGTATAGCTCTATCGTATGCGCCGTTTGCTGCTCTTCTGCTTATTGCTCACTATAGCTTGCACCAACACCCAGCTTGCGCAGGTAGAAGAGGTACAACTGGTCACCACCGACCTTGACAACTTCTGGGCGGCCTACCCCGCTGCCATGCGCGATACGGCGCAGGCCTACCGCGTATTCGAGCAACAGTATTTCGCAAAGGGCTCCCCTGGCCTACTGGATTACTACGAGCGTCGGTTCAAGAAAAACCCGGTGCTCTTTGCCCGCCGCATCACGAAACGTCCGCGTTACTACGCCTCCATCCGGAACCACATGCTGGACGTAGCCGGACAGAAGCCGCAGATACTGGCAGCTTTTCGGCGGCTGCAGGCGCTATACCCGGCCGCCCGCTTCAGCAACATCTACTTTCTGGCAGGTGGCTTTTCCGGAAGCACCGCCCAACCCCCTGGCCTCCTGATCGGGACTGAGCATGTGGCCTACGGCCCAGGAGTGGACACCTCGGAACTGACCCAGGTAGAGCGCAACCGCAGTGGTCTGGTAACGGACATACCGTATGTGGTAACCCACGAAATGATCCACAACGTGCAGCAACGCGCGCAAGACAATCTGCTGAGCTATGCTACCCGCGAGGGCATGGCCGATTTTATAGCCGAACTGGTAACGGGCTCCCTGGGCACCAATGCCCGACTACACACCTATGGCAACGCCCACGAGCAGCAACTTTGGGCTGCTTTTCGGCGGGAAATGCGTGGCAGCCATATCCAAAACTGGCTGGCTAATGCACCCCAGGAAACCCCGGATAAGCCCTGCGACCTGGGCTATTACGTGGGCTACAAAATCTGTGAGAGCTACTACGCCAAAGCCACCAACAAGCAACAAGCTGTGGCCGATATGCTCTCCACTACAGATTTCAGCAACTTTCTGCAGCAGAGCGGCTACGCACAAAAGTGGAGCGAACAGTAGCGCTGCAACCGCTCAATGCCTTACATTACCGGCATCCTAGGCCACTCCTCGCTACTCCATTGCCGGTGACGGCTCCACCAGAAACCAGAATTTCCTGATGGTTCTCCCCTTCTTGCCCTCTCCTGCCCGCCCGCTAGCGGCGGCTTTCATGCTAGGCCTAGGCCTGTCGGGCTGTCAATCTCAGTCGGACAACACAGCTGCTTCCACTTCTGACAACACGCCCGAGACAACGGCGGCATCTTCCGCAGCTGCGCCAGCCATCACGGCGGCCAGCATCAGTAAGTATCTGCAGGCTATTTCCTCGGATGAGATGTTGGGTCGCAAGCCGTTTACTGTGGGCGAAGAGCGGAGCACGAAGTATCTGGCCGATGAGTTCAAGCGCCTGGGCCTGAAGTCCGGCCCCGATGGCTCTTACTTCCAGCCGGTGCCGCTGGTAGAAATCACAGGCACACCCAGCCCCACTCTGCAAATCAAAGGCAAAGGACAGATGTTGAGTTTCCAGTACAAGACCGATTTTGTGGCCTTCACCCAACGGGAGCAGCCCCAGGTAGCCGTCACGAACTCCGAGCTGGTGTTTGCTGGCTACGGCGTAGTAGCGCCCGAATACGGCTGGGATGACTACGCCGGCCTCGATGTGAAAGGCAAAACTGTGGTAGTGCTGGTGAATGACCCCGGCAATGCGGGCAACGACACGACCCTGTTCAACGGCAAGGCCATGACCTACTACGGCCGCTGGACCTACAAATACGAGGAAGCCGCCCGCCACGGTGCCGCCGGCCTGCTCATCGTGCACGATACGAAGCCCGCAGCTTACCCATGGTCGGTGGTGCTGAGCGGGGCCGTCAGCCCCAAGCTGCGCGCCCAAACCGCCAACAAAGGCGCCGACAAGTGTGCCCTGGAAGGCTGGCTGACTCTAGATGCGGCTAAAAAGCTGTTTCAGGCGGCCGGCCAGAACTACGACCAGCTCTACGCCGCCGCGAACACCAAGGGCTTCCGGGCTAGGTCACTCGGTGGGCTTACGCTCACGGGCAGCATCCAGAACAAGCTGCGGCGCCAGACTTCGCGCAACGTGCTGGCCGTACTGCCCGGCACCACTCGCCCCGAGGAATATATCATCTACTCAGCCCACTGGGACCATTTTGGGGTAGGCAAAGCCATTGCCGGCGACTCTATCTATAACGGGGCCGTGGATGATGGTACTGGCCTAGCGGCGCTGCTCAGCATTGCGGAAGCCTTCCAGCAGGCCAAAGAGAAGCCCCAGCGCAGCATCGTGTTTCTGGCGGTAACCGGCGAAGAGCAAGGCCTGCTGGGCTCGGCCTACTACGTCCAGCACCCGCCCTTCCCGCTCAACAAGACTGTAGCGGACCTGAATATGGACATGCTCTGGCCCTACGGCCAGATGAAGGACCTCACCGTTATCGGCTACGGACAGTCGGAGCTGGAGGACTACGCCCGCGCCGCCGCCAAGGAACAGGACCGCTACGTGCTGCCCGACCAAACGCCCGAAACGGGCATGTTCTACCGCTCCGACCACTTCAGCTTTGCCCACGTGGGCGTGCCCTCGCTCTACGCCAGCGGCGGTTTCGAGAGCCGCACCGGCGGCAAGGAAGCCATTGCCAAACAGCGCCAGAACTACACCACCAACATGTACCACAAGCCCGCCGACCAGTTCGACCCCAGCTGGGACCTGAGCGGCATTGCCCAGGATGCCCAGCTCTACTTCCGCGTAGGCCAGCGCCTGGCCAGCGAAACCACGTTCCCGCAGTGGCGCGCCGGCTCGGAGTTCAAGGGCGCTCGGGCTAAGAGTATGGGTCGCAAGTAGACGCGTACACCTTATTGCATGGATACACAGGAAGTAATACGCCGCTTGTCTTCCAAGACCATAGAAGAGCAATTAGCCGTTTTGAGAAATTTGCTAAGCGAGGCCCCCTCACCCGAGGTCTATCCGCTTTTGCTGGCAAATCTGACCAGCCAAGATGATAGTGTGGTGTTCCTTAGCCTTGACATTCTGGTGAAGAAATATCCACACGCAGTGCACCAGGACGCAGTATTGCTTACGCCTCAACTTGTAGCTCTGCTTACCACTAATCATGGGCCTATAGTCGACAGAGCTATCTGGGGACTTAGCATTACCGGACCAGATTCAGTGCGGATATTGATTGAGTATATCCTTCAAAGTACGGATGACAATCACCTGGAAATGGGTATTTGGGCGCTGGGCAAGAATGCACACATTCGCCAATATCCGGCCTTGGTAGTTGATACCGTACGCGCTCAACTCAGCAATATCAACCCTCAAATTCGGAATGCTGCATTGAACGCATTGATGGGTATGTGTCCTCTCAGACCCTTTCATCGATTAGATGCTGAATCCTATAATTTTGAACCCGTTTATGGGGAACTGCAAGTAGTAGCTCAGGACTTCTTGGAATTAGAAACCACGAGAGAGGGAAAAGAGTGGCTTGGTCGATATCTGGAATTGCTCGACAATCGAAATAAACTTTAAACATTAACCTTGCAACCAACCATTTGTCAGTAACCTGCATCTTCCCGGCATGAAGAAACCAGGATTACTCGTGCTGCTATTCGTTGCTACCCACACGGCCCATTGCCAAACAGTACCGGCCTCGCTCCCCGATTCCGTTAAAACCTTCCTGGATAAGAGCCTGGCGTTGCTGGAGATGTATTCGCTGGAGCGTGGCACTGTAGACTGGCCGCAGCTGCGCCAGACGGTGTACCAGAAAGCTCAAGGGGCGCAGTCGGTGCGGGAGTTGCTGCCAATTTATCCGTATGTATTTGAACAGCTGAAGGATGACCACGGCTGGCTGACCTACCAAGGCAAAACCTACAAGTGGCGTAATACAGCGCGCCCGGCCTACTCCAATGTGGCCGTGAAAGAAGCACTGGCCAAAAAGCCCGGTGTGCTGGTGAAGATGCTGCCCGGCAATGTGGGCTACATTCAGCTGCCGGGCATAAATGCCGGAGGCAGCCTGCAAGCTATGCGCGACGCAGCCAAAGTGGTGCAGGATTCTCTCTGCCGCATCAACCCCGACAAAGCCAAGTCCTGGATTATTGACCTGCGCCTGAACGACGGCGGTGCCATGGCGCCCATGTTGGCCGGCATTGCGCCGTTGCTGGGTGATGGCCACCTGGGCGGCTTCGTGGACAAGGATGGCAAGCCCGATCAGCAGTGGTACCTCCGGCAGGGCAACTTCTATATGGATACTATGCGCGTGACTACCCTGCAGAACCGCTGCCCTGCCCAGCGCACCGATAAACCCATTGCCGTGCTGCTCAGCGGCCGAACGGCCAGCTCCGGTGAAATTGTAGCCATAAGTCTGAAAGGGAGGCCCAATACCCGCTTTTTCGGTGAGCCTACCTACGGCGCTACCACCGCCAATGAAAGCTACCGCATCAGCGGCACGTCGTACCTCACCATTGCCGGCCTGCAAGACGCCGACCGCAACCAAGTGGCTTACAAGTCCCACCTTACCCCCGATGTGCTCATCAGCGGCGGTGACAATTTCACGGACCTCAACAAAGACACCAAAGTAGCTGCGGCGCTGAAGTGGCTGAAGAAACCTAAGGGCAGGTAGTAATGCCACGGGGCTAGCTACCTGCCCTTTCTGATTACCTACAACCGTCGGCCCAAGTTCTATTTCTCCAGCGCCAGTACCCCGCACACGAAGTGGTGTACCCCCTTAGCGGCGTGCTGGCCACAAACCATTCCAGGGATTCTACCAAGACGGCAAACTGGCCTCAGGCCCAGCTCGGCATTCCAGTGGCCTAGAGCACGCCCGAAGCTGCTAAGCATGAATCAGGCTATGACAGAAGGAATTATCCCTCCCTTACTCTAAAGGCCCGAATACTCAGTTTGGCGCAGAAAAACGATGTCGATGTGTGACACGTTGTTCTGGTACTCGGGCAGGCTGGACAGCTTTTTCCACTCAGGGTCGCTACCGAAGGCTTTCCAATGCGCTTCGCGGGCTTGCATGTTAGCAAAAGTGGTCATGTATAACAGGTTCGGCATTTTCGAGCCGAAGATTACTTCTCCGTAGAAAACGGCGTTGAAGTCTAGTCGAGCGAATAGCTTGATTTCCCCGCCTGCATTAAACATCTGGACTTTATTGCGGAATATCTTCTCGCTGGCTCCTTCGTAGCTCCGCAATTCATACACGCGTTCGTTCTTGGGGGCATTGAGCCGCGGGGTCATTAAGCTGGTCATCTGCTCGAAAGGCTTGATGAAAACCGTTTCCAGGCGGCTGTAGGCCGGATTGTTGTGGGCGGTATTTACGTAAGCGCCCCCGGCGGCCACCAGTTTCGTGGTAGTTTCCTTGGCCACGTTCTCCCACTGCTTCCAGGATGAGTAAGGAGTCAGAACGTAGATCCGTCTGTCAGCGGCCGTATCGTTGCCAATGGGTTTGAATACGCCAATAGTAGCAATACCAGCGGCGCGCAGCGCCGGCATATACTGGTGCTGTAAGAAACTGTCAATTACCGCTTCCTGCCGGCTGGTTTTGAGGTGATATACCTTAAGCTCCATATAGGCGGGCCGCGCCGCCAGGGTGCCGGCCGCAGCAGGTCCTTTACTTAACCCAAACGCTACGAGAATGGTAAGAACCACAAGGTGAAGCTGTTTCATATAGGGGCAAAGTAATGAATGACTACAAGGAAAGCATACTCTGGTAATTAAGCCCAACTAAATCCGGACGGGCTCATGCCTTACAACCGCGGGTCCACGGCCTCGCTTTCCAGGGCCAGCACCCCGAATACGCATTGGTGCACTTCCCGTAGCGGGGCGCCGGCCACAAACCGCTCCAGGCCTTCTACGCCGAGGGCAAATTCGCGCAGGGCCAGGTTACGCTTGCTTTTCACGGCCCGCTCGCGCAGGCGCTCCAGGTTGCCGGGCAGCAGGTAGTCGGGGCCGTAGATGATGCGCAGATATTCCCGGCCGCGGCACTTCAGAGCCGGCTGCACCAGATTTTGGCGGCCCCCCGGGATGAAATCATAGGGCTTGACTACCATGCCTTCGCCGCCGGCCGCGGTGAGGTCGGTCCACCACTGGGTGGCAGCTTCCACATCGGCTATATCCTGCAGATGCACCACCCGGTAGGGCGTGGCGCGGAGCAGGCCTTCATCGGCGAGGCAAATGGCACGCAGGGTTTCCATGTGCCAGGCGTGGTCCTTATCGAAGTAAGTGCGGCCCTCCGTAGCAAGCAGGTGGAAGGGCGCCAGCCGCAAATCCGCAAGGCTTTCTACGGGCCAGCAGTAGCGGCGGTAGGCCTCGGCGTAGTGCTGAGCGGCGGCTTGGCGGGCCGAGGTACGCGCCAACAGCGCCTCTACGCCCTCTAGGCCACGTGCGGTGGCTTGCGTGAGCACAGCCGCAACCTCAGGCAGGGCGGCCGTGGCGGCAGCGGCTACGGCGGCGTATTGATTCTTGATCAGCTCCTGCGCCTTCGCCGACCACGGCAGCAGCTCGGCATCCAGGCAGATCCAGTCGGTGTGGAACTTCTCCCAGAAGCCAGCCGTGGTCAGGGCCTCCTGCAGGCGCGTCAGGAAAGCGGCTTCTAGGCCAGTATCCGTGAAGAAGTTGCGGCCAGTGCGGGTATAGCACTTGCCCGGCCCCTCGCCTACCACCCCAAAGCGGCGGCGCGCAGTGTCCTTATCCCTGGCCAGCACCACTACCACGCGGCTGCCCATATGCTTTTCCTCACAGACCACCCGTTCCAGGCCTTGCCGACGGAAGTAGTCGAAGGCTTCGGTGGGGTGCTCCAGCATATCGGGGAGGGCGCTGGTTTCGGAGGGGCTCATGGTGGGCGGCAGGTAGAGCAGCCACTTCGGGTTCAGGGCGAAGCGGCTCATGACCTCCAGCGCCGCCGTGGCGTTTTCCTCCCGAATGGTCACGGAGGGCAGCAGGCGCGTCTTGATAATCTGTTTGCCGGTTACGTCCCGAATGTCGAGCAGATCGTCGTGCTGCTGCTGGGCCGTGAGTTGGGCGGCATCTGCGGCCACTTCTGCGGGGCGCAGCGGGCGGACGGGCTCGCAGTACACCTGTGTGGCGGGCACGGAAATCAGTTCCCGCTCGGGGTAGCGCAGGGCCGTGAGGCGGCCCCCGAATACGCAGCCGGTATCAATATCAATCGTATTGTTGAGCCACTCGGGGTCCGGTACGGGCGTGTGGCCATACACCACCATAGCGCGCCCCCGGTACTCCGAGGCCCAGTTGTAGCGCACCGGCAAGCCAAACTCATCGATTTCGCCGGTTGTTTCCCCGAACAGCGCAAAGGCCCGCACGGCGCCGGAGCCGCGGCCCTGCATTTCTTCGCGCATGCCGGCGTGGGCCACCACCAGCTTACCGCCATCCAGCACGTAGTGGCTCACGAGGCCGTCCAGAAACTGCCGCACCTGGCTCTTGAACGAGTCGGGCTCGGTAGCAAGCTGCGCTACTGTTTCCGCAAAGCCATGCTGCTCATTTACGGTTTTGCCGTTGAGGTAGCGCAGCAGTTTGATATCGTGATTGCCGGGCACGCACAGCGCTAGGCCACTCTGCACCATGTGCATCACTAGGCGCAGCACCTGCGGCGAGGCGGGGCCACGGTCTACCAGGTCGCCCAGGAACAGCGCCCGGCGGCCCACAGGTGCCGTCACGCGCACTCCCAGGTCGCGCAGATCCTTCCGCTCTTCGGTCTCCACCGCATAGCCTAGGCCAGTCAGCAGCTGGACCAGCTCCTCGTAGCAGCCGTGCACGTCGCCGATGATGTCAAAAGGACCGCTATCCTGCTTGCGGTTGCTGTAGAGTGGGTCCCTAATGATAGTTTGTACCGCATCAATTTCCTCGGAGCCGTGCAGGTGGTAAACGTGCCTGAAACCTTCCTGCTTCAGCGTTTTGAGAGAGCGGCGCAGCTGCTGGCGCTGCTGCGGCACCACGTGGCGGCCCATGTGCTGGCGCTCAATGCGCTGGCGGTTGCGGTCTTCGGCCAGGCGGTCGGGCACATCCAGAATGATGGCGGTGGGCAGCACGTGGTAGTCGCGGGCCAGCTGCACGAGGGTTTTGCGGGCCTTAGCCTGCACGTTGGTGGCATCAACCACCGTGAGCAGGCCGCGCTTAAGGCGTAGGCCTACCAGGTAGTGCAGCAGGGCAAATGCCTCGGGCGTGGCCGATTGGTCGTTCTCGTCATCGGCCACCAGCGCCCGGCACTGGTCCGAGGATACTATTTCGGTGGCCTGAAACAGCCGTCGGGCAAAGGTAGATTTACCGGCTCCGGATGTGCCAATGAGAAGCACCAGCGAGAGTTCGGGCAGCTTAAGAGTATGCAAAGACATAATCGTATAATCAGGAAAGAAAACGGGCAGATACAGTGGATTGCGCACGCACCCGAACAGGCCTAGGCCACGCCTTTCAGCACTTGTTCCCGGGGAAGCATTGCGCCAGCTGCTGCTCTACCGCTCAAATACCGCTAATTGCGAGGGCGCGCCTACCTCCGCGGCTTCCGGGCCTAATGGCTCCACTCGCACCCGGTACCCGTGGCGCGCAGCCACACCAGTGGCCCACTCGATAAACTGGGCCCGCGTCCACTCAAAGCGGTGGTCGGAGTGGCGGAACTGGCCGGCGGAAAGGGTTTCGTACCGCTGATTGTAGTCGGCGTTTGGCGTCGTCACGAGTACGGCGCCGGGCTGGGCTCGCGCAAATACGACCTGCTCGAAAGCCGCCAGTCGGGTTTCATCCAGGTGCTCAATTACCTCGACTACGGCGGCCGCATCGTAGCCCGCCAGGCGCGGGTCGTGGTAGAGCAGGGAGCCCTGGGTAAGCGTGAGCCGCTCGCGCTGGCGCGGAGGCATCTCTCTTACGTGCAGCCGCTGCTGGGCCCGCTCCAGCTCCCGCCACGATACATCCAGGGCCAGGATATGCTCGATGTGCGCCACCTTCAGCAACCGGCGCACCAGCTTACCTTCCCCGCAGCCCAGGTCCAGCACCCGCTTCGCCCCTATGCGCCGGATTTCTTCGGCTACGCGTTCCAGGCGCAGGTCGTGCAGGTGTTGCTTGCCCGCTGCCTGCGCATCGTCCGGTTCGGTTTCAGCCGTTTCCGCCAGCTCCATTGACGTCTGATCGTCCGGGGCCAGCTCATCGTAGGCCAGTAGCCGCTCCAGCGTGGGGTTTACCAGCTCCGCAAACCGCAGGTAGCGGCGGGTAATGTACTCTCGCTCCGGATGCTGCGGCAACCACTCCCCTCCCCGGTGCAACAGCTTTTCGGCCTCCGACTGGTCTAGCCAGTAGTGTTTGTTGTTGTCGAGGACGGGTATGAGCACGTAGAGATGCGTCAGCAGATCACGCAGGCGCAGGGCCGCATGGCGCAACCGCAGCGTAAAGTAGCGGCTGTTTCCCCATTCCGGCATGGTGGGGTCCAGGGGGTGGGCCTGCGCATCTACCTCGTAGCCCAGGGGCCCGAACAGGTGCTCCAGCTGCTCCACGCTGGCGGCCGGCATCACGGCCACAGTCGCCTCAAAGGGCAGCAGGAGCTCTGGCAGTTCCGGGCGGTCTTTGCAGGTGCCGTTCATGGCCGTGTTAAACGCTTTGGACAGAGCCGAACTCAAAAACGAAGAAGCAGCATAGGGCCGGTCGTTGACGTATTGCTCCAGGGCAAAGCCGTCGCCGGCCGGGCCACGGTGGTTGCGCACCAGGGCAATAGGGTCGATATCAAGTAGGAGGGCCGCCGTGCACCGTTCCGGCGTAGCCTCGGGATAAAAGATGTGCGCCTGCCCGTAGGCCACTTCCAGCGTTTGCAGACGAGCCGGATTTTTGTGCAGCAGATAGCCCAGGTCAGTAGCGGGCTGGTGAGTGGTGGTAATCGTAAGAAGCATCTGATATATAGCAGCGCAGATAGTACACGGCACCGCCAAACGAGGCGGGCAGCTGGCAAGATACTGGTTTGCTTGGTTAAGCCGAGGCAGTGGAACGGCTCTCCTATGCCATGAGTGCTGTCTCGCAGCATAAGCGCCAGAAGCAGCTGCTAACACTACCATAACGGGTAGGTCATTTCACCTTCATCATTTGGACACAGCTTCATAACCAGCTGCCAACAGTGTGATAACACGGTCAAAATACTTTTGGGCATCCTTTCACGACACCCTTTCGCCCACTGTTTTTCTCCGTGTTTATGCACACTCCTACCCTCTCAGCGCGCTTATTGCTCGGCCTGGCTTTCTCGACTGGCCTAGCGGCTTGCTCCAACGACAACGACAGCAATACCCCAGCGGAAACACCCAGCACGGTAAAGCTCGATAACTACTCCACTACGCCGGTGCTGGCGAAGATGCAGGCTGGGTTTGAGAGCGTGAAGATGTACTCGCTTATCAGTTCCGACGACAAGCTGGCCGCCTCGCCCGACTTCATGTTCGGGGGCTCGGCCGATGGGGCCGGCCTGCTGCGCAACCCCGACGGAAAGGGGTTTACCATGCTGGTGAACAACGAGGACAACATGGCCATTTCGCGGGTGCAGTTCGATGAGACGCTTCGCCCCGTGCGCGGCGAGTACGTGCTGAACTCCGACGGAGGCCGCTGGCGCCTGTGCTCCGCCACGCTGGTAACGCCCGAGGAGCACGGCTTCGGTCCCTACTTCCTGAGCGCCGGTGAAAGCGCCGTAGATGCTCAGACCCACCTCATCCAGCCTTTCGCCGATAATAACACGCAAAGCACCCCGAAAGGCATCAAAGGCCTGGGCTACTGGAGCGCCGAAAACGCCGTGCCTCTGCCCAAAACGGCCTACACCGGCAAAACCGTTATCCTGACCGGCGAGGATGCTTCCGATGCCAGCGGCGGGCAAGTGGCGCTCTACGTCAGCAATGCGGTAGGCGACTTAGAGGGTGGTCAGCAGTACATGCTCCGCCGCAAAGACCTGAACCAAAAGGAGAAAGACATAACCCTAGGCCAGAAATACGAGGTAGAGTTCGTGGCCATTCCGGATTATAAAAACCTGACCGGCACCCAAATGCAGGCTCAGGTAGATCCGCTTAAAGCCATTAAGTTTGGCCGGGTAGAAGACCTCGATTACCGCAAAGGCGGCGGGGCCAACGGCCGCGAAGTCTACTTCAACGTAACGGGCCAGGATTTTACGGGCGTAAATGCCGACCAAAGCCGCACCAAATGGGGCCGGACCTACCGCCTCCTGCTCAATGAGCAAAACCCACTGCAAGGCACGCTGGAAGTAGTGCTGGATGGCGACGACCGCAACGGCAAAGCCAAGGACTTCCAGAACC
This sequence comes from Hymenobacter gelipurpurascens, assembly GCF_900187375.1. Lineage (NCBI taxonomy): Bacteria > Pseudomonadati > Bacteroidota > Cytophagia > Cytophagales > Hymenobacteraceae > Hymenobacter > Hymenobacter gelipurpurascens. Next base: position 672,854 of record NZ_FYEW01000001.1, on the reverse strand, counting down.
CCGACAACATTTGCGTAACCCAGAACTACGTCTACATTCAGGAAGACTCCAACGGCTACGGCACCGAAACCCACGATGCCTACCTCTACCAGTACAACATTGCCACCGGTGAGCTGAAGAAGGTAATGGAGCTGGACCACCACCGCACGGAAACCGACAAAGACAAGTACAACGTGACAGGCTCAGCCTACACGCCCGCCCCCTCCACGAAAGGCAGCTGGGAATACGGCGCGCTAGTAGATGTATCGGATGTGGTAGGCCAGCCAAACACTTTCACACTCTGCATTCAGCCCCATTCCTGGCGGGCACAGAAGTACAAGGACGGCGGCGCTAAGCCCAACAATGGCAACGACCAGGCCAGCCAGGTAGTGGTCCTGAGCGGCCTGCCACGCTAGCGTATTTACCTATCATTAGGCCCTCTATGGTTAGGTTACTACATCCATTCATGTGAGCTATTGAGCCCCGCTTCTACTTCTGGAAGCGGGGCTTTTCACGCGGAAGTTCGGAGAATAAAAAGGATCAGAACCATCCTGTTTATTTGCTTTTACGATATACCCAAATGCTTAAAAAACATTTTACTCATTTGGTATTCATTTCATCACCAATGATTTACTTCCGGATTTCCCTTGTCATTCTGGTAGGCATGGCTCTATCTCTGATAAGCTGCCAATGGTCTTCATCGACTACCAGCCTTGCATATAAACTCTCCCCTGCCAGCCTGGCCATGCAGGTCCTTCGGCAGTATGGGCAGGATCTGACGCAACTAGATTCTGCTGTAGCTCGCTTACGCCATGCCGTGGCTACTGGACAGCAGGCAGAGCGGCAGCGCCAGGCTTTTCTGGCTGCTCGCCGAGCCTGGAAGCGGGTAGAACTACTGGCCGAATACTACAGTCCCTCCACCGCCAAGCTTCTGAACGGGCCCGCGCTGGGCGAAGTAGAAGAGTTCGACCAGCAACAACGCGTGCATGCACCAGAGGGCTTGCAGGTTCTGGAAACGTACTTCTACCCTGCCCTCTACAAGCCCGCACAACGGGAAGAAGTGCTGGAACAAGTGGCCTTCGTGCAGAGCAGCCTGCTAGGCCTGCACCATGCGGCCGAAACGCTTTCTCCCACCGACCGCCACCTGTTTGATGCTGCGCGGCTGGAGGTCTTTCGGGTGATGACGCTGGGTATCCCGGGCTTCGATACTCCCGCCTCGCCGGGGGCCGTGCCCGAGGCTGCCGAAGCCCTGGCCGCTGTGCAGGCAACTATTGCGCCCTATCAACCGCAGTTGCGCACCCGCCACCCTAGCCTCGCCGTTCGGCTAGACAGCACTTTCCGCGCAGTACAGGCTTACCTAGGCCACTCTAGCGCTGCTCATTTTGACCGGCTCGAGTTTCTGGTTGCCTACGCCAATCCACTGAGTCAGCAGCTTTGGGCAATGCAGCAGACTTTAGGGATTCCGGCGTTTAAGGAAGTGAGGGCCCTGCGGCCCGATGCCGGTTCCCTGTTTGAAGTTGGGGCGTTTGATGCCGTTGGTTTCGCGCCTACTTCCACCGTGCGTCCCACCGTTGCGCAAGCGGCGCTAGGCCGGCAGTTGTTTTTTGATCCGGTGCTGTCGGGCAATGGCAGCCGTAGTTGCGCCAGCTGCCACCAGCCCACCCGCGCCTTTACCGATGGCCAGGCGAAAAGTGTGGCCTACGGCGGACGAGGCGTGGTATTGCGCAATGCACCTACCCTGCTCAACGCAGCCTTGCAGCGCACCCAGTTTTATGATGGGCGCGTGAGCTTTCTGGAAGACCAAGTAGCATCTGTAGTCGCGAGCCCCGTTGAAATGCATGGGTCACTGGCCACCGCCGCCCGCCTGTTGTCGCGGAACTCCTCTTACCGGGCGGCATTCGCGCAGGCTTTCGCCACCGAGCCCCAGCAAACTGCCGTTCAGGAGCAGCATGTAAAAACCGTTTTGGCGGCTTACCTCCGTTCCCTGATTCGCCTCGATGCGCCACTCGATAAGTACATGCGGGGGCAGCGCGAGGCACTAAGCCCCAGTGCCCGGCGCGGTGCCAACGTGTTTCTGGGTAAAGCCAAGTGCGCCACCTGCCATTTCCTGCCGCTTTTCAATGGCACTGTGCCACCGGGTTTCGAGCGCACCGAGGCCGAAGTACTGGGTACACCCGCCCGGGCCAGTCGGCGCCCTCGCTCCCTCGATTCCGACCTGGGCCGGGGCGGCGCTACCGGAATCCGGTGGCAGGAGCACGCGTTCAAAACGCCCTCACTGCGCAACATAGCGCTTACAGCGCCTTACATGCACCAGGGTGCCTATCGTACTTTGGAAGAAGTAATAGACTTCTACGACCAGGGCGGTGGCGCCGGGCTGGGCCTTGATGTACCAAACCAAACGCTCCCAGCCGATAAGCTCCATCTCACCACTCAGGAAAAGCATGATTTAGTGTCGTTTCTGCATGCTCTCACCGATACGGCTGGCCTAGGCCACTCCGCGCCGCGCAGGCTCCCCCAGTTTCCCTCCGCTATGGCACGCCTAAACTACCGAAAAGTAGGCGGGCACTATTAACAGGCACTGAAGTTCGCAAATAGGGCCTCGGAAATTGATTAGGCAGGTAGTTGCCCCAGCTACGACAAATGAAGCAGTAACGCCGCTAAAACACTACTGTTACTCGCTAGGCCACTACAACTTGGACGGGGCAGCTGGTAGCTTCGCTAGGTATTGTACAAAGCCTGTCGAAAATATATAAACCGGCGCCACCGAAATGTTATATTTGCACCGTCGGAATCCGGCCTATTTTCTTACTTGCTTTCAGCTGCTTCTATGAAGAAATTTATCCTCCTCTCCGCGCTTATGCTCGGCACACTGGCTACCTCAGCTCAGTACATGCCTGGCAAGGCCCGCAAAAAATACACCTTCCCCAAGAAGGACGAGGAAAGCCCCTACGTACTCAACGTCACGAAGAACACCGACGAAGATGCGGAAGTGGAAGCCTGCGTAACCCGAGTGGCCTACCGCCCCTACGCCGAGCTGCTCACCGAAATCAATGAGCTGAAGCGCATGAACAGCATGGCGGATACTACCTACGAGCGCCGTTTCCGCCAATTGCCCGCTGGTGGCATGCTCACCGTGACTATGTACCGCCGCGGTGCCCAGAACGCCGACCCAGCTTATTTGAGCCTGGTTGCTAAAACCAAAGATGGCAAGGAAGTCCTCAACGTACAGGAGCTGCCAGCTGGGCAGGGCCGCTTCTGGAACCGCGACTTGTACATGAGCAAGCGCGCTTTACCATTTACAAAAACCGATACACCGCAGGATATTTTCCTGACAATCAACGACGCCAAAACGAAGCAAAACTTCGAATATATCATTAAGGCTGAGTAGATTACAAACATCACCCAAATGATAAAGCCTGACTCTTAATGCAAGAGCCAGGCTTTATCATTTGGACAACACAACAGATACTGCGCAGGCGTTACGCTTCGCATAAGCTATCGGCCCCCAAGAAGTAGCCTGCTCATTTCGTTCGCAGTTGGGCCCACTGGACCGCCACTAGTGTTTTGGCATCTTCAAAAGACGCTTTCCACAACTCCTCTGCCCGGTAATGCATCGCTTCTATTTTCTCGTGTTCGGATGCTAGGCCACCTCCCTCGCCTGTTTGCTTGCTTACTTCGGCATAGAATACCGTAATGACCTCCGCACTCGTCCCCGGAGAAGGCAGCAACCGCACAATTTGCTCCAGATAGTCCACCTCGAAGCCTAGCTCCTCCTGAATCTCTCGCCGGATAGCTTCCTCTGGCTCTTCGGTGCCGTCTACCATTCCTGCCGCCAGCTCTACCAACTCTCTTTCCGGCCCAATACGGTATTGGCGGGTCAGGATATATTGCTGGGCTTTGGTATTAAATACCAAGGCCGCAACGGCCGTGCCGGGCTCAAACCGTTCTCGTTTTAGTACATCTTTTCCGTCCTGGAGCTGCAACTGACGTAACTTATAGTGACCATCGTAGGCCAGTTTCTGATCGATGATGCGCATAAGAGAGGTATCTGGTTTAAGTTATTTCTCAGAGAAGTAAACGGATTTTACTGATTTGGGTGTTGTCACTCAAACTGAAACGTTAGCCCGGCGCAGTTCATCATCCCTGCCAAAGCTTTATATTTATTTTCATATATTTGAGGATCAAATCGTTATAAACCTATCCTTCCGTCGTTATTCATTTCTTTTCTTACGGTTGCACTTGTCCTTTAAGCGGCATTCCGACAATCGGCGCAAAAAAGCCGACCTTTGTCGGCGCAATTGTTGTTTTGCCATTTCTACTGCCCGTTTGGCAGCCGTTTTTCTTTCTTTTTGATGTCGTTCGACGAACTAAACCTTATTGATCCTATCCTGCGTGCTCTGCATGAGGAAGGATACACAACTCCTACACCCATTCAGGAGCAAGCTATTCCGCACGTGTTGGATGGCCGCGACCTGTTAGGTGTCGCCCAGACAGGAACCGGCAAAACGGCCGCTTTCACTGTCCCCATTCTGCAGATTTTGCACCAGACGGCCCAGGTTGAGCGCCACGCTCCCGGCCGTATCCGTTGCCTTATTCTGACTCCTACTCGCGAGTTGGCCATTCAAATTGGCGAAAGCTTCGCCTCCTACGGCCGGCACCTGAAGCTGCGCCACACCGTTATTTTCGGGGGTGTAGGCCAGGCGCCACAGGTAAACGCGCTCAAGCGGGGCGTGGAAATCATCATTGCCACTCCCGGCCGCCTGCTCGACCTCATGAACCAGGGCTTCATAGACCTGCGCCACCTGGAGGTGTTTGTGCTGGATGAAGCTGACCGCATGCTGGACATGGGTTTCATTCATGACATCAAGCGCCTGCTGCCTAAGCTGCCCGCCTCGCGCCAGACCTTGTTCTTCTCGGCCACAATGCCCGGCCAGATTCAGGATTTGGCTGATACCATCCTGAAGCCGAACCCGGTAAAAGTGGCCGTTACGCCTGTATCCAGCACTGCGGAGAAAGTAACGCAGGCGGTATACATGGTGGATAAGAACGACAAGCCCGCGCTCCTGGAGCACGTACTGTCTGATAAAAATATCCGCCGCGTACTGGTCTTTACCCGCACGAAACATGGTGCTGATAAAGTGGTAAAGACCCTGGCCAAGGCGAACATCCCATCGGAAGCCATCCACGGCAATAAGTCGCAGAACCACCGCCAGCGCGCCCTGCACAACTTTAAGGCGGGCGAAACGCGGGTTCTGGTTGCTACGGATATTGCGGCCCGCGGTATTGATGTGGAGGAGCTGACGCACGTTATCAACTACGAAATCCCGAACGAGCCCGAGACCTACGTGCACCGCATCGGCCGCACTGGCCGGGCCGGCGCCGATGGCATTGCCCTTTCCTTCTGCGAAGATGAGGAGCGCGCCTATCTCCAGGATATTCAGAAACTCATCCGGCGGCAGGTGCCTGTGGTAGAGAAGCACCCCTTCTCCTCCAGCGCTATTGCTCCAGTGCCGCTCTCCGGCGGGCCGGCTATTAAGCGTCCGAAAGGTCCGGCAGGTCGTCCGCCTCGCCCAGGCCGTGAGGGGCAAGGTGGTCGTCCGCAGGGACAGCACCAGGGCCGCAGTGGGGAGCGTCCGGCTGGCAATGGTCAGCGCACAGGTGGTGGCCCACGTCCGGCCGGTGCCGCAGCTCGCCCTAGCGGTGGTAGCGGCGGAGACGGCCAGCGTCGCCGCTCGCGGGGTGGCAATGGTGGCGGCGGAAACCGCTAGGCCACCTTCCGTAAGCACTTTATCTGTAAGCAGCCCTGCTTGCTTTGGCTTCGGCCATTGTAAGCAGGGCTGCTTGTTTTATAAAGAAATTTCCAGCTTTACGCTAGATGGTAGGCCAGAAGGAAACAAAACCCCTTCGTTGTTCCTTATTAGTGGGTACATGCCCATCTTCCGGCAGATATACTTTCGCTCCAACGTTGTTCTGTTATGGCTAAAAGCACTCTTTCCGTCATTCAAGCCCTTCGCGACACCGCTCAGCGTCTTGCCACGCAGGCCCCGTACCAGTGGGGCCATATGGGCAGCTGCAACTGCGGCCACCTGGCTCAGACTGTCACTAAGCTGAGTAAGGGTGAAATTCATGCCCGCGCCATGCAGCGCTACGGCGACTGGGAGCGGCAGATTACTGACTACTGTCCTACCAGTGGCCTACCCATCGACGAAACCATTGATGAGATGCTGGCCCTGGGCTTCACGCGCCAAGATCTAACTCACCTAGAGCGCCTCGCGGATCCGACCATTCGCGCTGCCATTCACTTCGAGCGTCGAAATGCCTTGCGCCATAATCAGCGCGATGATGTGGTGCTGTATCTCCGGACGTGGGCAAACCTGCTAGAAGGCCGTCTGCTAGCCGATATTCAGCTTCCTGATCTTTCTGTGGCTCCTTCCCCTGAAAAACCTGTTGCCATACTGGTTGCTGAATAAAGCAGTCTGCACTTCCTTCAAGTTCTACAACTTAAAAGCCCATAAGCCCCGCTGCACCTAGGTGCAGCGGGGCTTATGGGCTTTTGGCCTGCTATACATTACTCACGCTAGGTCTCTCCTTGCCCTACGTTGAGTGGCCAAGGTGGCCTAGCTGTATGCCTTAGTAGTTAACGTTGCTACGCTGAGCCTCCCGATATCCTTCAGGACGGTGGGTGCGCTTATAAGCGGCGTCAGCATTAGGATCTTTCTCCGCGTCGGGAGCTTGCGAGCAAGACGACAGGAACAACGAGGCGCCAGCGGCGAACAGGACGAACAGACGGAAATTTTTCATAGCCCAAAGGTAAGCAGCCCCCCGAAAACAGCCAAGCAGAACCCACTTAACTATAGTGCCTAATTCTGGCCTCCTTTAATAGTTGGCGCTAGCGTGGCAGGCAACAAAAGTAAATGGGCAGTCACAGCTACGAGGCAGCCAATTATACAAAGGCTCAACCGCTGAATACTTTCACAAATGTTACTCACCACTAAAGCCTTTCCCTCACTATATGAGCGCCAACGCGCCTACTACGCTTTAGACAGAAAAAGCAATTTTGCATTCCCAATACGCTGAGGTAGTATAAAAATTCTCGCTAATTCTGTTAGCGCAAATAGCCTAACAGACAATAGACTTTTTCTCGGCCACTATGAAAGGCAAAATAGTTAACATCTCCCTTCCTATTCACCAACTAAATAAGCATTAAATGTAAGTATGAATTATTTTATAATATTACTTTTATTAAATATAAACTTTAGTCAAAACAAAAGCTTTAACTCAATGATATAAATACCTGAAATTCACTTAATTAAAAATACGCCTGACAACGATTGACAAACAGCCTTAGCAAAGAAAATACTTATACATCTCCAACAATACCTTCAATAGAAATGCGCTTTCAATTAGATCGTAAGTAGCATGGAAATGGCCCCCTGTCCATACTCCGAAGTGCATACTGACAAATTGCATATAACGATGAAAGCAATATTCATGAACAGCTGCAAACCCACCAACAGACAACAGGTTGTTCAGCAAAATAAATGTCCTTCTTTCCGAGCGGCAATATGATAAGCCCAGAATGGCAACGCCAGTAACAGCTTACAGGTCAGACTTTTCAGGCTGAAAGTCAGAGAATGTGCCATCGTGATAGAAAATTACGATGCGGCGTATCGTTTTACCGGGTTCAGCAAAGGCCTTAGCCATGGTTTCAGCTTCTTTGTCAGCTTTCGCAACGGGCTGCTGCGCAACAGAAACTGCACTGGGTAACGGCAGAGTATCCTGCGCTGGTGGCCTAGTAACTACTGTGTCTGCTACGGCGACTTTCACTGGGGTGTTAACTGCTGCCGGGTTAGGCTCACTAGACAGTCTAACTACTGGACCTTGAAAAACGGGGGCTACCTGCTGAGAGGTAATTTCAGGGGGGCTGGAAAGAGTTGGGGCAGTACGTTGCACCTCCGGTACCTCTGGAGCCACCGGACGCGCTACTGCAGCCTTACTGGAGGCCTTGGTACGTTCGGCGGCTACGGAAGGCACGGGAATAAGGGAAGCCGGGTCAGACGCAGCTGCAAGCATAGCGCCTGTGCCACTTAGTAACCAAGGGATAGAAAGATCCGGGAAGGCCGTAATAATCTTCTGGACCACTTCCAAACTAGGCTTATTACGCCCGCTTAGTATATGGCTTACAATAGGCCTAGCCACCCCAATACTATCAGCAAACTGAGTAGGCGTAAGCTGCCGTCCCGTTAATATTTCCCGAATACGCTCAACCATATGGCATTCCAATAACTAGATTACAAATGTAGCCATTATCATTCAGCCAATTCGTAATGATGGACGAAGTACACAGTTGTAAACTGCTGATAAAGGGAGCAAATCTATATTTACAACAGTAAACAATTCAATACCAAGTTTACAATTGTATTACATATGTAAATACTTGCTCTATTGTTTACTTTGACGCCTTCGAAAAGCCATTAGGATACTATACAATTTGCAAGCGGGCTGCTTAAGGTTCTATATCAACAGCCCCCATCGAGTTCTACTCGCTAATTTTTGCCTCTTCGTCACAGTATGAATGATCTTGGCTCCTCTTCTGCTTGTGCATAGGAGTTTGAGTACGCTGAGGCAACCAGTGGCTATAGCAAAAAAAAGAAAGCGCCCCGGTCTATTGCTGATGCAACAGACCGGGGCGCTTACAAGAAAACCGTCTCGCGGGCTAGTTAAAGTACTCTTTCGCGAGGGACTTGTCGTGTCCGTAAATGTCTTCACGGAAGTTGACTTTTCCGTTTTCATCTACCCACGTGGTGAAGTACACCAAGTAAACCGGGAGCTTCTCGGGAAGGGTCACGTACTTTTCACGGCGTCCGGCAATCGTATCCAGTATGGCCGTTTTGTCCCAGCCGGGCTTGTTGCGCAACAGATATTCCGCCAGTTTTATTGGCTCTGCTACCCGCACACAACCATGGCTGAACCCACGTTTGTTCTGGCTGAACAGCTCATCGTGGGGAGTATCGTGAAGGTAGATATCGTTAGAATTAGGGAAGATGAACTTCACATCGCCGAGGTCATTCTTAGGTCCGGGGCGACGACGCAAGGTGTACTTCCACGTCTTTTCGTTCACGTTGGCCCAGTCAATGCTGTTTGCATCAACGGGGGTTGCCTTCGCGCCCCAGCCCTTCACGACCTCCATATCTAAGCGGTCAAGCGTGCCTTGGGCATCGGCTTCTAGCTTCGGACGCAGTTCTTTATCGATGATGCTGAAGGGCACATTCCAGTAGGGAGCCAGCACCACAAACTCCATCTGGTCGCTGAAGACCGGCGTTGCATTGAGCGTCTTGCCCACAATTACACGCATATTGAAGGCTTCTTTCCCATCCTCAACCACGTGCAGGGTGTAGTCAGGAATATTCACTAGGAGGTAGCTGGGCTCGAATTTTTTCGGGATCCAACGCCACCGCTCCATGTTCAGCACGATCTGGTCGATGCGCTGAGAGACCGGAATGTTGAGCAAACGCAGGGTCTCCCCGGCTACAATTCCATCGGCTTTCTGACCATTTAAGGTTTGGAATTCTTTTACAGCCGCCACCAATTGCTCGTCATAAACATGAGCAGGAGCGGCAGTAGTACCTGCTGCAATAGTAGCGCCTGGCTTGTTTGACACGCTTTGCACCGGCATCGCAGAAGCGTCTGGAGCTACGGCCTCAGTGCCTAGCAAGCGGCTACGCAAGGCCGCTACTGCCGGAGAACTGGCTCCCGGCTTAAGCTTGGTACCAGCCGGAATGGTTGCCCATCCCCCGTTACGCTGAACAGTCCGGTAGTCGGCTAACGCCTTTTTCAGACGGTCATATTCCGGGTGCAGAGGCTCAAACTCATAATAAGGATACGTGCTTTCCCGCTCCTTTAGGATGGTCATGAGGGCCTTGTGAAGTTTGATTTTATTGCGCTTCACATTCCAGTCAATGCTCTTGGTCTGGCGCGGGTTTACGGTACCCCGATAGAAATCAGAAGCCCAGTTGAAGTAGGTACCTGAAAGGGCTACATCAATCTCCTTTTCCAGTGCATTGCGCTTGGTAGAGTCAGACTGCGCCTCATTTAGGGCGGCAAAAAGCTTTGTAAAGTCCTTAGTCTGATAGTCTTTAGGGTCTAAGCCCTCATCAGCAGCCTTATTGATGACACCGAGCATCGTTTGCGCCTGGGGTACCACTTCGTGGTTGCGGAACCAGCCCAATCGGAAGTCACGCTCTTTGTAGAACTTCTTGGCCCACTCAATCTGGTCCTTAAACTTCGGCTCAGCGCTCATGTACTTTACAATGTACACGCTATCGAGCTTGGGCTGCGCGCCGCCAGCCTTGGTGAGGCCACCTGGCAGCGCATCTTTGATCTGGTCTTTCTGGTCCTGGCTGCACGACACCGTGGAGGTGAGCAGCAGCAGGCCCAGCAGCCAGCAACAAAGGGTGTTGAAATATGAAAACTGGTGTGTCTCGTTCATGCGGGGAGTGAGAAAAGAATTAAAACGACGGCGGGGTCTTGAAGATGGCAGACAAAAAGCTGTCCAAGTTCCGACGCGAGCCTGCGGCGTTTTACTGGTTTACGGGCTGTTGAGTTGTCAGACCGATGGTTCTTTCCTACTGTCGCAAGTTAGCAGATTTCGGCTTACGCTTGTAAACTCCGAGAGTAGAAAGTAGCTATAGGACCGACCTTCAACTTCCCTACGCGTATAGTAGCTGGCCTAGGCCACTTGGGCCAGGCCCGACAACCGGTGCCCAGAATACGGCAGTGAATCCTGTCCTATACTTGCGTTGTGCTTTACCTTCTGTTCTTCTCTCATGCCCCACACCCCAGCACCCACTACTCCGCACTATATCACCGACCCGCACAGCTATGCCCGGCCTGCTGAGGTAAGCGTGCACCACCTGGACCTCGACCTAACGGTTGATTTTACCACCCAAACCTTGGCAGGCCATGCCACTTGGCAACTGGCCAATGCTGCCGGAGCCACGGAGCTGTTACTGGATGCCCGCTCGTTGGCTATTGAAGCAGTACTGCTGGGCGGGCCAGAGGGCGAACCGACTAGCTTCACACTGGGAGAAGACGATCCGGTGCTAGGCCAGTCCTTGCGCATTGCCATTCGGCCCGACACGGCCGCCGTTACTATCAGGTACCAAACTACGCCGGGAGCGGCCGCGCTCCAATGGCTTGCTCCCGAACAAACCGCCGGTCGGCAGCACCCTTTTCTCTTTACTCAGTCACAAGCCATTTTGGCCCGCACCTGGATTCCGTGCCAGGACTCGCCGGGTGTACGCTTCACGTACGATGCCAGTGTGCAGGTGCCTGCCGAGTTGCTGGCCCTGATGAGCGCAGAAAACCCGCAACAACTAGCCCCCTCTGGGAAGTACCACTTTCGCATGACCCAGCCCGTGCCGGCCTACCTCATGGCGCTGGCTGTTGGCCACCTGGCATTTGAGCCGCTAAGCGCGCGAACCGGAGTTTATGCGGAGCCAACTACCCTCCCAACTGCCACCAGTGAATTTGTTGATCTGGAAAACATGGTGGTTGCGGCGGAGGACTTGTACGGTCCTTACCGCTGGGAACGATACGATCTGCTGGTGCTGCCTCCCTCCTTTCCCTTCGGTGGAATGGAAAATCCGCGTTTAACATTTGTAACTCCTACCATTCTAGCCGGCGACCGAAGCCTGACCAGCCTGGTGGCGCATGAGTTGGCCCACTCCTGGTCCGGCAACCTGGTTACGAATGCCACCTGGAACGACTTTTGGCTGAACGAAGGCTTCACGGTATACTTTGAGCGCCGGATTATGGAGAAGCTTTACGGCCGCCCCTATGCCGAGATGCTGCAGGTGCTAGGCCACTCCGCCCTACTCCATACTATCGAGGAACTAGGTACCAACAGCCCCGATACGCACCTGCACCTTCAGCTGGCCGGGCGCGACCCCGATGAGGGCCTCAACGAAATTGCCTACGAAAAAGGCGACTACCTCCTGCTCACGATAGAACACTTGATTGGTCGTGAGGCCCTCGATACGTTTATCAAGGAGTACTTTGCTCGCCACAGTTTCCAGAGTATGGACACCGATTCGTTTGTGGCTTACCTGCGGCAGGAGCTGTTTACTCACCACCCTGGCCTAGAGCAGCAGTTGCAGTTAGATGCCTGGATCAATGAGCCCGGTATACCATCGGTGGCGCCGCCGGTTTCGTCGGCGCGATTTGCGGCGGTAGAGGAGGCGTTGCAAAGTTGGCAGAAGGGCACACCCGCGGCGGGCCTAGCCACCTCAGAGTGGAGCAGCCACGAATGGGTACACTTCCTGCACGGACTGCCGTCCAAGCTTACTCAAGAGAAGCTCGCTGAGTTGGATGCTGCATTTGGCTTCACGAAGTCTGGCAACTCCGAAATAGTAGCCGCCTGGTTTCCGCACACCATCGCGGCCGGCTACTCCCCCGCCGATGAGGCTCTGCACCAGTTTCTGGTTCGGGTGGGCCGCCGTAAATTTCTGGTGCCGCTCTACAAAGCCTTGCTGGCTACTCCCAACGGGAAAGCGCGGGCCCAGCGCATCTACGCCGAAGCCCGTCCGAACTACCACGCTGTAGCGTCCGTTACTTTTGATGCGCTGTTGGGCAAGCCCATTTAGTAGCTGATATCAGTTTTCAACCAAACAAGTAGCACTAGCGCTTCAAATTGTGTTCCTTTAAAAATAGGTGGCGTAGAATATAAGCAGATTTGCCGGCCTGTCTGTTTATCTCTCCTACTGGCCTAGCGCTGGCCCGAACCTTGCTGGAAGTAGGTGGGCCTTTCCAATTGTTGACTAAGTTGATTTTCCGAATTGAAAAAAGATAAACCTCTCGGCAAGTTGATTGCCATTGGTGGCAATGAAGACAAGGGCACTTACCCTAATCCGCGCACCAAAAAAAAATACTACCTCAACTTCTTCGAGTTGGGTATACTGAAACGCGTTGTGTTGGAGTCGGGCAAAACCGATCCGCGCATCGAGGTAATCACAACGGCCTCCATGATTCCGGAGGAAGTAGCGCGCGTGTATGTTTCCTCCTTCGACATGCTCAACTGCCACAACGTGGGCATCATGGATATTCGGGTGCCGCAAGATGCGCTGCAGCCAGAATATGTGGAGCGCCTGAAAGTGGCCGACGTGGTGATGTTCTCCGGCGGCAACCAGTCGCGCCTGACGGAAATGTTCGGGGGCACGGAGTTTCTGCGCACGCTGAAGGAGCGGTATCGCAAGCAGCCGAACTTCATCATTGCGGGCACTAGTGCCGGGGCTATGGCCATGTCGCAAACCATGATTAAAGGCGGCAGCGTGCCGGATGCTCTGATGAAGGGCGCCGTGAAGATGGGCACTGGCCTAGGCCTCATCGACTGTGTCGTTATCGACTCCCACTTTGTGAAGCGCGGCCGCTTTGGTCGGCTCATTGAGGCGGTGGCCCTCCACCCTAAGCTCATCGGTATTGGGCTGGGTGAAGACACTGGCGTTCTGATTACGGATGGCCACCTGATGGAAACCATTGGCTCCAACCTGGTCATCATCATGGATGGTCATAAACTGGAGCACAACAATGCGGCAGCGGCGGCCAAAGGCACTGCTATTTCCATCGAGAACATGCTGTTGCACGCGCTAGTAAAAGGCAACGTGTATGATGTACACGAGCGCGAATTCTACCCCAGTTTAAATCTGCGGTTGCAAGCCAGCGAGTCTGTAGCCCTTACGGCCGGGCAGGGTGCGAACGAGCCCGCCTCCTCCGGCATGTAATTCAGCGGCCCCTAGTGGCCTAGCAAAAGCGCCGCGCTTCCTCCTGGGAAACGCGGCGCTTTTCTATGAAATAGCCCTTAGTGAGAACGACCTTGGGGACACAATAGGAGAAGCCAATAATTAGTCGTTTAATTCCTGTGCATCAATTACTTAACCCATTAAATCAAATTTCGGGCTACTCCTTATATATATAGCTCCACAAACTAGCCTAGAAATCAGTCTTTGTAGATGCCCAAATAAGGCGCCGCATCCTGGGAGCTAAAGCTGGCGCGGTACATGCCGTCGGAGTTGAAAGGAAGCGATACGTTGCCGAGCGCATCTACGGCTACTAGGCCACCCTCGCCCCCAACTGGAGCCAGCTTTTCGTGCACCACAATCCGGCAGGCTTCTGCCAGACTCAGGCCGCGATACTCCACGAGGCAGCTAATGTCGTGGGCCACCACGGCGCGCAGGAAAAACTCGCCGTGCCCGGTGCAGCTGATGGCGCAGGTCCGGTTATCGGCGAAGGTACCGGAGCCAATGATGGGCGAGTCGCCGATGCGCGAGTAGCGCTTGTTGGTCATGCCGCCGGTGCTGGTGGCCGCAGCCAGGTTGCCGTGCTGGTCGCGGGCAACGGCCCCTACCGTGCCCATCTTCTTTTTGGGGTCTTCGACAAAAGCTACCGGCTCCTCCAGTGGGGCGGACTCCGCAATGGGCTCACTGTGGTCGAGGCGCATGCGGCCTTCGCGGAGGGCTTCCTGCAATTGGTCGTAGCGGTGCTGGGTGAAGAAATACTCAGCGGGCTGCGTAGGCAGGCCATGTTGCAGAGCCAATTCATCGGCGCCGGGGTAGGCCAGTAGCACATGGTCGGTTTGCTCCATCACGAGGCGTGCCGCCCGGATGGGGTTCTGTACGGTACGGGCGCCGGCCACTGCCCCGGCTGCCCGGTCGCGGCCGTCCATAATGGCGGCATCCATCTCGTGGTGGCCATCATGCGTGAATACCGCGCCTTTGCCTGCGTTGAAGAGTGGGCAGTCTTCGAGGCTGCGCACGGTCAGCTCCACGGCATCCAGCGCGGAGCCTCCCTGGCGGAGCACAGCCGTACCAATTTCCAGCGCTGTGCGTAAGGCCTGCAGGTAAAGCTGCTCCTGTGCCGGCGTCATCAGGTGCCGGGATATCGTGCCGGCGCCACCGTGCAGGGCCAGGGAAAAAGTAGTATTCATCAGGAAAAACTATTTCAGAGAAAAGGCAAAACGCAAGGTAAAGGTACGCAGGCAAATGCCCCCGAAAGGGCCCGACGAACCTAGCCGAACCGCGTTTTTTTTCGTACGTTTGATTAACTGTTTCAACATCCCCAAACATATTCTTTCCTATGGCTTACGAAGCTACCGGCCGCCTGCACGAGATATTCGACGAACAGCAGGTGAGCGAAAAATTCCGCAAGCGCGAGTTCGTGCTGGAAGTCGTAGACGGCCAGTATCCTGAGCATATCAAGTTCCAATTGGTGCAGGACAAAACCGCCCTCATCGACTCCTACAAAGTAGGCGACGAGGTAAAAATTTCCTTCAACCTGCGTGGTCGTGGCTTTAACAAGAACGGCCAGATGCTGTACTTCACCAACCTCGAAGCCTGGCGCATTGAGGCTGGCACCGGTGGTGCTGCAGCTCCGCAAGGTGGTGGCAACTTCCAGCAGTCGGCCCCTCGTGCTGCTGCTCCGGCTGCCAACCAGAACCCGAACCTGCGCGCTTCGGCCGCTCCCATCGCCTCCGACGACGACAACGACCTGCCCTTCTAAGCGGCGTTATCTTCTGCGTTATGTTGCAAAAGCTGCTTCCGGAAATCGGAAGCAGCTTTTTTCTTGCAACCCGCCCAGCAGCCTGCTTTCAGGGAGCTGCTACTGGCCTATAATTGATATATATAGAGTAGCATCATCTGCTGATGATGCTACTTCTTCTGTCCGAAATCAATTGTAGACTCACCCGACTGGCCACGTTTTTCGTAAGCGAGGCTGCTTCTTACCGCACCTAGGCCACTCTGCGCCTTCGTTAGCCCCGACTTTGCTTTTACCTTTGCCACCTATGGCTGCAGCACTCCCTCTTTCTGGTAAAACGGCCCTCATCACGGGGGCTACAAGCGGCATCGGACTGGTGACGGCGCGCGAACTGGCGCGCCAGGGAGCCCGCGTTGTGCTCGTGGGCCGCGATACCGAGAAGGCCGAACGAGCCCGGGCCGCCATTCAGCTAGCCGCTGGGCCCGACGCCGAGGTGCACGTGAAATGCTTCGATTTATCGCTGCTGCGCAATGTGCGGGCCTTGGCCGATGAGGTACAGCAGGAGCTTAGCCAGCTGGATATTCTGGTGAATAATGCCGGCATCATGCCCGGCACGCTTAGCATCACGGAAGAAGGTCATGAGCTGAGCTGGGCCACCAACCACCTTGCGCCCTACGCCCTCACCAACCTGCTCTTGCCGCTGCTGGATGCCGCCGGCAAGGCGCGCGTGGTAACGGTATCGTCGGTGGCGCATTGGGTGGGCGAGATTGAACCCAACCGCGAAACCCGCAACTCTCCTGATAAATACAGCTGGCTAACGGCCTACGCCGATTCCAAGCTCGCCAACATCCTGTTCACGAAAGAGCTGGCTCACCGCCTCGACCTCACGGGCATCACGGCTAACTGCCTGCACCCGGGCATGGTGGATACCGCTCTTATGCGCCCCGATACTTCGGCCGTGATGAAAGCACTGTGGTGGATGGCGCGCCCCGTAATGGTTGCGCCCGAGCAGGGTGCCCGCACCAGTATCTACCTGGCCTCCTCCCCCGAGGTAGCCAACGTGAGTGGCCGCTATTTCACCAACTGCCGCCCGGCCCGAAGTTCCGGCCGCTCAGGGAGTAGCATTGAAGCCAGCCGGTTGTGGCGGATTTCGGCTGAAGAAACCGGGATTGAGTAAAGTGTACGCACGCAAATAAGCTGCTGTGCTTACTCCCGGCTACATTTTGCGTTTTGTTGTGTTTATGTATCGGAAACAGGCCTAGCGATACTTCGGGTCATCTCCTTATACTTCTATGACGGACTTACAGGAACTGATTCGGCAGGGCGAAGGAGAACAGCTGGAGTTCAAGAAGCGAACCACCCATCCGCATCGTATTTCCCGCACGCTTTCCTCCTTGGCCAACACGCATGGCGGACGCGTGCTTGTTGGGGTGGATGATGATGGCCGGATTGTGGGCGTGCGCGATGCGGAGGAAGAAATGTATCAGTTACGCGAAGCCGCCGCCCACTACATAGACCCGCCCCTGACGCTTCGGTTCCGGGAAATAGAGGAAGATGGCCGGATGGTAGTGGTTGTAACAGTACCCGAAAGCCCAGTGAAGCCGCACCGCGCCCAAGTAGCCACCGACGACTGGCGCTCCTATGTGCGTGTACGCGATGAGAGCGTGCAAACCAGCCAACTCACCGAGAAAGTGCTGGAGCGTTCCGATGCCACGCCAGCATTTGAGCGCATTCCGCTAAGCAAAGAAGAAGTGGCGGTGCTGGACTATCTGCGGCAGCACCCGCGCATCACGCTAGGCCAGTACATGAAGCTGCTGAACATTGGGCAGCGGCGAGCGTACCGCACGCTCATCAAGCTCACGCTGCACGGCTACATCAAGCACCACGATAAGGAGAAGGAAGTGTACTATACGCTCTGAGTGGGCTCCAGTAAGTCCCATTGGTTGCCATACAAATCAGCGAATACTAGCACTTTACCGTATGGTTCTGCTATTGGCGGGCGTACTATCGTCACGCCCTGTGCCTGAAGCTGCGCATAATCGCGGGCTACATCATCGGTGTAAAGGAACAGGGCCACGCGGCCGCCGGTCTGGTTGCCAACGCACTGAGCTTGCGCGGGCGTAGCAGCGCGGGCCAGCAGTAGCTCAGCGCCGGCCAACCCCTGAGGCGCCACGCGCACCCACCGTTTCTGTGCACTAAGCACGGTATCTTCTAGCAGCCGAAAGCCTAGCTTCTGAGTGTAAAAGTCAATGGCTTCATCGTAATCAGCTACCACCAGGGTAACAAGCGCAATTCGTTGATTCACGGGCAGTCAGGCACTAATTCATAAAGCAAAACAGCCGGCTTCTCTGAAGTGAGCCGGCTGTTCCAGGAAATTCTTAATGGGCCAATTAGTCCTGCTGACGAGACTTCAGGGCTTTCTTCTCTTCTTTGGCGGCCTTTTTCTCCTTGGTGGTTTTGGCAGGCTCCTTTTTCTTTTCCTTGCGGGGTTCTTGTGCTTTAGCCATGATGATGAGTAGTTGGAGGGAATGGATAAACCCCTAACGCGGCGGCGCGGCAGGGTGTTGTCTGCAAGTACGTTATTTGACCAGCATGGACAGGTATCGATCCTGCAAAATATGCAGATGGTGCGCCTCATGGCCAGGCAGAATGTAGGCCAGAGCCCGCACACTTACCGGATTGTTGCTCGCGGTACCCATCTGGCTGTAGGCCTCTGGCTCAAACGAATCGAACAAACTCAAGGTAGCGGCGCGCACCGTATCATACTCGTGCAGAATGCTTTCCATAGTCCGCTTATCCGCACCGGAGGCTGGCACATAGTCATCCTGTTCGAAGCCGGGCAGGGGCTGCTTGTCGCCACGGGCAATGCGCAGGGCGCGGTAGGCAAAAATGCGTTCGGTATCCATCATGTGCACCAGCATTTCCTTGATGCTCCACTTGCCGGGGGCGTAGCGCAGCAAACCCTGCTCCTCGGTAAAATCGGCGAGCAGCTCCTTTAGCAGCAACGGCTGCTCCCGCAGATGCTGAAGCGGGTTGTGGCCTGCGGGAATGTTCTGGATGTAGAGGTCGTAGTACGGGGCGTACTCGCCGGATGCGGGACGGGTGGTCAGGTGGTTGCTCATGGGGCTAAACTACAAGAAAGCCGTTATTCTTCGGAATTTTACGCTTAACTATCCCTCTATATACTGCCGTTACGGACATTCATGCTTTCAACCGTTTCTAGTCATTTCCCCGGTATCCTTTAGTCGTTTTTCTCTACTGAGGTCTTAGAATAAGTTAAATGCCACACGACGGGGAGTACACTTGCACCCGTGTAAGGCCACCGTATATTTGATAGAAACATAGTAATCCTAAACTACTTTCCCTCTGATATCTCAGTATGAAAATTATCTATCTAGGCCTGCTTGCACTCCCGTTGCTTGCCGCCGTTCAATCTGATAAATCTTACACTATAGAAGGTCAAGTTAACCGCGCTATCAATGCACCGGCCAAAGCCTTTTTGTACTACGGAGGCAAATACATTGATTCTGCTGCCGTTCATAATGGTCGCTTCACGTTGCGTGGTCAAGTTGACAAGCCTGGTAGAGCTTTTATACTACTAAGTCGGCGAGGCAGCTCGCGCGAAACGGAGGGCATGGGTATTCTACATGCTGATGTTCGCACAGCATTTTACTTAGAGCCTGGCACTACTACACTAACCAGCTCCGATTCATTGAAGTACGCCCGTGTGGTGGGTGGCCCCTTGACCACGAAATTGCAGCAGCTTGATCAGGCGGAGCATCCGATTGTAGCTGGCTATAAGCAGTATGATACTGAGTATAAGCGGGCTACTGCTGAGCAACGGAGCTCAGTAGAGTTTAAACAAGCACGAGCCGCAAGGCGAGCTGCCCTTAATCGTCAGCGTACAGCCATCGACTCTGCGTTCATAATGAACAATCCAGCCTCATTCGTCAGCCTGGATGCGGTAGACATGATGAGCAATACAAAGGCTGATACGGCTACTGTTCGCTATTTATTGGCTCATCTCACACCTGCCTTGCGCAATAGCCCGGAGGGCCAGCAAGTTGCTACTAAGTTGGCAGACTACCGTCGCCCAATTATATCCTTAGGATCGAAGGCGCCAAGTTTTACTCTAAATACTCCAACCGGCAAGTCCGTGTCACTCGCCGACTATCGGGGCCGCTATGTACTCATTGATTTCTGGGCCAGTTGGTGTGGTCCTTGTCGAAAGGAAAATCCCAACGTGTTACGCGCCTATAAGGCCTACAAAGGAAAGAACTTCGACGTGGTAAGTGTCTCAATTGATGCAGCTGACAACCGGAGCAATTGGCTAAAGGCTGTGCGGGAAGATAAACTACCCTGGGCTCAGGTGATCGACAATGCAAGGGCTGGTAACGTAGCTAAACTGTATCAGGTGGAAAGCATTCCGCAAAACTTTCTACTAGACCCAACCGGCAACATAGTAGCCAAAAATTTACTTGGGGAAGAGTTGCAACGCGTATTAGCTGAGAAATTGAAGTGAGAGCTTATTCGAGAAGAATTGAGTGCTCACATATGGATACCGTTGTACTCAGGAGCGGGCTTACGCCGTCCAACAAATGGAGATAACAGCCACCAAGCCTGTACCTTCTCCTATAGTGCCTAACCTGCATAGCATGATTGCCGCAATTCCTATTCTCTGAGATTTGTTTGCGCTGTACAATTACTGGCCTAGAAGCACTGCATACAACGCCGGTCCGGCCTGGCGCGTACACGGCGCATATTCTAATCTCAACCAGCACATGGCAAACCTTGTCGAAAAAGGACTTTCTATTTCCAAAAATGCGCTATTCAGCGTATTCCTGAACCGCGCCGGCAAGCTTCTCGGGCGCCCGTTCAAAGTAGTGATGGTGCTCAATGAAGTCGCCAATAAGCTGGCCAGCAAGGAAAGCGGCGACAACAAGTTCAAACAACTCATTGATGTAGCCCTCACGGTGGTGCGCCTCGTGCGCAACTACATCAGCGGCAGCTACCGGCAGGTTGATAACGGCACCATTGTATCGGCGCTGGGCGTGCTGCTCTACACACTTTCCCCAGTTGATCTGGTGCCTGATTTTATTCCGGTGGTAGGTTTTCTGGATGATCTGGCTTTGCTGAGCTGGTTTGTAGAAAAATTCCAGGGCGAAATCGTGCGCTTCCGGGAGTGGGAAACCACGCACGCGGCGGAGGAAACCGACGATATTCCGGCCGCTTCGATGGTACCGGCCGCTTCCAAGAATAACGCGCAAAATGCCGCTGCCGTAGCTGAGCTAGGCCACTCCTAGGAGCAGTTAACGTCCTTAATTCCTTTGCTCTAAACCGATCCTGAATCGGTGATGCATGTTGCCAGTGCCTGCCCAAATTCGGGTGGGCACTGCTGCTTTTCCAGGGTGGCCTGGAGCGCTATTTCTTGCCTAGACAGTGGCCTAGCGAACTTTTCCAGCAGCAGCTTTGCTATTTTTGTGTCTTGTTTTTATCTCTGGCCCACCCACCAGCGTTCCTCCTACCACCATTTTTATGAAGCAACTTTCCCGGCTGGCTCTGCTAGCCATAACTCTATTTTCCCTGATTCCGCAGGCCCGCGCCGATGAAGGCATGTGGCTGCCGCTGCTACTCAAGCAGCTCAATGAGGCCGACATGCAGAAGAAAGGCCTCAAGCTCACGGCCGAGCAGATTTACAGCATCAACCAGGGCAGCTTGAAAGATGCCGTGGTGCAATTTGGTGGCGGCTGCACCGGCGAAATCATTTCCGACCAAGGCCTGTTGCTCACCAACCACCACTGCGGCTACAGCCAGATCCAGAGCCATTCTTCGGTAGAGAAAGACTACCTCACGAAGGGTTACTGGGCCATGTCGCGGGAGCAGGAGCTACCCAACCCGGGCCTCACCGCCACCTTTATTGTGCGCATGGAAGACGTAACCAGTCAGGTACTGACGGGCATACCGACGACCAGCATCCTGGAGGCCGACCGCGAGAAGCTGGTGCAGGCCAACAGCCAGCGCGTGGCGCAGGCGGCGGTACAGGGCACCAACTACCAGGCCTTTGTGCGACCCATGTTCAGTGGCAACGAGTATTACCTGTTCGTGACGGAAGTTTTCCAGGACATCCGCCTGGTGGGGGCGCCCCCGAGCAGCATCGGCAAATTCGGCGGCGACACCGATAACTGGGCCTGGCCCCGCCACACCGGCGACTTCAGCATCTTCCGCATTTATGCCGGCCCCGATAACAAACCCGCGCCGTACTCACCCGATAATAAGCCCTTCAAGCCCCGTCACCACCTGCCTATTTCGCTGGGCGGCGTGCAGCCCGGCGACTTTACGCTGGTGTTCGGCTTCCCCGGTCGGACCAATGAATACCTGACTTCTTGGGGCGTCGATGAGGTGTATTCCCTCTCGAACCCCGCCAAAATCAAGGTACGCGATGCCAAACTGCGCATTCTGGATGCCGATATGAAGGCTTCCGACAAGGTGCGGATTCAGTATGCGGCCAAGTACGCCAGCATCGCCAACTACTGGAAGAAGTGGATTGGCGAAACCCGTGGCCTTAAGAAACTCGATGCCGTAACGCGCAAGCAGCAGCAGGAAGCACAATTTCAGAAGTGGGCCGAAAGCGGCGACGAAGCCCGCAAAGCGACTTATGCTGCGCTCCTGCCGCAGTTCCAGAAAAGCTACGCCACCGTCCGCGACTACACCCTGGCCCGCGACTACGTGACAGAAGCTGCCCTGGGCGTGGAGTTGCTGTTTTATGCCAACAGTCTGCTGCCGGCGCTGGATATGCTGGAGAACAAAGCCTCGGCCGAGGAACTGGCAGCCGCGATGGAAAAGCTTAAGAAAGGCGCTCCGGGTTTTTTCCGCAACTATAGCGTAGCAACTGACCAGAAAGTAGCGGCTGCTTTGCTACCATTTTATGCCAACGGCACGCCCGCCGCCCTGCTACCGGCCCATGTGAAAAGCCTGCAGAAGCAGTATGCCACCACCGGCTGGAACGCCTACGCGGAGCAGCTTTACGGCAAATCGCGCCTCACGTCGCTGGAAAGCTCTTTGAAAGTGCTGGATGAAGTGGCAAAAGGCAACGCCCAGGCTCTGCGCCAGGATCCGGCCATTCAGCTGGTACAAGCCATCGTGAACAACTACCGCCAGCAGGTGCTGCCCACGTATAACGCGGCCACCGACAACATTGCCCTGCTCCAGCGCACCTACGTGGCCGGCCTGCGCCAACAGCAAACCGACCGCAAGTTCTACCCCGATGCTAACTCTACCCTGCGAGTGGCCTACGGCCAGGTAGCTGGCTATGAGCCCGCCGACGGTACTAAATACGACTTTTATACCACCCTCGACGGCATCATGGCGAAAGCCGACCCTACCAACCCCGAGTTTGAAGTACCCGCCCGCCTCGCCGAGCTGTACAAAAACAAGGACTATGGCCCCTACGCCTACAAGGGCTCGGTGCCGGTGGCCTTCATTGCTACCAACCACACGACCGGCGGCAATTCCGGCTCACCCGTCATCAACGGCAGCGGCGAGCTCATCGGCATCAACTTCGACCGGAACTGGGAAGGCACCATGTCGGATATCATGTTCGACCCCGACCGCGTACGCAACATCACCCTGGATGTGCGCTATATGCTGTTTGTGATAGATAAATACGCCGGCGCCGGCCACCTCGTAAAAGAAATGACGCTGGTGGGCGGACATAATGATGTGGCCCCAGCCGGCAAGAAGCTGGAAAAGATCAAAGTAAAGCGTAAGCCTGCTAAGGAGAAAGCATAATTGCATTTCCTTTATCTACAATGCCCGCCGGAAAGTCTATCTTCCGGCGGGCATTTTTTATATGGCTGCATGAGCCTCGTTCCTTTATTTCCGGATTTACAACACATCAGTCGAAAACTCTCTGCATCAGGCAGCTCGGTAACTTGTCAGCATTTCCGGACGGAATTACGTTTTCGCTGGAACCCTCTTACAACAAAGCAAAAAAAAGCGGGCTATCTATCTTTTGGAGTATTTGCCAGCATCTGGATATTTATAAGCATCCAACAAAAAGCCTACTCAATGTTTATTTGGCTAGCACTTTTTGTGTTAATGATCTGGGGAGAAAAGCGTCGAAAATCTATTGGTTTAGATGTATTAAGCTTACACAATGACGTTCGAATTGATACTGGAACTCGACGAGTTTTAGTTGTACACCTCAGTGATGTATACCGTCAGTAGGTGGCAAGAGATAGGGTATTATCCTTTGATGAAGTGCGAGCAGTAGGGATAGAAGCTTCAGGATATGCTGGCATTCTGTACCTGGAGTTAGCAGATGCAAGCAAGCTGTTTCTTTTAGAAGTGGAAGCTGAAAATATTGCTCAGCAGATGGCCCATGTTCTACGACAGCTAATTGGGTTGCCGGAACAGGCCCGCAGGCCTTGGCAGCAATTCTAAAGCGCGACCTATCTTGTGTCGTATTATTTTTCAACGCACCAACTATGCGCATTTTAGGGGCCTCTGCGATATTACTGCTTGTTGTATCCTCACAATTGGCCCTAGGCCAGTCGACGCCCTCAACACTTCCCCCTACTTCGCTCCTGCTCCGCCCTGCCGCCGTTTTCGATGGCGAAACGCTGCATGCGGGTTGGGTCGTGTTGATAGAGAACGACAAAATCAAAGCCGTAGGCCCCTCGGCGCAGCTCACCGCCCCAGCCGGTGCCCGCACCCTGGAACTGCCGGGCCTTACGCTGCTGCCGGGCCTCATTGAGGGGCACAGCCACATGCTGCTCCACCCCTACAACGAAACGCCTTGGAACGACCAGGTGCTGCTAGAGTCCTCAGCGTTGCGCGTGGCCCGCGCCACAGCTCATGCCCGCCGTACCCTGGAAGCCGGCTTTACTACGGCCCGCGACCTGGGCAGCGAAGGTGCCGGTTACGCCGACGTAGGCCTCAAGCAAGCCATTGATCAGGGCCTGATTCCGGGTCCGCGCCTGCTGGTAGCCACGCGCGCGCTGGTGGCCACAGGCAGCTACGGCCCCAAGCTTTCCGCCGAGGTGGATGTGCCCCAGGGTGCCCAGGAAGCCGATGGTGTGGACGGCATCATTCGGGCCGTACGGGAGCAGATTGGGAAGGGAGCCGATATCATCAAGGTGTACGCCGATTACCGCTGGGGCGCCGGGGAGCCCAGCCGACCCACCTTCTCGCAGGAAGAACTGACGTTGATTGTGCAAACCGCCCGCAGCACCGGTAGGCCTGTAGTGGCCCACGCCAGCACGCCCGAGGGTATGCGCCGTGCCGCGCTGGCCGGCGTGCAAACCATTGAGCATGGTGATGCCGGCACGCTAGAAGTGTTCAAGCTGATGAAGCAGCGCGGTGTGGCCCTCTGCCCCACTGTGGCGGCCGGCGATGCTATTTCTCAGTATCGGGGCTGGCGCAAAGGCCAGGACCCCGAGCCGGAACGGCTTGTGCAGAAGCGCCTGAGTATGAAAGCGGCCAAACAAAGCGGCGTAGAGCTGGCCATTGGTGGCGATGTGGGCGTGTTTACCCACGGCGACAACCTGCGCGAAGCCGAGCAACTAATCCAGGATTTCGGCCTGCCCACCCTGCAGGTACTGCGCGGCCTCACCAGCACGAACGCCCGCCTTTTTCAGCTTCCCGACCGCGGCCGCATTCAGCCTGGCCTACTCGCCGACCTGATTGCCGTTTCCGGCGACCCAACGCAGGACATCAAAGCCTTGCGCCAGGTACGCCTGGTGGTAAAAGGCGGTGTGATTGTGAAGCAATAAGACCAAGCACCCTGTGCTACGAGAGGAAGTTGGTGTGGCCTCTAGGCCACACCAACTTCCTCTCGTAGCACAGGGTGCTTGGTTTAGTGGCCTAGGCCAGTCAAGCTCCCGGCCGCTCAATGCCCAGCGCTTTCAGCTGTTCGGCATACTTATCATATATCACTTGCAAATCCTGACCGTGCTTATCGGCATCTACCCCGATGCTGACGTTGCTGGTATGGAAGCGGTGTAAGTGGCTGATGTGCGGGCAAATAACGGGCAAGTGTCCGGCCAGCAGAAACCGCACATAGAGGTCTAAGTCTTCGGCCATTTCAATTTCCTCATCGTAGCCACCCACTTCATCAAACAAGGCCCGGCTGTAGCACACATTGCCTTGAATGAAGTGCTCGGCCCGGAAAATGGCGCGCAGCATATCGGTGGGCGTCTCGAACTTCCAGGCGTAGTAATCCTCATTGGGCAGGTAGCGCCGGTCCTGGTCAACACGCAGGAAATCGGCCACAAACCAGGGCTGGCCGTCGTGCGTCTGTATCTCAGCGGCATAATGATAAAGTGCCCGCTGCAGGAGCAGGTCATCATCATCGAGCGGCACCAGCCAGCCATCGGCGGGAGTATCCTGCCGGATGAGCAGGTTGCGCGCCGGGCCGGGCAGGAGCTTGGTGCTCTGGGGCCGCACCCGCAGCGGCACGCCGTCGTTGTGTTCTTCCGACTTCAGCCATTGGGCCGTGTCGTCGGTGCTGGCATTTTCGCAGATCAGGTGGTCAAACGTAAAGTCGAGCGGCGCCGATATGCTGGCGCGGACACTGGCCACGGCCTCGGGCAGAAACTGCCGGCGGTTGTGGGTAGGAGTAATAATGGAGAAGTGCATAGCCCGTATTCTCTCCCAGCCCGAAAAAAGTTGCGGTAGGCCACTCAGAAGTCAACTTTCGCGCTCTGGAGGCGTTAAGGCCGTATTAGTTGTTTTTTTCATGGCCCGGTTTGTTGTCAGTTTTCGTTTGCCCGATGCCTTCGATGAGGACTTTATCGTTCTTATTCCTCGCCACCGTGCCTTCATCAACCGGCTCATCGAGGACAGCATCATAGAGGCCAACGCCATCAGCGCCGACCGTAGCCGCGGCTGGGTTACTATGAACGGGCAGCACACGGCGGCTATAAAGTCAATAATAGAACAGTTTCCGCTTTATCATTTTTTGCGCGAGGTTGAAATTGACGAGCTCTTCATCTACGACAGTACTTCCGGTCGCTTTCCTCGTATCAGCCTCAACTAGGTGAAGCCTGATGTTTGAGTGGCCTAGACAGCGCAATTGGCGCAAGCTGCGCAGTCTGAACGCCAGAATCAACCTTTTACCATTTCACTTTACCATCTCTTCGGCTCGGTTTGTGCATATTGTATGCCCTTCCCACATCCCTGTTTAGCTGCTAGTTCCTGTATGATTTCTATTTTCCGACTCTCCGCCGTTGCAGCCCTTGCAGCAGCCACAGTCGCCACATCTGCGGCCGCCTTAGCGCCGAGCGAAAAACTCTCCACCGACCAGGTTATTTCCCGCTTAAGTACGGCCATTACCAACCTCAAAACGCTGCGCTGCACCGTGCGGGCGCAGGAACGCATCGAGGGCTCCTATCAGAAGGCACACACCCAAATGAAAATGGCCTTCTCTCCTTATAAGGTGTATTTGCGCAACCAAAAGGGAGTAGAAGTGCTCTGGGTGACGGGCCAAAATAACGGCGATGCGTGGGTGTACCCCAACAGCTTCCCTTACGTCACGCTCAACCTCGATCCGCTGGGCGCTCTTATGCGCAAAAGCCAGCATCATAGCGCCTTAGATGCCGGCTACGGCACCATTGCCGAAATGCTACACGGCTCCAGCCAGCGCCTCGACCACACCTTCGAAAAGACGTTCCGCTACAGCGGCGACACCACCATTGCCGGCAGACCCGCCTACATTTTACGCGCGTCCTATCCGCAGTTCCGGTATGTGGCCTACAAAACCACCAAGCCCGAAACCGTTACCGCCATTTCCGACAAATTTGGCTGCGGCGAGTACCGTATTCTGGAGCGCAATGATTTATCAGCGGGGGCTACGGTGCCAGCCGGCCGCACGCTGCAGGTGCCCAACGCATATGGCCGTCGGATTGTGATGTGCATAGACCAGAAACTCATGCTGCCCCTCGTGGTGCAGGTGCACGATGATAAAGGGCTATTTGAGAAGTTTGAATTCTCCGATATCGTGGCCAATCAGCCTATACCCGCCGCTGAGTTCACCAAGGATTTCAAGGGCTATAAGTTCTAGAACGGGTATTTTCTTACGCTCATAAAAAAAGCCGCCCACTGATGGGCGGCTTTTTTTATGAGCGCTTTCTGGGCAGCCTAACTATGGTGCTAGGCCACTCAGTGGGTATGTATTTAGTACTGTTAACGGCGCATCGTCTTTTCAATCTGGTCCCACATGGGGGCCGGAATGGCTTCGAGCTTGTTAAACTCGCCGGCCCCGTTGAGCCACTCGCCACCATCGAGCGTCACTACTTCACCGTTCATGTAAGCGGAGAAGTCCGACACCATATAAGCTGCCAAGTTGGCGAGCTCCTGATGTTCGCCCACTCGCTTGAGGGGCACGCTGGCAGCTGGATCCAGCTTCGAGGCCAGAGGCTCGGGGAACAGACGGCTCCAGGCACCCTCCGTCGGGAATGGACCGGGCGCTATGGCGTTGGACCGGATGCCGTACTTGGCCCACTCCACAGCCAAAGAGCGCGTCATGGCCAGCACACCCGCTTTAGCTGCCGCTGAAGGCACCACGTACGCCGACCCTACGGATGCATAGGTGGTTACAATATTGAGAATGGTGCCGGGTTTCTTGTCCGCAATCCAGCGCTTGCCAAAAGCCAGGGTGCAGTTGTAGGAGCCGCGCAGTACAATGTCCACAATCACATCAAACGCCTTATGGCTCAGGCGCTCCGTGGGACTGATGAAGTTGCCGGCGGCATTGTTCAGGAGCACATCTACCCCGCCAAACGTATCGATGGTTTTTTGGAGTAGCGCTTCCACCTCCTCGTACTTGCGCACATCGCACTGCACGGCCAGCACATTGGCATTCTGGGTCTGTTCGCGCAGTTCTTCGGCCGTTTTTTCCAGCACATCCAGCTTGCGGGAGCTGATGACAACGTTGGCGCCCAGCTGCAGGAAATAGGTGGTCATGGCGCGGCCTAGGCCAGTGCCGCCGCCCGTCACGACGATGGTTTTGCCCTGCAGGGCATTATCGCGAAGCATGGGTTGGGCGTAAGGATGGCTGGAAGACATAGTGGGGTCGGTGGGAAAGTTGAGAAACACAAAAAAGGCAGCGGCTACTGCCGCTCCTCAAATAAACCAGTTATTCGGGTAACAGTGCCTTCGGCGACGATTCTGGAGCCCTCAACACAGTAGAAACCAGTGCCAGGGCGCACTTGCTCCTGGTGAGACCTGCGTCCTTCCTGGATACCAAAATGATACATTCTGGCATAGAGCCACTCCCCTGTTGGCAACGGATGACCAGGAGGATAGGAGTTGCCCTCGGCATCATAAAAATCTGGGTAAAGCATCCAATAGGTTAGCTTCTTAGGGTCGAAAGCATACCTAAAATCCCAACGAATTCCGTTATAGGTCCACATATACCGACCACCTTCCTCGTTAGTGAGAATGCGGATACGGGCCTCAAAATCATCGGGCTGGTCAGGATATAAACGGTAAGTTGATGGCAGATCAGGCACGCAGCATTCCTATTAGACCTCAAAAATAGTGTTTTCTATATTCTTTCGGGTTTGGGTTGCCAAAGTAAGATTTTTTGCCACCTTTACCCGTCCATGTCCCAAACCCCTGCCTATTCCCCGCCTGCCTCATTACCCACCATTGCCGTGCTTGGCTGCGGGTGGCTAGGCCTGCCGTTGGCGCGCGCCTTGGTCAAAGCGGGGTATCCGGTGAACGGGTCTACCACCACGCCTGGCCAGCTTCTCACCCTGCGCGACGCAGGCATTCGGCCGTTTCTACTGCGCCTGAGTCCCCGGCTTTCCTCTATTGATGCCGATACACTGCGTGTGTTACTACACGATGTCGAAGTTTTGGTGCTCAATATTCCTCCTTCACGTGCAGCCGGTTCCGCCGAAGCTTATCCGGCTCTGCTGGAGTTGGTAGTACATGCTGCCTCGCTTGCGGGCGTGCGCCACATTCTGCACGTCAGCTCTACCGGTGTCTACCCTGATGAGCCGCGCATTATGCACGAAGCAGATGCGCAAGCTTCTGCCAATGCCACTACTCCTATGCTGCGGGCTGAAGCTTTGTTCTTGGGCCCGGCCCATACCGTGGTGCGCCTGGGTGGCCTACTGGGCCCTGGCCGCTCTGCTGGCCGGTTCCTGGCTGGCCGCCACGATTTGCCCCAGGGCGACGCACCCGTAAACCTTATTCACCTCGATGACTGCGTAGGCCTGCTCCAGCATATTATTGCCGAGAACAGTTGGGGCCACACCTTTAACGCCTGCGCCGCAAACCACCCCACTCGCCGGGAGTTTTACCCGCTTGCGGCCAGCCGGCTGGGGTTGGAGCCTCCTACCTTTCTCTCCGAGTCAGCCGGTGGTAAAATCATTGACAGTACGCTGGTTCGGAGCATTACGGGCTATACCTTCCGGCACGATGATGTGCTGGCGGCCCTGGCCTAGGCCACTTGGGGCCAACGGTTTCGTGGGTTTCTAAATGCGTCGGGAGGCTGCAAGTCGAGTTGCGGAGCGTTACCTTTGCTTTGTGAATGCAGAAAAGAAGACGGTAGCCGTTTTGGGCGGAGGTGCGGCAGGTTTTTTCGGGGCTATTGCCTGTGCAGAAGCCAACCCCGACCTTAACGTTCTACTGATTGAAAAAACCGGTAAGCTGTTGAGTAAAGTCCGGATTTCGGGCGGAGGCCGTTGCAACGTAACCCACGCGGCCGATACGCCTGCGCAACTGGTGCAGCATTATCCGCGGGGTCAGAAGCAACTCAAAGAACCCTTCAAGCAGTTTGGGGCCCCTGATACGGTGCGGTGGTTTGAGCGGCGGGGCGTACAGCTCAAGACCGAGCCCGATGGCCGCATGTTTCCCACCACCGATTCGTCGGAAACCATTGCGCAATGCTTGTTGGAGGCAGCTAGTCGCGCCGGAGTGCAGATATGGCTGCATACCACCGCCGAGCAGATTGAGCCCCAGCCGGACGGTGGCCTACGCCTTACTTTAAGCGGCGCGCATGCCCAAACGCTAGTCGTTTCGCGGCTGCTTATAGCCACAGGAGGCGCCCCCAAAACCGACCAGTACGCGTGGCTTCGGCAGCTAGGCCACTCCATTCAGGAACCCGTGCCGAGCCTGTTTACCTTCAACGTCCCGAACTCGCCGCTGCGGGAGCTGCCGGGTGTGAGCGTGCCCCAGGCCCGTGTGCGGGTGGCCGGCGAGAAACTCGAATACGAAGGCCCGGTGCTTGTTACGCATTGGGGACTGAGCGGCCCGGCCGTCCTGAAACTTTCGGCCTGGGGAGCCCGGAGGCTGCACGAGTTGCAGTACCAAAGCACCGCCCTCATCAACTGGATTCCGCAGTATACGGAGGAGTCATTGCGGGAGTGGCTTCTGGAATTTCGGGAGCAGCATGGCAAGAAAGGCGTCCTGAACAATCCCCTCTTCGGGTTGCCCCAACGACTGTGGCGCACGCTCGCTGAGCAGGCCGGAATTGGGACAGAAACCCGCTGGAACGAGCTGCCAGTCAAGCTTCAAAACCGCCTTATTGAGAGCCTGTTACGCACCTCCTTACCCGTCCGAGGCAAGACCACTTATAAAGACGAATTTGTAACGTGCGGCGGCATAGTACTCAGCGAAATCAATATGCAAACCATGGAAAGCCGGCTAGTTCCTGGCCTACACTTCGCCGGCGAAGTGCTGGATATCGATGGCATCACGGGCGGCTTCAACTTCCAAGCCGCCTGGACGACGGGCTATCTGGCTGGGCGTGCTATGGCGGAGAAGGTTAATTAGCGAAGTGGTGAAGTAGGCATTTGAGTGGCCTAGGCCTATGCGTGTCATTGCGAGGAGGCACGACGACGCAATCCTTCCTTCCGAGCGCGCCATCTGGTAGCCAACTACAAAGCCCTTACCGCCACCGTGGAGGGAAGGGCTTTGTGGTGTATCAACGGCTCGTGCAATCGAAAAGGAAAGATTGCTTCGCTCCGCTCGCAATGACAGACAGGCCTAGGCCACCTCTAGGCCTGTCGGACGACATACTCACCACTTCACAATTTCACCTCCTCCCCTCCCGCAACCCTAGAGGAGCTTTGGCAGTAAAGGAAACCACAATCTTTCTTTCCTAAACACCAAAACTACTCTCCTCATGGAAGCTAAAGCACTTCAAGCCGGCCTGAACGAACTCCTCGAAACTCTGAAAGACGGCCAGCGTGGCTACACCGAAGCCATGACCGACGTCGAGGATGCCGATCTGAAACAGGTATTCAAGAAGTACGCAGCGCAGCGCTCCGAATATATCACGGAGCTGGAAGATCAGATGCACAAGCTGAACCTGCATCCTGATGAAGAATCTTCTATTACAGGTACTGTGCACCGGGCTTTCATCAACCTGAAAAGCATTGTAACCGGCAAAGATCGTCATAGTATTCTGGCTGAGTGCGAGCGTGGTGAAGATTACGCCAAGAAAGCCTATGAAACGGCTCAGAAGCTGCAGGATTTGCCCGGCGGCCTGAAGAGCCTGATTGAAACTCAAGCTGCTGGCATCAAGCAGGGCCACGACGAAATCCGTAACCTGCGCGACGCCTCGAAATAAGTACTGGTGTCGTTCGAAGACTGGCTGAAATAAAGCCTGTTTTCGAACCGACCCAACTTTCTTAAATGGCCTAGGCCACAAACAAAAGAGCCGCTCCCTGGGAAGCGGCTCTTTTGTTTGTAAGTAGTTAGCTCATGTGCGTTCAGCACATAAGGGCAGGTCTATTCGTCGCGCTTGCCTTTGTAGCCACCACCGTAGCTGCTGCCACCGCGGTTGCCACCGTCGCGGCTGCCGCCACCGTAGCTACCACCGCCGCGGTTGCCGCCGTAGGAGCCACCACCCCGGTTACCACCGTAGCTGCTGCCACCTTCCCGACGGTCGCCACCGCCGTAGGAGCCGCCACCACGGTTTCCACCGTAGCTGCCGCCACCGCGGTTGCCGCCGTAGCTACCGCCGCCTTCGCGACGCTCACCACCACCAAAGCCACCTGGGCCACGGCGCGGACGCTCACCACCGAAGGCACCGCCTTCCTGCTGGGCATCGCCTTCTTGGCGGGGAGTTGCAATGTTGAACGCTACCGGACGGCCCTGGATGGTGCTACGGCCAAGCTGGCTGATAACTTCCTCCACGAACTCGTTCGGAATCTCAACGAAGCTGAACTTGTCATACAGAGCAATGTCACCTACTTTACCGGCGGTGAGGCTGGTGTTTTCGGCAATCAGGTCTACGATGTCGCGGGGATGCAGACGATCCTTCTTGCCCATCGTTACGAACAGGCGCGTGAAGCCGGCGCGGGCAGCACCTTGGGTGCGGCTGGCATCGAGGCTTTCCTGAGCACGCTTGTCTTCTTTCATCGTCATTTTCAGCAGAGCAGCAGCCACGTCCAAAGACGTTACGGCCTCTTCCTGATCCTGATCGATAAGACGCTGTACGCGAGCGATATACTTGTCGAGGTTGCCCTTTACAATCACCTCCTTAATGGAGTTCAGCATCAGCGTCGTTTTCACCTCCGATACATCTTCGAAGGACGGCACGCGCTCCTGCTTGATGGTGGCTTTGGTGAAGCGCATGATATCACGCAGCTTGTAAATGTCGCGGCCGCTCACGAAGGTGAAGGCCTTACCTAGTTTACCAGCGCGGCCGGTGCGGCCGATGCGGTGTACGTAATATTCTTCGTCGGCGGGCAGGTCGTAGTTTACTACTACTTCCACGTTCTCCACGTCGATGCCGCGGGCGGCTACGTCGGTAGCAACGAGGATTTCCAGCGTGCCTTTGCGAAATTTATCCAGCGTGTTCTGGCGCTGCTGCTGGCCCATGTCGCCGTGCAGGCCTTCGGCAAAGTAGCCTTTGGCTTGCAGGTCGCCCACAATCTCGTCCACCATGCGCTTCGTGTTAGCGAAGACGATGCCCGACTTGATGTTGTACATGTCGATGAGACGCGTCAGCACGTCCTTTTTCTGCGGACCACGCACCTCGAAGTAGCTCTGCTCGATGTTGGTAACCGTCATTTCCTGATGGTTTACCTTCACGATCTGAGGATCTTTCTGGTAGCGCTTGGTCATGTCCATGATCGGCTTGCTCATGGTAGCCGAGAAGAATACCGTCTGGCGCTCTTCAGGCATCTTCTTCAACACCGTCTCGATGTCGTCGCGGAAGCCCATGTCCAGCATTTCGTCCGCCTCATCGAGGATGATCATTTTGCAATGCTCCAGCTTCAGCGTACCACGCTCAATGTGGTCCATCACACGGCCGGGCGTACCAATCACGATCTGCACACCGCGCTCCAGGGCGCGGAACTGCCGGTCGTAAGAAGAGCCACCGTAAATTGGCACTACGGCCAAGCCACGCTTGTATTTGCCAAGCTTCTGGATTTCGCCGGAAACCTGCACCGCCAGCTCACGAGTGGGGCACAGCACGAGGCACTGTACTTCACGCGAGTCGGTGTCGATGCGCTCAATAGCGGGGATGGAGAAGGCGGCGGTTTTGCCGGTGCCGGTCTGGGCCTGGCCGATTACGTCGCGGCCTTGCAGCAATACGGGAATACCAGCGGCCTGAATTGGCGAAGCTTCTTCGTAGCCTACTTCGGCAATGGCACGCTGCATTTCTTCAGAGAGGGTCAGCTCGCTGAATTTCATCTTTTCGGTTTCGTTTTCCATTTCTATGTTGATGGAGTGGAGACAATAGCTCTGAAAACAGCGGATTCAGCGACGCTCTTCTCCCACTCAACAACAACGACAAGTGACGGAAGCAACGGACGGAAGACAAAGCCGGCCCAACAAGTTTCTTAAAGGCAGCTCTCAAGCTGCGCGGAACGTGGCCGTTCTCAAATGCGGCTGCAAAGGTAGGGAGAAATATCGGAAAATCCATGTTTCTGCTAATCTACGCAGAGCTATTCTCCATAAATACGCAGCAGCAGGGCATTGGTTAAGAGAGGCACCGCTTGATAGCGGTAGTACTTTCTTCCGTGTAATCTGCTTTTTCCCAGGCAACAAAAAAAGCAGGCCCTTTGGAGGACCTGCTTTTCTAAATCTATCCGAAAAAGGATAAAACTAAGCTAGTTTCACTTTAACGGCGTTCAAGCCCTTGCGGCCCTGAGCAATTTCGAACTCAACTTTGTCTTTGTCGCGGATTTCGTCGATCAGCTCGCTTACGTGTACGAAGATGTCCTCGCCGGTCTCGTCCACTTTGATGAAACCAAAACCTTTGGTTTCGTTGAAGAATTTTACAGTTCCTGTCTGCATGGTACTTTTGTGATAGATGATTTTTTTAAGATAAGCAGATTTCCTTGCTGCTTACCCTTCCTCGCGGAAGTACTCAACAGGGTCTGGGTCACTACATTCTCTTAAACCTGCTTCAAATATAGCATATACTTTCTAATCTGCCATATACAGTGCTATCATGCCCTGAATTTATACCAAAAAAATCTGTAGCTCAACGGTTTGCACGTCACGTTCCTTACCCTCTAGGCCACATTCCGCGGCGGCATTCCTGTTTTTAAGTGTATTTATAGTGGCTTAAGCAGTATTCATACCTCTGATTCCCGTTCATTTACTCCATGGATACACCTGCGTCCCGATTCTCTCGCTTGCTCACCGTGCAGCCTCAGGATATTGATGAGCTAGACCACGTAAATAATGTGCAATACGTGCGGTGGGTGCAGGATACAGCTGGTGAGCATTGGCTAACGGCCTACCCTGCCGACGAGCGGAAGCAGTATATCTGGGTGGTGCGGGAACACCGGATACACTACCGCCACCCGGCCCTGCTGGGCGAAGAGCTGCGCTGCACCACCTGGATTGGTGAGGTGCGCGGCGCCCAGTGTCAGCGCTTTGTGCGCATCGAGCGGGCTTCAGATAATAGACTGCTTTGCGAAGCGGAAACGCAGTGGGTACTGCTGGATCCAGCCTCCAAACGGCCAGTCCGGATTGAGCCGGATGTGGTGGAGCGACTGTGGGGGCCGGTGGGATAAGCTTATTGTTTGTAAAGCTACTTTTTGATAATACCGCCCCAGCCTAAGTTATTGGAAGGCGCATATGCCCCCTTTTCTAGATCAAGAACGTAGGCGTCAATCCACTCGCTTAAGGAAGCAGCAACGATAGGCCTATTGGCATCATCATGCCACATTCTGATTATCTGTCCTGACTTTCCCTCGCTGGTGGGAGCTACGTCAATACAATAACTATTTCCGCAGCCGTCAGTGGTAAAAGGAATCCATCCAGTGTGCCACCAGTCATTCCTTACTCCCGGATCTGGTTCTGAGGTTATGGGTTTCCCAGAAAGTTTTATTCCCTCTTCATTGATTGACGGCAATATAGAATTCCAGCTTTCCCACTCCGCAATTATATCTTCAGTGCTTAACAGACTATCACCATCAAAGAGACTCAAGTGCGTTTGCGCTTGCCCGTTATGTACCGAAAGAAATAATTTAAAATCTTCAGGCAGTTTGGCATTAAGCACAGATTCTACCTTATCTAATTCCGCAACTGAAGCTGGCGCATTCAGGGTAGCCAGTACAGCTGGATAATTACTTTTAATCCAACTCTCAATTCTTTGCCAATACGCTGTCATTGAGAATATTATCATAAGATTTAAAAGCCTTAAGCGTCAAATAGAGGAAATGCTGCTTCCTGCAGCATCCTACTTTTCCGTGATACAAAAGTCTACTTTTGCATCCACATTTCCCCGCCCACAATGCCCGCCACCTTCCGCATCTACTCCTCTTCTGCCGGCTCTGGCAAAACGTATCAGCTCACCAAGGAATACCTGAAGCTGGCGCTGGGCTCTGAGGATGCGGCGTACTTCAAGCGGATTCTGGCCATTACGTTTACCAACGATGCGGCGGGCGAGATGAAGGAGCGCATTATTGGAGCGCTACGGCGCTTTGCGTACCCAGTGGAAGGCGAAGAGGACCAACTGCTGGCCCAAATTGCGGAAGAACTGGCCTACGAGGGCAAGCTAGAATATCTGCCGACGCCGGAGGAACGGCAGCGGGAATTGCGCCAACGAGCTACCAAAACGTTTCGGCTGGTGATGTACCACTACGCCGATTTTGGCGTCAGTACCATCGACTCCTTCGTGCAGCGAATTGTGACGGCGTTTACGCGGGAGCTAGGCCTGCCTGCCACGTTTGAGGTGGAGCTGGACAGCGCCACCGTGCTGCAAAGCGCCGTGGCCTTGCTGCTGGACCGCGTGAACCGCGACCCAAATGCGGCATTGCTTTCGCGCACCATTTCGGATTTTGCCCTGATGAAGGCCGATGAAGGCCGCAGCTGGAATAACCTGCCCGCCGAGCTGGTGGACTTTGGGCAGTTTCTGCTCAGCGAGCCGGTGCACGAGGCCGTAGAGCAGCTGCAGAAGCTCTCGATGCAGGATTACCGCCGCCTGCACGAAGGCCTGCGCCAGCGCCGCGACGAGATTGAAACGGCCTTCCGAACCGTGGCGGAGGTGGCGCAGGAGGCTATTGAAACGGCTGGCATTTCCGAATCAGACCTGTACCAGGGCAAGAGTGGCCTACTGGGCTACGTGACCAAGTGGGAGGAGCGTCTACTGCCCGATAAGGAGGCCAACAGCTACGTGCGCGCCACCGTGGAGCAGGACAAATGGTACAGCAGCAAAGTAAAAACCGCCGCCGACAAAGCCCGTGTAGATGCGGCCAAACCGGTATTGCTACTGGCCTACGAGCAGATGGAGCAGCTCCGCCAGCACTTGCTGCCCGATTACCTATTGGTGACGGGTATGCTGCCCTACCTCTTTCAGGTGTCGCTGCTGAGTGAGCTGAGCAAGGCCGTGGATCAGCTGAGCCGCGAGCGGGGCGTGGTGCTGATTGCCGAGTTTAACCGCCGTATTGCCCAGATTGTGCTGCGCGAGCCGGTGCCGTTCCTCTATGAGCGCCTCGGCGACCGTTACCAGCACTTGCTGATTGACGAGTTTCAGGATACATCTGTCTTACAATGGAATAACTTACTGCCGCTGGTTGAAAATGCCGTATCCACGGGCAGCCTAAGCCTGGCCGTGGGCGACGCGAAACAGGCCATTTACCGCTGGCGCGGAGGTGAGATGGAGCAGATCCTGCGCCTCTACCAAAACCAAACGGAGTACCTCTACGGCCGCATTGCCGACGACGAGTTGCGCGGGCTGCTGGCCGACCGCTACTACACGCTGGACCAAACGCTAGAAGCAGCAAATCTGAACACCAATTACCGTTCGGCAAGTCAGATTATTGAGTTTAATAACACGCTGTTTGCACACGTAAGCCAGTCGCATCAGATGCTACCGCTGGTGCAAGGCATTTATGATGAGGGGTTTCAGCAGATTGCGCCGCCTGCAAAAGCTACTACTCGGCTAGGCCACGTTGAGCTGTTGTTTACCGAGGACGACGCGCCGGCCTGCCGCTACGATGCCGCCATCGGCACGTATACGCCCGCCCTGCTGCCCGGCTACACCGTAGGCCAGACGTTGGATTACGAGGAAAGCACCCTCTACCTGACGCTGCAACTTGTGGAGCAGGCCCTGGAAGATGGTTTCCGGCTGCAGGACGTGGCCGTGCTCTGCCGACGCCGCGACCATAGCCGGCGCATAGCGAAGTTTCTGAAAGAGCGGGGCTACGACATCATTTCGGCCGACTCACTTTCCCTAGAGTTTGCGGAGGTGGTGAACCTGCTGGTGGCCCTGTTTCGGGTACTTAACCAACCCGCCGATACGCTGGCCCGCGCCGAAGCCCTGCTGCTGACCGAGCGCGTAGTACGCGGCCTTGCTCCCACCCCGGACCGCGCCCGCCACTGGGCGGAGCTGGCAAACGCCGACTCGGCGCTGCCGTTCTTTGATGAGCTGCGCGCCCTGGGCTACGATGTGCGGGAGCGGGAAACCGGCAACCTAGGCCTCTATGAGCTGACCGAGCGCCTGATTGGGCTGTTTGGGCTGCTGGACCGGGCGGCGGAGCGTGAGTACTTGTTTCGCTTCCTGGACCTGACGCTGGAATACAGCCTGCGCTTCGGCAACAATCTCAACAACTTTCTGGCCTACTGGGACCTCAAAAAGAGCAGCCTCAGCATCAATGCCCCCGCCGGCCGCGACGCCATAACCATCACCACGGTGCACAAAGCCAAGGGACTGGCCTACGGTGTGGTTATCGTGCCGTTTGCCGACTGGTCCCTGACGCCATACCGCGGTACGCTGCTCTGGGGCCGCCTCACGGAAGAAGCAGATAAGCCCGTGGCGCTGATGCCGGGCGTGGCGGTGCTGCCCCAAACGCAGGCGTTGCTTCATACTCCCCTGGCGCAGCAGTACACGGAGGAGTTGGAAAAAACCTTCCTTGAAGGCCTGAATATGCTCTACGTGGCTTTCACCCGCCCTCAGCACCGTCTCTATGCCATTAGTCGGAAGCCTAAGCCAGTGAAGGCCGTTAAAGAAGGGGAAGCACCAACCCCCGCCGAGCCAGCTAAAACGGTGGCGGAGATTCTGCATCGGTACCTGCTAAGCACGAGCCAGTGGGAGGATGAGCAGATGGCCTACGTAGTAGCCGACGGGCAGCGTACGGTGCCGCCCATCAACCCGGCTTCTAACAAGCCCAACCACGATCTGCCACTCACCAACCTCACCAGCACCCCCTGGGAGGAGCGCCTGCGGCTGAAGCGCCACGCTAATACCGTGTTCGACTTCGATGATCAGCAGGAGTTGCGCGAGTGGAACCGGAAGCTCCACTACGCGCTGCGCCGGACGCACTTAGCCGCTGATATAGAGCGCGTAGCGGCCATGCTTGTGGCTGAAGGCCTGGTAAGCACCCGCGAGAAAAAAGAACTGCTGCAGAAGCTTGAGGGCGTAGTAGGCCACCCGGAAATGGCGCATTATTTCAGCCCGGAAGTACAAGCCGAAGCCGAGAGGGAGATTCTGGTAGGCGGCACGCGTAAGCAGGATTATAAGCCCGACCGGATTGTGTTTGAGGCTGCGCCCAACGGCGGCCGGCCGCGCGTTACGCTCATCGACTTCAAGGTACCACCCGCCGAGCCGAGCCACCGCCAGCCCCTGCTTAAATACGCAGGACTGTTTCGGCAGCTTGGCTACCAGGACGTACAATGCGTGCTCTATTATTTTGATACACAGGAAGTGGTGAAGTTCTAAAACCCATTCTAGGCCACTTTACAACGCTGAAAAGCACGTCATCCTTCCTTCGTCAGGATGACGTGCTGATTGTCTAGCAGCCAGATTTCAGGTGCGGCGCAACCCTGAGTGGCCTACCTTTGCAGCCTATTCTAGCCCTCCCCTCTATGGCAGCTCCTCGCAAGGCCGCGCTTGGCTTCATCTTCCTGACGCTGCTGCTTGATGTTATCGGCATCGGCATTATCCTTCCGGTAGTACCTCGGCTTATTCAACACCTCACGGGCGGCACCGTGAGCGACGCAGCGCGCTACGGTGGGTGGCTGGTGTTTGCGTTTGCGGTGATGCAGTTTCTGTTTTCACCAGTGCTGGGCAACCTTTCCGACCGGTTTGGCCGGCGGCCGGTGTTGCTGCTCTCCCTGCTTGGTTTCGGGTTTGATTATATTCTGGTAGCCTTTGCCCCTAGCCTCGCCTGGCTGTTTGTAGGCCGCCTGATTGCGGGCGTGATGGGTGCCAGCTTCACCACGGCCTCAGCCTATATCGCGGACATTTCGACCCCAGAAACCCGTGCTCAAAACTTCGGAATGATTGGCGCCGCCTTCGGGCTAGGCTTCATCATCGGGCCACTGCTGGGTGGCGTGCTGGGCAAGCACGGAACGCAGCTGCCGTTTCTGGTGGCAGCTGGCCTTACGTTCCTGAATGTACTGTATGGTTATTTCGTGATGCCGGAATCATTGCCTGCAGAGAAGCGCCGCCCCTTCGAGTGGAGCCGCGCCAACCCTATCGGCTCGCTAAAGCTGCTGAAGCGCTTCCCCGTAATTATGGGTCTGGTGGCTTCCCTGCTGTTCATCTACGTAGCCGCCCACGCCACCCAATCGGCCTGGACGTACTACGTGATGGAGAAGTTTAAGTGGGACGAGGCGTGGGTGGGCTACTCGCTGTGTGCCATTGGGTTGCTGGTGGCGCTGGTGCAAGGCGTACTCATCCGGCGCATTAATCCGGCGCTAGGCCAGAAGCGCTCCGTGTACCTAGGCATGCTGCTGTACGCGGTGGGTTTCGTGCTGTTTGCCTTCGCCACTAAAGGTTGGATGATGTTTGCGTTCCTGGTTCCCTACTGCCTGGGCGGCATTGCGGGGCCGGCGCTACAGGGCATCATTTCGGGGCAGGTGCCCGCCAACCAGCAAGGCGAGTTGCAGGGCGCCCTCACCAGCCTAATGAGCCTCACTTCCATCGTCGGCCCACCGCTGATGACGAACCTGTTTGCTTACTATACCAGCCCTAAAGCGCCTATGTATTTCCCTGGCGCGCCTTTCCTGCTGGGAGCAGTGCTTATTCTGATCAGTCTGGGTCTAGCGGTTCGTTCGTTGTCAAGCTATGTTGCCCCGGTTGGTGCTGAGGGGGAAGCCGAGCCAGTCGTTAGCGCGGGGCACTAACAAAAGCCCCTTACTTTATACATCTCCCTTTTTCTACAACGGGCATTATCTGTTTATGCTTGCTAATTATGGGTTTAAGCTGCGGCATATATTCTTGCCGTTTGTCGTGATAGGTGCGGCTTTCCTTTTCCTATATAGCATTGCCTATTGGCTGCTGGCCTTATGCTGGCAGCTCGTCAACCCTTACTCAGAGACACGCCTTTTGCTTCCCTTTGCATTGAGCGGCATCATCGTGTTTCTGGGAATGCGGCCCCGGATCAATATGCTGCACAGAGGGCAGGATGCCCGGTGGTTAACGCTTTTTTATATGGTGCCCTGTTGCATTATCGGCTTAGCCTCCATTTTCTTAACCAGCTTTTTGATTCAGGCTACTGGCACGCTCACGTCTTTAGGCTCCCCAAGCGACGTGCAGAACTATTCACCTACCCTGTTTTATACGCTGCGTCAAGGTTATACATACAAGCCAGGCGCAGGATTAAGAATCACCGAAACGATTACTGGCAAGCACGATAACCAACTACTCCTACAGGCCTACATCGCTTCTCCAGTGCTGGCCACGGCAGCAGATTCGGCGGCGCACACCGCATCTCTTTGGCTGGCTTGGAGTAAGTCTATCGAGCTAGATGCCACACGACCTAAAGGCGAAATAGAGCGTCAGTACAGGAAGTTTGTGCGGGATTGCAACTCGCAGTTTCGAGCAGCCAATCTGACGAGCTACCGTTACCTCTCCCGTATCACGAAGGCCGATGACAACATAAGGTTTCAGATGGCCGCCCGGCGCAGTTCCTTCTTCCGCGATGACGCCACACCTGTAGTGCTGCAGCCCCATACAGAGCCGTTTGATCAGCGTATGTATCCACCCTTGCGGGGAGCGGTCTGGACGCTAGGCATAGGTATGATCTAATACCTGTTCATGCTCGTGTTTCCGAAGGTGGCCACGACCTATGGTGAGATGTGGCTGATGGGTGGAAGCTAGCCGCTACTTCACACAAATAAGGCATTCCTTCCGCCAACGCTAGTGACTATAGCTCTTGCTCACGGCACCGCTCAGGCGGTGTCTAGGTAAAACAGGATTCTACCTCCCATTCCACCAAGCCTTGGTAGTAGAACCGCCCCGTAACAGAGCGGACGGTTACGGGGCGGTTGATTTGAGGGGCTAAGGCCTAGCAGATTACCGCTTACCCAATAGCTTCCGCAGCCCCTTCAGCGCCTCGGGCATGGCCAAGGCCAACGAGGCGACTGAGGCCACCGACGCCACCTGGCAGTAGAAGCACAGGGCCTTGTTTTCCTGCCACTCCTCCTGGCCTAGCCTGATTGTCGTGAAGGTATCGAAGAGGGTTTTGAGGCCCATAGCCACCGGAATAGCGGGTTGCTTGCTGGCGCGGTGTAGGCCACCGGCTCCGGCCAGGCAGGCGGTCAGGCCATAGGTCACAATCATGGGCAGGGCGTCGGGAGTATCCAGGCGCTTGTAGCCGTAGTCGGAGGCATCTACCTTATCTGAATCGAAAGGGCCAACTGGCGGGTCGGGCAGGTGATGGATGATGCCGGTCTGGTACAGGCTCACGATCTGGCCGGCGGCTACGCCCAGCAACGACAGGCCAATAATCCAGCGGCGGCGGTTGAGGTCAGCACTCTGACCGTAACGAAGTTCAAGGCTAAGCTGAGTAGGATCCATTAAGAGAACAGTTGCAGTTAAGTTATTGCCACTGGTACGATGCTCTTAGGGGGTTTGGTTAAGGTGGCGCTTGCGCTAGTGGTTGAGAAAGTCTTTCACCCTGGGATGGAAGAGGAGCTTTACAAATAAGCCCAACGCGCCCAGCACCGACCCGGCCATTCCACTCATCAGCAGTTCGTCGGCCCCTTGCCAATGCATGATTTTGAACAACGCTCCCATGACACTGAGGCTCAGCCACAATAAGAAGAAGAGTAGAAAATACTTGGTTTTCATAGGCACTAGGAGATGATTGGCTGCGAATTTTCTCCAATATAGCCCTTCAGGCTTCTCTTGGCTGAAACTGATCCTCACCCTGTCAGCGTTATCTTTACTGCTATATGATTGCCTCCCCAGTTGCCTCTCCCACGCCTCCCGCTGCTTCTGCCACGCTCCCCGCCGCTACGCCCTTTCTGACGCGGATGGCGCGGGAGCTGGTGGCGCGCTACGGCCCCACCGATGAACTCTCGGATCTGGTAGTGGTAGTGCCCACGCGGCGGGCAGTGGTGTATCTGCAGAACGAGCTGAGCTTGGCCGCGGAGGCTGGGCAGGCGGTTTGGAGCCCGCGCATTGCGGCCATGGAAGACTACATGGTGGAGCTAGCCGGCGTGCAGGTGGAGGAGCCCATTGCCTTGCAGCTGCTGCTGTTCGAGATTCTGCGCGAAATCGACCCGAAGCTGGATTTCGACCAGTTTGTGGGGTGGTCGGGGTTGCTGCTCCAGGACTTTTCCAGCCTCGATCAGAACCTGGCCTCCCCGAAGAAAATCTTTGAGTACCTCTCGGAGGCTAAGGCCCTGGAGCGCTGGGAGCTGAGCAACGAGCCGGCTCCGCAGAGCACTACGGCGGCTTATTTCCGCTTCTGGGACGACTTGGAGAAGGTATACCGCCGCCTGCGCCGCCAGATGGAGCGCACCCACCTGGCCTACCCTGGCCTAGCGTATCGACTGGCGGTAAACAAGGTCCAGACGCGGCTGGAAGCCGACGAAACACTGCCCCAGCACGTCTTTATAGGCCTAGGCTCCCTCTCGAAGGCAGAGGAAAAGCTGATTCGGCTGCTGCGGAAGGCGCGCCGGGCCGAGGTGCATTTTGATGGCGACACCTTCTATTTGGAGCCCGGTACGCCCAACCGCGCCGGCCAGCACCTGCGCCGCTACCAGGATATTTTTGAGCTGCCGAATGAAAACCTGGGCGGCCCCGCCGACTTGCTGCGGGGTCTGCCGCGCGATATTCGGTTTGTGGGCGTGGCCAATGCCTCCATGCAAGGCAAAGTGGCGGGCCAGCTACTGGCCGAATCGAGGCGC
This sequence comes from Hymenobacter gelipurpurascens, assembly GCF_900187375.1. NCBI lineage: Bacteria > Pseudomonadati > Bacteroidota > Cytophagia > Cytophagales > Hymenobacteraceae > Hymenobacter > Hymenobacter gelipurpurascens. The sequence continues at coordinate 628,787 of NZ_FYEW01000001.1, read as the reverse complement.
CAGAACCCCAGCGCCAAGGTGGCGGTAGTGCTTCCCGACGAAACACTGCTGCTGCCCGTACTCCACGGCCTCCCGCTGGACGCCGTGCCGGAGTACAACGTAACCATGGGTCTAAGCTTCCAGAGCACTCCCCTGTTTAACTTGGTAGATCTGCTGTTTGAAGTGCACCTGACGGGCGTAAGGGAAGGCTCGCCGGAAACCGGTTACGGCATTCCGCGCTATCACCACTTGGCTGTAAGCAAGCTGCTGCAGCACCCGTTTTTGCGGCGCTACCAGCAGTGGCTCGATAAGCAGCCCGAAGAGAACTTCCACGGCCTGCTGGACAAAGTGTGCCGCACCATTGTGAAGCGTCACGCCGTGCTGCTCACCGCCGAAGAGCTGCAGACCTGGGGGCAGGGCCACCCGCTGATTCGGGCGCTGTTCAAGACGTGGAACAACTGCGACGACATCATTGCGGCCTGCTACACGCTCATCGACCTGCTCAAAAAGGCGTATCAGGATCAGCACTCTGCCATTGAGGCGGAGTACCTATACTTATTTTTCACGCTCGTGAAGCGGCTTGATTCGGTGTTTGACTGCCGAGAGCAGCGACTGTCGGTGCGCTCGTTCCGGCGGTTTCTCTATGAGCAGATGAAGAACACGCGCCTGCCGTTCAGCGGGGAGCCCATTGCCGATGTGCAGGTGATGGGTTTGCTCGAAACCCGCGCCCTCGACTTCGACCACATCATCATTCTGAGCTGCAACGAGAACGTACTGCCGGCCCCCAAGCGCCACAGCTCCCTGTTCCCGTACGATGTACTAACCACCTTCCAGCTACCCACCTACGCCGACCACGAAGCCGCCACGGCTCACCAGTTCTGGCGCCTGCTCCAGCGCGCCCGGCAGGTAGATTTGCTCCACATTCTGCCCGGCGCCGAGGGTACACGCACCGGCGAGCGAAGCCGCTTCCTGCTGCAAATTGAAAACGACCTGCTGCCCCAAAGCCCTGGCCTACGCCTGCACGACCTGACCGTGACTTCTCTCGCCGAGGAGCCTCACAAGCCCTTGGCGTCTCTGCCCGAAACATCTTCGGCCCATGAGCTAACGGTGGAGCGCGAAAGAGAAGCTCCCGGCGACATTGTGCTAGAAAAAGATGCCGGCATGCTGCTGGCTCTTCGCGCAGTGCTGGTGAAAGGCCTCTCGCCCACGGCTCTAAACCAATACCTGAACTGCTCCCTGCAGTTCTATTTCCAGCGAGTAGCCCGCTTCCGCGAAAACGACGAAGTGGAGGAAGTCCTGGGTCCCGATGGCTTCGGGACGGTGGTGCACGAGGCGCTGGAGGAACTGATGCAGCCCTTTCAGCAGCGCAAGCAGCCCATTACCACCGCTGATATTCCAGGCCTCGTGAAGCTCGCTCCCATCATGATTGCCAAGGCGTTGCGCAAGGAGGAGGAAGGCCGCCACGCCCGCGCCGACGAAGGCCTTAACCACGTACTAGGCCAGGTAGCTTCGCAGCTGGTGCGCCGCTACCTCGAGGGTTTGCTGGAACAGCCCGATGGCTTACCGCTCCAGGTGCAGAGCCTGGAAGAAGCGCTGCAGGCCACCATTTATGTGCCGCTTCCTTCCGGCGAGAAGTTGCCCGTGAGCCTGGTAGGGTTTGCTGACCGCGTGGATCAGCTGCCCGATGGCCGCCTGCGCGTGGTAGACTACAAAACCGGCCTCGTACAGGCCTACGACCTGCGCCTGCTCAAGCGCGGCGAAGGCCCCACCGATGCCGTGGAGCGCCTCATCACGGATGCCACACCCAGCGCCGATAAGGTCCGGCAACTCTGGCTCTACCGCCTGATGCTGGCCCACGGCGGGCGCCCCGCCGCGGATGCCGCTATCATTTCCCTGCGCAACCTAAGCGCCGGCCCTATGTCGGCGGATATGAGCTTTCTGACGGAAGGCGGCCAGGACTTTGTGCAGCACAGCGAGCAGCTGCTCGGCCGAATAATAAACCGCATCCTCGACCCGCAGGAACCCATCCGCAAAACCGACGACTTGGATAAGTGCCAGTATTGTGCGTATCGTAGCATTTGCGCCCGCTAGGCCAGTAAGTGCAGCGCAAGCCGTAGCTTGCAGCTTTTATTCCTATTCACCTGGCCTAGCTTCCACCGCAGGCCCTACCCAAAATACCATGGACGAATTTATGCAGGCCGCTATTGATGAGGCGCGCCAGGGCCGCCAGGAAGGCGGCATTCCAATCGGCTCGGTACTCATGCGCGACGGTAAGATTGTAGCCCGCGGCCGCAACAAGCGCGTGCAGGAAGACAACCCCATTAAGCACGGCGAAATGGACGCCCTCTACAATGCCGGCCGCCAGCGCACCTACCGCGACACGGTGCTCTATACCACGCTCATGCCCTGCTACATGTGCGCCGGCACCATCGTGCAGTTCAAAATCCCGAAAGTGGTAGTAGGCGAAGACCGCACATTTGGCGAGTCCCGAGCCTTTCTTGAAAGCCACGGCGTGGAGGTAGAAATCCTGGACCTCGACGAGTGCGTGCAGATGATGGCGGACTTTATCCGCGACGAGCCTACGCTCTGGAACGAAGATATTATGGAGCTGTAACCCAGCTCCTTTTTCTTTTCTATTCTCCTAGCCTATCCTATTTGCCCGACTTTTATTCTTGTTATTACATGCGTACGTTTTATGTATGGTGCTGCCTGCTGCTCTTGCCGCTCGCTGGCCTGGCGCAAGCATCTGCTGAATTTCAGCTGAAGGGTGTTATTGGTACGCCGCTTGAGAGTCCGCGCGATGTGGCCGCAAATGCACACAGCTTTGTCTATGTGCTGGATAATGGGCATGTCACGAAGCTAGACGAGCAAGGCCGATTTGTAGCGCAGCTTGACCCCAACAGCCCGGATCCTGCTAAGGCCAAACTGGCCAATATCCTGGCCATAAGCACCGATGCAGCCGGCAACTTTTATGTGGCCGATAAAGGCGCCCGTGAGGTTCGCAAATTCAGCCCTCAGGGCCAGCAGCTGCTAACTTTCACCCATGCCAAATGGACGGCGGACCCTTCCATCAGCAGAGACAGCTACCCCGAGAACCTAACGATAGATGCGGCGGGCAATGTGTATGTAGTAGAGCCGCTCCGGATACTAAAATTCAATGCGCAGGCCCAGCTACAGTGGATCTACGACCCAATTATATCACGAACCGAGAGTGTAGTGACTCTCTCGGCTTATAAAGATATTGTAACTGACGTAAAGGGACACGTTTTCATTCTGGACGGCGCCTATGACGTCATGACTCTCAGTGCCAACACGGGGGAACTGCAACAGACGTTTTCCATTAAAGCCGGCTCTAATAACCTGCAGGCCCGTTACAGCTTAGCGTTAGATGCCGCCGGGAATTTCTATACACTGAACGGTATTGCTATTTCTAAATTCAACTCTGCCGGCGTTTACCAGAGCATACTCATGCCCGGGTTTACGACGGAAACCAATACGCTGCATTTTGACGAAGAGGGCAGTTTATATGTTTCCACGGCCCGGGTCCAAACCCGCTACGATCATACGGGCGGCGCCCAGCTGTGGAAGCTAAATTCTGCCGGTCAGCCAGTCGGCCAATGGGGAAATCAGACTGGCTTCACTTTCTTAACTCAGGATAAATCAGGCGATTTTTACGTCTATGATGCTATCAAAAGGCAGCTTGTAAAGTATGCTTCCAATGGTCAGAAGATAAATCGTTTCCCCAATACAGGGACTCCAGGCGAGTTTTTGGGTAGCGACTTTGTACTGGGAATAGTGACTGATATGAGTAACAATATTTATGCGCTACAATATGACCTTAAGACCACCTCTCTCAAGAAATTCAATGCACTAGGGCAGTACATTAGTAAAATTACTATTCCCAGTGTTACACAGGGCGGGCCAGATTATTCAACCCTTGGTATAGGGCCGCTTGGAGAGATTTATGTGACGGATAGTTACTCTGGCATCATATATAAACTAGACCAATACGGCCGGCCGGTGCTGCATTTCGGCAGTAAGGGCCGAGGCGCCGGTCAGTTTGATACACCCAAAGCCATTGCGGTAGATGCCCGGGGCTTTGTGTATGTAACCGATATCAATGGGCACAGACTCCAAAAATTCAGCTCGACCGGTCAGTTTATCCGCGAGAGTAAGAACCTGACGGCTATTGATGATACGTACCCTAGATGCTATGTGGGCATTAGCGTTGATGCGGCCGGCAGGGTGTTTATCGGCTCTACGCTCGATGCGTTTGTGCAGGTATATGACGCTACTGGCACCCTTGCCAGTCGAATTCCCGGGACGTTCAGCTATCCTTCTATTAACCTGCAAGGCACCCGGCTGCTTGCCCTCAACCATGACCGGGATGCGGTGCACATTTTCACTGCTACAAACCCTACTGGAGCGCGTAAAGGTCTGATAACCGGGCGTATTTTTCAGGACCTGAATTATGCCTGCGCCCCCAAAACGGCCCCGGCCCTCCCCAATATAGCCGTGATAGCCGAGCCAGGTGGTTACTATGGCTACAGCGACGAAAACGGCAACTACTCCATTGCCGCGGATACAGGCACCTATACCGTTCGGCAGCTGCTACCCCAGGAGCCCGGCCGTACTATCCTGCAGACCTGTACCACGGCCACTACTGTGCATTTGGCCGAATATGATAGTTCCGTGCCGGGTCCGGACTTCGGTAATCAACTTTCGGCTATGCCTTATCTAAGTGTGAGCGTGGCCTCTAACCGGCGTCGGCGCTGCTTCCGCAATACCACCACGGTGGCCTACAGCAACACGGGCTTTGTAGCCGTTGCCGATGCCAAGGTGATGGTAGAGTTGCCGCAGCATGTGTTGTTTATTTCGGCAAATATGCCGCATACCCAAGATGCCCGAGGGAATTATGTATTCGACGTCGGCACCTTGCAGCCAAACCAGCACGGCACCATTACCATTCTGGATTCGGTTGCGTGTGGTGACGCCAGCATTCGGGGCTTGACGGTATGCACCAAAGCCTGGATCACTCCGGTTAACACTTACCCTCCTCCACCCAACTGGAATGAGGCCTCTATTACAGTGGCTGGCACCACTCAGCCAGGGAATCAAGCGCGCTTCACTATCCGAAATACCGGCAAAGGCTCTACTACCGATAGCCTAAACCTGCGGGTGTACCAGGATGCCCAGCTGGCCTTGATACACCGCTACTCTCTGCCCGCCGCCGACAGCCTCGTGCTGCGGATTCCGGCCACAGGCCAGGTAGTGCGGGTAGAAGCCGACCAGCCGCTAGGGCACCCCCTAAAGGCCACCGCTAGTGCCAATGTAGAGCTGCCCGGCAGGGTTACTAATGGGCAGCCTAGTGCAGCCATGATGGCCTTCCCGCCCGATGACGCCGAGCCCGAAAAAGCCGAAGACTGTCAGCCAATTCTGGACTCCTATGATCCCAATGACAAGCATGTGCTTCCGGCGGGGCTCACGGCCCAACACTACACGCCCACCAACACAGCACTCCGCTACCAGGTGCGCTTTCAGAACACCGGCAACGATGTGGCCTACCGGGTGGTAGTGGTAGATACGCTGGATGCCGGGCTGGATATCAGCACGCTACAGGTAGGCGCCGTCTCCCACCCCTACCACCTGAGCATCACGGGCCAAGCTAGGCCAGTACTTACCTTCACCTTTGATAATATCCTGCTCCCCGACAGCAGCCACAACCTGCTAGGCAGCAATGGGTTTGTGCAGTTCAGCATTCAACCCCGAAGTGGCCTAGCGCCAAAAGCCAGCATAGAAAACTTCGCTGATATATTCTTTGATTACAACGAGCCCGTCCGGACCAACACTACACTGAACCGAATTTTCGATGTACCCCCTTCCGTGGTACCGGGCTTGGAGCTGGCTGCGAAGGATGTCGTTGTATCTCCCGGTATTAGCGGCTTCTCGCCGGCTCAGGGGCGGGCGGGCACGCTGGTTACCATAACGGGGCAGCATTTTGCGCCCTCTACAACTGGTAATCAGGTACGGTTCCAGGGCACGGCAGCCCAAATTCTCCAGGTCACTCCTACTTCGCTCACGGTGCGGGTGCCGGCGGGCGCAACTCCGGGCCGGATTCAGGTTATCACCCCTGATGGTTCTGCCCATTCCACGGCCAGCTTTACGGCCTTTCTGCCTCCTACACTTACATCTCTTTCCGCCGAAGAGGGAATTCCAGGCACCATACTTACACTTACGGGCGCCCATTTCTCACCAGTGCCTGATCAGGATACGGTTACGATAGGTGGCCTAGCGGCTCGCGTAGTACTCGCCACTTCCTCCCGCCTAGATGTAGAGGTACCTCCAGGCGCACCAGTAGGCCATATTCTGATAAAAACTCTTGGTGGCCAGGCAGAAAGCCTGTCACTTTTCAAAACGTGGCACCCGCCTACCCTCACGATTTCCAGCCCAGGAAAAGGCAAAGCTGGCAGCTCTGTTACGCTTACCGGCACCAACTTCTCGGAAGTACCTACTCGCAACACGGTGCTGTTCGGGGCTACCTCGGGAGTAGTGCTGCAGGCCTCTGCCACCCAGCTGCTCGTGCGCGTGCCCACCTTGGCAGCATCTGGGCCGATAGAGGTACAAACGCCAGGCGGCAAGGCTACTACGGCTACGGAGTTTACGTTTATTCCAGCGCCGGTCATCAGCAGCTTCTCGCCGGCTGAAGGCAGTGCGGGCACCTTGGTTACGATTGAGGGACGGAATTTTCTGGCTGATGGCCAGACCGACACCGTGTACTTTGAGGGAGTGCCCGCCAAGCTTGTGAGCAGCAGCCCCACACAGATTGTGGCTGAAGTGCCAACAGGGGCACGCTCAGGCTTACTTTCAGTCGCCGGAGCCGGTGGCCCCGGCCTGTCGGCCACAAAGTTTGTGGTACCAGTTGCAACAGCGGCAGATGCAGCACTTTCCTCCGCTCTTACGCTGTATCCTAACCCAACGGCAGGCCAGCTGACGCTTGACTGGCAGAAAGCGAATGTTGCCGTCCAGCAAATGCAGATTTTTGATGCGCTAGGCCACTTGGTTCTTGCACATAATCTGCGGCAACAGACGGCCCGTACCTTAACCGTAACTCTGGCCCCGAACCGGCCAGGGCTCTATCTGGTTGTAGTATACACGGCCCATGGCACCATCACGAAGCGTATTTCTCTGCTATAATCCTTCGCTCTAGATAGGCCATTCGCTCGTTCTCGCCTGCACTTCCCCTCTCTCCATGCCCAACACCAATTCTCTGCTCAGTGCCACCAAAAAGTGTCCGGCGTGTGGCTTCTGGAGCAACTGGCAGCAACGCCCAGAGGACCGGTGTGAGCGGTGCGGGCAGCTCCTGGATCCGCAACGCCTCCGCAGCGAGCAGGCCCGGCAGAAACAAGCCGAGGAACCACTGCCCTCGTTCCTGCAGATCCAGATCAACCCCGACGACAGCCCCACCGTGCGCTTCTTCAAGAAGATCATTCGGGGTGGGCAGTTGGCCTTTGCGGCCCTGGTGTCCTTTGTGGTGTGGTTCCTGACGCTGCTGGCCGGATGAAGAAGTGGCCTAGCGAGCTACGGCATCCGTTATTTCTGGTGGGCACAGCGGTGTATGTGGTGGCCGTTGTGTATAAACATGGCGGCTCCCTTTCGGCCCACTGGCCCCTGCCCACGGCAATGCGCTCGTACGTGGCTGATGTGCTGGCCCTGCCCCTAGAGCTGACGATGCTGCTGTGGTTTTTTCGGCGATTCTACTTCCACCGGCCCAGCTTCGTGCTGCCTACGTCCTGGATTTTCAGCACCTGGGTTGTTATGTCGGTGTGGTTTGAAGCCATCCTGCCCCACTTTGATGCTCGCACCACCCCCGATCCGCTCGATATAGTGGCTTACGCGGCGGGTGGTGTGGTTTTCTGGCGCTGGTTGAACCGGCCCGCAGTGGCCTAGCGCCCAACCTTCTGCCCCATATTTTTCGTATACCCCCTCTAAAGCCCCGCTGCCCTTGTGCAACGGGGCTTCTGTTTTAGCCCGCGGGCCAATTTTAGAGGTAGAGTATGGTGCAGGATTTGAGTCGTGTGCTGCTGGCTTACTGGCAGCAGTTTTTAGTTATTCTTCCGAAGCTGCTGGTAGCGCTGGTGCTGCTGGTAGCGGCTGTGTTTCTGGCCAACCGCCTGAGTGCTTTCCTGGGTGGACGGCTCCGAAACCGGTCCGCCGACCCGCTGCTCGGCGACTTTCTGGCCAGCATTGGCAAATGGGTCATGATTTTGGTAGGCTTACTACTGGCCCTCAATATTTTGGGTTTCAGCGGCATTGTAACGGGGCTGATGAGCGCGGCGGGGGTGTCGGCATTTATTGTGGGCTTTGCTTTCAAGGATATAGCCGAAAACTTCCTGGCCGGAGTCATTCTGGCCTTTAACCGCCCGTTTCACATCAACGATACAGTCCAGATCAAAGACCTGATTGGCCATGTGGAGGCCCTCAATCTGCGGACTACACTGGTGCGCACCTTCGATGGCAAGCACATTTTCCTGCCGAACTCCCTGGTCTTGAAAGAGCCACTGATCAACTACACCCGCGACGGCAATCTGCGGCAGGAGTTTCTGGTTAGTGTAGAGCTTGGCGAGACCGAAACGCCCGATTCGGTTATCCATATTATTCTGAATTTTCTGCGCTCAGTGCCGGAGGTGCAGCAGGCTCCCCGCACGCCCTACGTGAATCTGGAGAAAGCCACGGCCACCACCGTCGACCTGCGGGTGTACTTCTGGACCGATTCTGAAGACTACCGCCGGGGCGTGCTGCAACAGAAAAGCCGCCTGATGCAGCAGGTAAAGCAGGAGCTTCTGGGCGCCGGGGTGGGAGTACCTGTTCTTGGGCAGTAGGTTACCAAGTGGCCTAGGCCAGTATAAAGTGCGTAAGTTGCCCCAGGTTCTTCCGGCGCCGGAAATAAACACGCTTCAGCTACGTTGCGGTGCTGTCCGGCGCCTAGCCAGAAGGAAACCGGCGGCGGCGTGCCTATCCGGCGACTTTTGTCGTTAGTTTAAACAGCGCTATCCTAACGCCGCAGAAAAATCTGCAAGGGCGAGTGTCTGATGTTGCGTGCTTATGCCCAAGAATACTTTTCATCGGCTGCTGAGTCCTCTGTTGTTGTGGCGCCTGCGTCATCTCAACGACCGGGTGTACCTGATACTGGTGAGTATTTTGGTAGGCGTGCTTTCCGGGTTGGCGGCGGTAGTGCTTAAAACCTCCGTGCACGATGCCCAGCATTGGCTGTATGCCTGGGTGCCAGAGCAATACCAAGTGTTTGCCCTGTCTCTCTACCCTATTATTGGGGTGGCCCTCACGGTGTTGTTTACGCGCTATTTTCTGGGCGGCAACCTCGGGCGCGGCATTGGGGCTATCATCTACAATATTGCCCGGCAAGGCAGCATAGTGCCCCGCAGCAAGCTGTACTCCCAGCTGGTTTCGTCGTTCCTGACGGTTACGTTTGGCGGGTCGGCGGGTCTGGAGGCCCCTATTTCGGTTACGGGTTCGGCCATTGGCTCCAATACGGCCCGGGTGCTGCGCATCGGTCGGCGCGAGCGGCGCCTGCTCACGGGGTGCGGGGCGGCAGCGGGTGTGGCAGCTATCTTCAACTCGCCTATTGCGGGCGTGCTGTTTGCCGTGGAGGTTATTCTGTCGGAGCTGTCGGCGGCGTTTTTCGTACCGCTGCTCATCTCGTCGGCCACTGCCACAGTGGTTTCAAAAGCCCTCTATGCAGGCCAGCCCTTCGTGCTGATTACGACCAGCTGGCCCGTAGATGCGGTGCCTTTCTACCTGATGCTGGCTGGCTTCACGGCGCTACTCTCCGTCTACATGATTCGGGTATACTTCTGGGCCGATAAGTTTTTTGAGCGCTGGCCTGGCACCTACCGCAAGGTGCTGCTGGGTGGCCTAGGGCTAGGTTTGCTGGTTTTCGTCTTTCCGCCGCTCTATGGCGAGGGCTACAACATTGTGCAGCTGCTGCTGGGCGGCCACGCCGAGCAACTCGTGGACGGCTCCTTGTTTGCCGTGTACCGCGACGAGAGTGTAGGCCTGTTGCTGCTGGTAGCCGGCGGTAGTATGCTGCTGAAAGTAGTGGCCACCACCATCACCATCGGGGCTGGCGGTAACGGGGGCATGTTCGGTTCCTCGCTGTTTGCAGGCGCGCTGATGGGCTTTATTTTTGCCCGCCTGATCAACCTGAGCGGCATCTACCCTATTTCGGAGGTGCACTTCATTGTGCTGGGCATGGCGGGTACGCTGGCTGGCGTAGTGCACGCCCCGCTTACCGGCATCTTCCTGATTGCGGAAATCACGGGCGGTTATGCGCTTTTCGTGCCTTTGATGGTGGTAACGTCTGGCTCTTACCTGATTACGCGCTATTTCGAGCCCTACTCTGTATACACTCGCAAGCTGGTGCAGCGCGGCGTGTATGTACACCACGACCGCGACCGGGGGCTCCTGGCCCAGCTGGACTTACATCAGTTAGTACAGACGGATTTCCTTACGGTTCACCCCGATGATACGCTGGGAGAGTTGGTAGTCGCCTTCCGCCACGCAACCCGCAACCTCTTTCCGGTGGTCGATGACCAGGGCCACCTCCACGGCATCATCAGCCTCGATACGGTCCGCGACGCCCTGTTCGACGATGAGCACTACAATACCACCCGCGTGCAGGACCTGATGAGCGAGCCACCAGCTACCGTCCGCCCCGATGATTCCATTCAGGACACGCTGCGCTGCATGGAAGAGTTGGGCGCCTGGGCCTTGCCCGTGGTGGGCGCCGATGAACGGTATCAGGGCTTTATTCTGAAGTCCACTATTCTTTCGAGCTACCGTCGTCAGCTCATCCGGGAAAGCGAAAGCTGAAGGTGAAGTGTGGCCTAGGGGCATAATTAGCGCATCTTGGGCAAGCTGCACGGTAAATTCACCACTTCACAAATTCACCGCTAATACTCTCCTATTTCGGGCTCCTCGCGGGCCAGCAGCAGCCCGGCCATCATCAGTAGGCCAGTAAGCAGAATAACCACGAACAGGATATTCTCCCCTACCTCGCCAATGTGGTGCTGCTCCGGAATGCTGTAGAAAAGCAGTACCGTAATCAGGCCTTTGGGGGCGATGAACAACTCCGGAATCAGATCGGTGCGCGCAATGTAGCGCAGGTAGAAGTAGCGGATAGCTGTGAGTACGGCCACAATCAGTACGCCCTGCAGCAGCAGAGTACCACTTATCAGGCTGCTGAGCGTGATGCTGAAGCCGAAC